>JACOWC010000179.1 GCA_016177005.1 Methylocystis sp.
CGTTTCTATGACGATGTAAAAAGCGGCGCCCTGTCCGCGCCGCTGCCGAGGGACGCCATCGCCGGCTTTGCCGAAACCGTGCGCGAATATACGCCAGATATTTTCGAGCCGGCGGTTTCGCGAGGCATCGACAAGGTCGAGGAAGATTTCGCGCCGCAGCCCGCGGCGCCCGCGCCCCCGCTGGAGCCGGGCGTTCTGGCGCCCCGGCCGGACCCGATCGACGCGCCCGACCCGGAAAAGACGCAGGCCTTTTCGATCGCCAGCACGATCAACGCGGTCTATCGCGCCTTTCTCAAGGGCAAGGACATGGCGGCGGCGATCAAGGGCTGGGACGAGGCGGCGCAAAAGCTCGGCGAGCACGCGGGGCCGGTGATCGAGTTTTTGAAGAATTTTCTTCCTCAATGACATATCGACGCGCTGGAAATTCGGCCTTTGTCATTGCGAGGAGCATCGCGACGAAGCAATCCAGAGCAGCGGGCGCGGCTTTGGATTGCTTCGCTTCGCTCGCAATGATGAGGGGAAATGAATTTTCTCCCCTCATGACGCACTCTCCGCTTGACGCCCCGGACCTTCGCCATTAGGTTCCGCCCACTTTCGACAGGCCGTAAGTTCATGCCGTCGGCGAGCGCCTCGCTCTCGATCCTTCGAACTTAAACGCTGTCGCCTTGCCTGTGACCGCCAAGCGTAATTGGTAATCATACCGGCGCGTAGGACGCGTTTTCGAAAAAGTTGCAAGACTTTTTCGATCAGAACTCGTCCAAAGACTCGTCGGACAGGAAGGCACGATCCCGGCTTCCGGGATCCTCTGCGTTAGAAGCGCCCTGGCCCTTACGGCCATCGGCGCTTCGCTCGTTTGCGCATGCCTTAAGGCTATGCGCGCCGGGTCCCGAAATCCGCCATTCGCAATCCGCGAAGGACCTTATTGAATGCCGACGATCAGCCAGTTGATCCGCAAGCCGCGCCAAGCGCCGACCTATCGCGAGAAGGCCCGCCATCTGCAGTCCTGCCCGCAGAAGCGCGGCGTGTGCACGCGCGTCTATACGACGACGCCGAAGAAGCCGAATTCGGCGCTGCGCAAGGTCGCCAAGGTGCGCCTGACCAACGGGTTCGAGGTCATCGGCTACATTCCGGGCGAGGGCCATAATCTTCAGGAGCACTCGGTGGTGATGATCCGCGGCGGCCGCGTCAAGGACCTTCCCGGCGTTCGCTATCACATTCTGCGCGGCGTGCTGGACACCCAGGGCGTCAAGGACCGCAAGCAGCGCCGTTCGAAATACGGCGCCAAGCGGCCCAAGTGACCGGAGCTTAAGCGACGGTCATCCCCGGGCGAGCGAAGCGAGACCCGGGGATCGCGAACACGATCAACGGATGGCCGGGCCAAGCCCGGCCATGACGATGAAAAGAGAGATTAGGTCATGTCGAGACGTCACCGGGCGGAAAAGCGCGAGGTTATCGAGGACGCCAAATATGGCGACGTCGTTCTCGCGAAATTCATGAACTCGATCATGTACGACGGCAAGAAGTCGGTCGCCGAAGCGATCGTCTATGGCGCGTTCGACCAGGTCGAGGCCAAGGCGAAGAGCGATCCGCTCGCCGTGTTCAAGCAGGCGCTCGAAAACGTCGCGCCGGCGATCGAAGTGCGTTCGCGCCGCGTCGGCGGCGCCACCTATCAGGTGCCGGTCGAGGTGCGCAACGAACGCCGTCAGGCGCTCGCCATCCGCTGGATCATCACGGCGGCGCGCGGGCGCAACGACAAAACCATGGTCGACCGCCTGTCGGCCGAACTGCTCGACGCCTCCAACAACCGCGGCGCTGCGGTGAAGAAGCGCGAAGACACCCATCGCATGGCTGAGGCGAACCGCGCCTTTTCGCACTACCGCTGGTAAGGCGCGGCGCGCGCTCACGAGGACAAGCTTATGGCCCGCTCTCATCCGATCGAGGACTACCGTAACTTCGGCATCATGGCCCACATCGACGCGGGCAAGACGACGACGACGGAGCGCATCCTCTATTACTCCGGCAAGAGCCATAAAATCGGCGAGGTGCACGAAGGCGCCGCGACGATGGACTGGATGGAGCAGGAGCAGGAGCGCGGCATCACCATCACCTCGGCCGCGACCACGACCTTCTGGAACGGCAAGCGCCTCAACATCATCGACACGCCCGGCCACGTCGACTTCACCATCGAGGTCGAGCGCTCCTTGCGCGTGCTTGACGGCGCTGTCTGCGTTCTCGACGGCAATCAGGGCGTCGAGCCGCAGACCGAGACCGTCTGGCGCCAGGCCGACAAATACAATGTGCCGCGCATCGTCTTCGTCAATAAAATGGACAAGATCGGCGCCGACTTCGACCGCTGTGTCGAGGAAATCAAGACCCGCGTCGGCGGCCGCCCGGTCTGCGCGCAATTGCCGATCGGCTCCGAGTCGAATTTCAAGGGCATTATCGATCTCGTGCGCATGAAGGCCGTTGGGAAGACGAGGGGCTCGGCGCGAAATATCACGACGAAGAGATACCGGCCGATCTTCTCGACAAGGCGAAGGAATATCGCACGGCGCTCATCGAAGCCGCGGTCGAAATGGATGACGACGCCATGGCCGCCTATCTCGACGGCCAGGAGCCGGACGAGGAGACGCTGCACAGGCTCATCCGCATCGCCGTGCGCAGAATCGCCTTCATCCCGATTTTCTGCGGCTCGGCCTTCAAGAACAAGGGCGTGCAGCCGCTGCTCGACGCCGTCGTGCATTATCTGCCGTCGCCCGTCGATCGCGAGGCGATCAA
>JACOWC010000151.1 GCA_016177005.1 Methylocystis sp.
TCGGCGGTCATGGCGGAATGTTCGGCGCTGGCGCAGGGCCGGCTTGCGCAAGCGGCGGAATAGGAGCTTTGGACGTGAGCGACGGTTGGGCGAGCGCCATTTCGGATTTCTTCATCGCGTATCCGCTTCTTCTCGCGCTCGTGAAGAGCGTGCTGCTCGCGGTCGCGCTGCTGATCTATGTGGCCTATGTGATTCTTGCCGACCGCAAGATCTGGGCGGCGGTGCAGCTGCGGCGCGGACCGAATGTCGTCGGACCCTGGGGGCTTCTGCAAAGCTTCGCGGATTTCATCAAATTCGCGCTCAAGGAGCCGGTGATACCGGACGTCGCCAACAAGGGCATCTTCCTGTTCGCGCCGTTCATCATGGCGACGCTCTCGATCGCCGCATGGGCCGTCATTCCGGTCGCCGACGGCTGGGCGGTCGGCGACATCAACGTCGGGATTCTTTACATTTTCGCGCTGTCGTCGCTCGGCGTTTACGGCGTCATCATGGGCGGCTGGGCGTCGAATTCGAAATATCCGTTTCTTTCGGCGCTGCGCTCCGCGGCGCAAATGGTCTCCTACGAAGTCTCGATCGGCTTCGTCATCATCACGGTGCTGCTTTGCGCCGGTTCGCTCAATCTGACCGACATCGTCAACGCGCAGGATACGTCCTACGGCATGGCCGGCTGGTACTGGCTACGACTCTTCCCGATGTTCGTCATTTTCTTCGTCTCGGCGCTCGCCGAGACCAATCGCCCGCCGTTCGATCTCGTCGAGGCGGAGTCGGAGCTCGTCGCCGGCTTCATGATCGAATATTCGGCGACGCCTTACGTCCTGTTCATGCTCGCCGAATATGTGGCGATCGTCACCATGTGCGCGCTGCTGACGATCCTGTTCTTTGGCGGCTGGCTGCCGCCGATTAGCGTCGCGCCGTTCACCTATGTGCCGGGCGTGATCTGGTTCACGCTGAAGGTGAGCTTCTTCTTCTTCTTCTTCGCCATGGTGAAGGCCTTCGTGCCGCGCTATCGCTATGATCAGCTGATGCGTCTGGGCTGGAAAGTCTTCCTGCCGATCTCCCTCGCCATGGTCATCATCGTCGCCGCCGTGCTGCAGTTCTGGCCGGCAGGACCGGCAGGCAGTTGAGGCCGTCATGAAACTCGATCAAGCCGCCAAGTCGCTCTTCCTTTCGGAATTCGTCGGCGCATTCCTGTTGTCGATGCGCTATTTCTTCAAGCCGAAGGCGACGATCAACTATCCGCACGAGAAGAATCCGCAGTCGCCGCGCTATCGCGGCGAGCACGCGCTGCGCCGCTATCCCAATGGCGAGGAGCGCTGCATCGCCTGCAAACTCTGCGAGGCGATCTGCCCGGCGCAGGCCATCACCATCGAAGCCGGACCGCGCCGCAATGACGGCACGCGCCGCACGACGCGCTACGACATCGACATGGTGAAGTGCATCTATTGCGGCTACTGCCAGGAAGCCTGCCCGGTCGACGCGATCGTCGAGGGGCCCAATTCGGAATTCTCGGTCGAGACTCGCGAGGAGCTTTACTACACGAAGGAGCGTCTGCTCGAGAACGGCGACCGCTGGGAGCGCGAGATCGCGCGCAACATCGCGATGGACGCGCGGTACAGGTAACTCGAAGAAATGACGTTGTGGCCTCACCCCCTCCCTGTCCCTCCCCCGCTACGCGGGAGAGGGGAGGCATGCGAGCAGCATTCGCATAGCGTCGGGGTCGCGCCGAATCTGCTCCCTCTCCCGCGCAGCGGGGGAGGGTTGGGGTGGGGGCTCTCCGCGAACGAACACGCCGCATCGGCGCAGTAAGGACGAAGAACGTGCAGGCCGTATTTTTCTACCTATTCGCGACGATCATGATCGCCTCGGCCGGCGTCGTGATCTTTGCGCGCAACCCGGTGCACTCGGTGCTGTTTCTGATCCTGGCCTTCTGCAACGGCGCGGGACTGTTCCTCCTCGCTGGCGCGGAATTTCTGGCGATGATTCTCATCGTCGTCTATGTCGGCGCGGTCGCGGTGCTGTTCCTGTTCGTCGTCATGATGCTCGACGTCGATTTCGCCGCGCTGAAGCAGGGCTTCATCAAATATCTTCCGATCGGCGTCGCGGTCGGCGTCGTCGTGCTCGCGGAACTGGGCCTGGTGGCGATCGGCTGGAGCTCGGCGCCGTCGGCCAGTGAGGCCGTCGCCAATCCGATCATTCCGCAAATGAGCAATACCGCGGCGCTTGGGCAGATCCTTTACACGAAATATGTGATCTTCTTTCAGGCCTCGGCCCTGGTGCTGCTCACGGCGATGATCGGCGCCATCGTGCTGACCCTCCATCACAAGCCCAACATCAAACGCCAGAAGATCGAGGAACAGAACGCGCGCACGCGCGAGAATGTGATCGAAATCAAGAAAGTTCCATTCCGGACCGGCGTCTAACGAGGATTCACATGCTGACCATCGGCTTAACGCATTACCTCGTCGTCGCCGCGATCCTGTTCACGCTCGGCGTCGCCGGCATCATCCTCAACCGTAAGAACATCATCGTCATTCTCATGTCGATCGAGCTGATTCTTCTTTCGGTCAATCTGAACTTCGTCGCCTTCTCGCAGTCGCTCGCCGATCTGACCGGACAGGTGTTTGCGCTTTTCGTTCTCACCGTGGCGGCGGCGGAGGCGGCCATCGGCCTCGCGATCCTCGTCGCCTTCTATCGCAACCGCGGCACGATCGCGGTCGAAGACATCAATTCCTTGAAGGGCTGACCCTGAGATGATTTACGCCATCGTCTTTCTTCCGCTCGTCGGCTTTCTGATCGCAGGCGCGTTCGGACGCTGGATCGGCGCGCGCGCGTCGGAACTCGTCACGACCGGTCTGCTGATGATCTGCGCCGTCCTGTCGTGGGTTGTCTTCTTCGACGTCGCGCTTGGCCACGATCACGGCTACGCGCCGATCGTCGGGAATTGGATGACCGTCGGCGCACTCAAGGTCGACTGGGCGCTGCGGGTCGATACGCTGACGGCGGTGATGCTCGTCGTCGTCAATACGGTGTCGAGTCTCGTGCATCTTTATTCGATCGGCTACATGCACGAGGATCCGCATCGTCCGCGCTTCTTCGCCTATTTGTCGCTTTTCACCTTCGCCATGCTGATGCTGGTGACGGCCGACAATCTCGTGCAGATGTTCTTCGGCTGGGAGGGCGTCGGCCTCGCCTCCTATCTGCTGATCGGCTTCTGGTATCAAAAGCCCTCAGCCAATGCCGCGGCGATCAAGGCTTTCGTCGTGAACCGCGTCGGCGACTTCGGTTTCGCGCTTGGGATTTTCCTCGTCTTTCAGCTGACGAAGTCGCTTGGCTTCGAGGAGGTCTTCGCCGCCATGCCGGGGCTCGACGGCAAGACGATCCACCTTTTCGGCATGGACGTCGACGCGCTGACCATGGCGGCCTTCCTGCTCTTCATCGGCGCGATGGGCAAATCGGCGCAATTCTTCCTGCACACATGGTTGCCGGATGCGATGGAGGGCCCGACGCCGGTGTCGGCGCTCATCCATGCGGCGACCATGGTGACCGCGGGCGTGTTCATGGTTGCGCGGCTGTCGCCGATTTTCGAACATGCGCCCGCCGCGCTCGAATTCGTCACCCTCATCGGCGCGGCGACCGCGTTTTTCGCCGCCACGGTCGGTCTCGTTCAAAACGACATCAAGCGCGTCATCGCCTATTCGACCTGTTCGCAGCTCGGCTACATGTTCGTCGCGGAAGGGGTCGGCGCCTATTCGCTCGGCATCTTCCATCTCTTCACCCACGCCTTCTTCAAGGCGCTGCTGTTTCTCGGCGCAGGCTCGGTCATCCACGCGATGCACCACGAGCAGGACATGCGCAACATGGGCGGGCTGCGCAAGGACATCCCCTTCACCTTCGCGATGATGACGATCGGCACGCTGGCGCTGACGGGCTTCCCTTACACGGCCGGCTATTTTTCCAAGGACGGCATCATCGAGGCGGCGTTCGCCGCAGGCGAACATCATACGACGGCGATGATCGGCTTCGTCGCGACCGTCGTCGCCGCGGGACTGACCTCCTACTATTCATGGCGTCTGGTGTTCATGACATTCTTCGGCCATCGTCCGGCCCACCCCGTCGCGGTCAATCATTCGCATGACGAACCGGCGACTGAGGACGAGCATGGCCACGGACACGACGATCACGGCCATCATGCGCCGCATGAGTCGCCGCTCGCGATGCTCGTTCCGCTTGCGGTGCTGGCCATCGGCGCGCTTGGCGCCGGCTATGTCTTCGAGCCCGATTTCGCCGGTCACGCCTATGCCGAATTCTGGAAGGGCGCGCTCTACACCGGCGCGCACAACGAGATCCTGCACGAGATGCACGCCATCCCCCAATGGGCCGGCTATGCGCCGACCGCGATGATGGTTTTGGGCTTTCTCGTCTCGCTGTACGTCTACGTGCTGAAGCCGGGAAGCGCGCCGGCGCTGGCGGGCGCCTTCCCGCGTCTATACCAATTCCTGCTCAACAAATGGTATTTCGACGAGCTCTACGACTTCCTGTTCGTTCGCCCGGCCTTCGCCATCGGACGGCTGTTCTGGAAGGGCGGCGACGGCGCGATCATCGACGGTCTCGGGCCTGACGGCGTCGCCGCGCGGGTCGCCGACGGCGCGCGGCTCGCCGTGCGTTTGCAGACCGGCTACGTCTATCATTACGCCTTCGCCATGCTCATCGGCGTCGCCGCTGTCGTCACTTACTTCGTCGCTGGAGGGCTGCGCTGATGTTCGGTTTCGGCATTCTCTCCGGGGTCATTTTCCTGCCGTTCGTCGGCGTCGCCTTCCTGCTCACCCAGAAGGGCGACGATGAAGCGAGCCTGCGCAATATCCGATGGGCGACGCTCGCGACCACGATTGCGACTTTCGCCTTGTCGCTTTTCGTCTGGTCGGGGTTCGATACGACGAGCGCGGCCTTTCAGTTTGTCGAGGAGAAAAACTGGCTCGGTTCGGGTCTCGTCTACAAGATGGGCGTCGACGGCTTTTCGATGCCCTTTGTTCTGTTGACGACGTTCCTGATGCCCTTCGCCATTCTGGCCTCGTGGACCTCGGTCGAGAAGCGCGTCAAGGAATATATGATCGCTTTCCTTGTGCTCGAGACGCTGATGGTCGGCGTCTTCTGCGCGCTCGACCTCGTGCTGTTCTATCTCTTCTTCGAGGGCGGCCTGATCCCGATGTTTCTCATCATCGGCATTTGGGGCGGCAAGCGGCGCGTCTATGCGAGCTTCAAATTCTTTCTCTACACGCTCGTCGGTTCGCTCCTCATGCTGGTCGCGATCCTCGCCATGTACGGCAAGGCCGGCACGACCGACATCACCGTGCTGGTGCACACCTGGCTGCCTGACGCGCACGTCGAGGCGCCGACGGCGGGCTCGGTCATCCTTGCGGCGATTCTGCTGAAGATGGGCGGCTACGGCTTCATCCGCTTCTCGCTGCCGATGTTTCCGGACGCTTCAACCCATTTCGCGCCATTCGTCTATGCGCTCTCGGTGATCGCGATCGTCTACACCTCGCTCGTCGCGCTGGTTCAGGAAGACATCAAGAAGCTTATCGCCTATTCGTCCGTGGCGCATATGGGCTACGTCACGATGGGGCTCTTCACCTTGAACGCCCAGGGCATGCAAGGCGCGATCTTCCAGATGATTTCGCATGGCTTGGTCGCCGGCGCGCTGTTCCTTTGCGTCGGCGTCATCTACGACCGCATGCATACGCGCGAGATCGCGGCCTATGGCGGCCTCGTGAACCGCATGCCGATCTACGCCTTCGTCTTCATGCTGTTCACCATGGCCAATGTCGGCCTGCCTGGAACGACAGGTTTCATCGGCGAATTCCTGTCGCTTGCCGGCGCGTTCCAGGCGAACAGCTGGGTCGCGTTGATCGCGACGAGCGGCGTCATCTTTTCTGCGGCTTACGCGCTTTACCTTTACCGTCGCGTGATCTTCGGCGCCTTGGATAAGGCGAGCCTCATGAGCATCGCCGATCTGACGCCGCGCGAGATCGCGATCTTCGCGCCGCTTGTGCTGCTCACGATCTACTATGGCGTGCAGCCGCAGCCGATTCTGAGCGCGACGCAGGCCTCGGTCGACAATCTCATCCAGACTCATACGGCGCTCATCGACGCGATTAAGCTCGCGGCCGCTGGCCAATGACGGATCGCTGACGATGCCCTTCTTCGTTCAACTCGCGCATCACTTCCTTCCGTCGGCGTAATGGTTCTCATCCTTATCGGCGCCTGGCGCGGCGAGCGCGGTTTCGGCCTCGTCGACGAGATGGCGGTCGGCATTCTGGGCCTCGCCCTGGTCACGATCGCCTTGTCGAGCACGCCCGATACGAGCGTCTTCGACGGCGCCTATATCGATGACGGCTTTTCGCGCTTCATGAAGGCGCTGACCCTCATCGGCGCGATCGCGTCGATCCTGATGTCGGTCGACTGGCTGCAACGCAACGGGCTCGAAAAATTCGAATATCCGGTGCTCATCATCCTCTCGACGCTCGGCATGTTGCTGCTGATTTCGGCCGATAATCTCATCGCGCTCTATCTCGGCCTGGAGCTGATGTCGCTGGCGCTCTATGTGATGGCCGCCTTCGCGCGCGATGACGGACAATCGTCGGAAGCCGGGCTGAAATATTTCGTTCTCGGCGCGCTCTCCTCCGGCATGATGCTCTACGGCGCATCGCTGCTCTACGGCTTCGCCGGCACGGTGTCTTTCTCCGGGATCGCCGCGGCCGTCTCGACCTCGGCGCCGATCGGCGTGATTTTCGGACTCGTCTTCGTTCTGGCCGCTCTCGCCTTCAAAATGTCGGCGGCGCCCTTTCATATGTGGACGCCCGACGTCTATCAGGGCGCGCCGACTCCGGTCACCGCCTTCTTCGCGTCAGCCGCCAAAATGGCGGCGGTGGCGATCACCCTGCGCCTCGTCTTCACCGCCTTTCCGGGCGTGAAGGACCAGTGGCGGCAGATCGTCGTCTTCATCTCCATCGCCTCGATGCTGCTCGGCTCGTTCGCGGCGATCGGCCAGGAGAACATCAAGCGGCTGATGGCCTATTCCTCGATCGGCCATATGGGCTTTGCGCTGATCGGTCTCGCCGCCGCCGACGAGGCGGGCGTGCGCGGCGTCGCGATCTATCTGACCATCTATCTGATCATGACGCTCGGGACGTTCGCCGCCATTCTCGCGATGCGCGTCCAGGGCAAATATGTTGAGAATGTCGCCGATCTCGCCGGCCTGTCGCGCACCAATGGCTGGATGGCGTTCTTCCTGGCGATGCTGATGTTCTCGCTCGCCGGCATTCCGCCGCTCGCGGGCTTTTTCGCCAAATATTACGTGCTGCTCGCCGCGGTCGACGCCGGGCTCTTCGGCCTCGCGGTCATCGGCGTTCTGGCGAGCGCAGTCGCGGCCTATTACTATTTGCGCGTCGTCAAGGTCATGTATTTCGACGAGCCGGCGCCGGCCTTCGACCGCGCGCCGATGGCGGTGCGCGCGGTGCTTGCCGTTTCGACACTGGCGCTGCTTGGATTTTGGGTCTATCCCACGCCTGTCATGGATGCGGCGGCGGCGGCGGCCAAATCGCTCTTCTAGAGCGCGGCTCGCGAAAAAGGTTTTTCGCACAAAGCGCGCTCTAAGCTTTTGGAATCGATCACGTCATCTGGGTTTAGGCGATTCCGCCTAATCGCAGCGTGATCCAGGGAGGAAGTTCGCGCGTGGAGCTTGGAACATTGGCGCGCGCCCGCGGCGTGCGCCTCCTCGCGCTGAAGAGCGTCGATTCGACCAATGACGAAGCCCGCCGCCTGATCGAAAACGGCGAGCGGGGGCCGCTATGGGTAGTGGCCGCGCGGCAGACCTGCGGCCACGGCCGTCTCGGACGCGATTGGATCTCGCCGGCCGGCAATCTCCATGCGAGCTTCGTTCTCAGCGATTTCGGCGAAAGCGCGGTTGCGCCGCAGCTCGGCTTCGTCGCGAGCGTCGCGACGCTGCGCGCCCTGCGCGCAGCGACGGGCGAGGCTGGCCGCTTCGCGTTGAAATGGCCGAATGATCTTCTGCTCGACGGGGCCAAGCTCGGCGGAATCTTGCTTGAGAACGTCGGCGTGCCGACCGGCGACGCGCGCGCGCCGCGCGCCTCGGTCGCGATCGTCGGGATCGGCGTCAATTGCGTCGAGGCGCCGCGCGATCTGCCGTTTAAAGCCCGCGCGCTGACGTCGATCGGCCCGAATGCGCCGAACGCCGCGGCGCTCTTTGCGCATCTTTCCGACGCGCTCGTCGATACGCTCGATCTTTGGCGTGGCGGCGGGGGCTTCGCCGACATTCGCGAGGCGTGGCTCAAGGACGTCGCCTATCTCGGCGCCCAAATTCGCGTCGAGCTGCCACGCAATGCGGTCGAGGGACGCTTCGAGACGATCGACGCGACCGGCCGGCTGGTGCTGGCGACGCGCGAGGGCGACCGGGTCATCGAAGCGGGCGACGTTTCGCTCGGGCCGAGGCGGACCGCGGCGGGAGGCGCCGCATGACGACGCCAGAAGCCGACCTCGTGTTCCTGCCGCTCGGCGGGCTCGGGGAAATCGGCATGAACATGGCGCTCTATGGCTATGGGCCGCCGAAGAAGCGCAAATGGCTGATGGTCGATTGCGGCCTCGGCTTTCCCGGGCCGGAGCTTCCCGGCGTCGACCTCGTCTTCCCGGACATCGCCTTCGTCGAGAAGATCGCGCGCGATCTCGTTGCCATTTGCATTACCCATGCTCATGAAGACCATATCGGCGGTCTCGCGACATTGTGGCCACGGCTCAATTGCAAGGTCTTCGCCACGCCCTTCGCGGCGGGCCTGCTTGAAGTGCGGCGGCTGAACGAGCCGGGCGCGCCGAAGATCGACATCGCCTTGACGCATGCCGGCGCGAAGCTCGATCTCGATCCGTTCGAGGTTGAATATGTCGCCGTGGCGCATTCGATTCCGGAAGCGAATGCGCTGGCGATCCGCACGCCGCTCGGTTTGCTCGTTCATACCGGCGACTGGAAGATCGATCCGCAGCCCGGCGTTGGAACGCGCATCGACGAGGCGCGGCTGCGCGCGCTTGGCGACGAAGGCGTCGCCGCGCTGATCTGCGATTCGACCAACATCCTGCGCGAGGGCGACAGCTTCTCTGAAGCCGACGTCGCGCGCACCCTGCGCACGCTGATCGCCGAAGCGCCGGGCCGTGTGCTGGTGACGACATTCGCCTCCAATGTCGCGCGGCTGCGCGGCATCGCCGAAGCGGCGCAGGCCTGCGGGCGCACCGTCGTCGTCGCCGGGCGGGCGATGGATCGCGTCATTCAGGTGGCGCGCGACTGCGGCTATCTCGACGGCTTGCCGGGTTTTCATGCGCCGGAATTGCTGCCGACCCTGCCGCGCGACAAGACGGTGGTCATCGCCACCGGCAGCCAGGGCGAGGCCCGCGCCGCCATGGCGCGCGCCGCCGCGAACGATCATCCGACGATCAAGCTTGTCGCCGGCGATCGCGTGATCTTTTCATCGCGAGTAATTCCCGGGAATGCGCGCGAGGTCTTCCGCGTCATCAATAATCTTTGCGACATTGGCGTCGAGGTCATCACCGATCACGACCACCTCGTGCACTGCTCAGGCCACCCGCGCCGCGGCGAGGTTGCGCAAATGTACGAATGGATCCGGCCGCAGATCGCCGTGCCGGCGCATGGCGAGGCGCATCATTTGACGGAAAATGCGGCCTTCGCCAAGGCGCATGGCGCCGCGCAGGTCGTCTCGGCGCGCAATGGCGACATTGTGCGACTGGCGCCTGGCGCGCCGGGCGTGATCGGCGAGGCGCCGCATGGTCGTCTCATGAAGGACGGCGATGTGGTCATCGCCGAGAACGACAGCGCCGTGCGCGACCGCGCGCGGCTCTCTTATGCCGGCGTCGTTTCCATCGCGCTCGCCGTCGATCGCAAGGGCGAACTCGTCGGCGATCCGGACGTCGTTTTCGCCGGCGTGCCGAAGCGCGGAAAATTTGGCGAGGACATGGGCGACGTCATTGACGAAGCGCTTTTCGCCGCCTTCGAGGGAATGTCGCGCCCGCGACGTCGCGACGCTAACGCCGTTTCAACGGCGATCGAACGCGCCGTGCGCGGCGCGGTGCAATCGGTGTGGGGCAAGAAGCCGACCGTGCATGTGATGGTCGTCGCGACGTAGCGAAACCCAAGGGGCGCGAAACCCTCTCCCATAGGGAGAGGGTGGCTGCGAAGCAGCCGGGAGAGGGGTTGCCGCCTCTTTACCAATTGGCGTGATGCCCCTCACCCCGGACCTTCGGTCCAACCCTCTCCCAATGGGAGAGGGTTTACGCGCGTTCTTTTTAGTCGCGACTGGAGCGCCAAGCGGGTACGCTACGCCCGGAGCGAATCGCAGACATGGCGGACAAGCCCAGCTATTACGAATTCTTCGCCGGCGGCGGCATGGCCCGCGCCGGGCTTGGAGAGAGCTGGCGCTGTCTTTTCGCCAATGATTTCGATCGCAAGAAAGCCGAAAGCTATCGCGCCAATTGGGGCGGCGAGGAGCTTCACGTCGGCGATGTGCGCGAAATATCCACAGCGCAGCTCCCCGGCCGCGCCGATCTCGTCTGGGCGTCCTTCCCCTGTCAGGATTTATCGCTCGCCGGCGCCGGCGCCGGACTGAAAGGCGAAAGGTCGGGGACCTTCTGGCCTTTCTGGGATTTGATGAAGACGCTGCGCAAGGAGGGCCGCGCGCCGGCGCTCATCGTTCTCGAAAATGTCTGCGGCGCGCTGACCTCGCACGGCGGCAAGGATTTTATCAAAATCTGCGAGGCGCTGGCGAAGGAACGCTACAGATTCGGCGCGCTTGTCATCGACGCGGCGCTGTTCGTGCCGCAATCGCGCCCGCGCCTGTTCATCATCGCGGCGCGAGAGGATGTGATTCTTCCCGCCTCTCTCCTGCGTCATTGCGAGCGAAGCGAAGCAATCCAGAGCGGCGCGCGAGATTCTGGATTGCTTCGTCGCTTCGCTCCTCGCAATAGCGGTTTGTTTCACACGCGCGCGCTTGTCGTCGCGCATGAGTCTTTGCCGAAAGCGCTACGCAACAGCTGGCTCTGGTGGAGCTTGCCCGCGCCGCCGCTGCGCAACAGGTCGCTGATCGACATGATCGAAGACGCGCCGACTGATGTGGAGTGGCATAGCGCTAGCGAGACAAATGCGCTGATCGCCATGATGAGCGAGGTCAATCTCGCGAAAATCGCCGAGGCCAAGCGCGCTGGGCGCAAAATGGTTGGAACGCTCTACCGTCGCACGCGATACCAGAACGGCGTCAGAATTCAGCGCGCCGAAGCGCGTTTCGACAATGTCGCCGGCTGTCTGCGCACGCCGGCCGGCGGCTCCAGCCGGCAATTCGTGCTCGTCGTAAACAGTGGCCGTGTGCGCTCGCGGCTGATGTCGGCGCGCGAAACGGCGCGGCTGATGGGGCTGCCAGACGCCTATGTTTTGCCGGAGAAATACAATGAGGCGTATCACCTAACCGGCGACGGCGTCGTCGTACCGGTTGTGCGGCATGTCGCGGCGCATCTGCTGGAGCCCTTGCTGAAGGCTTGCATTCTGCAGGAGGCGGCTTGAGCCCCCTCCCTGACCCTCCCCCGCTTCGCGGGAGAGGGGAGGCTCCCTCTCCCGCAAGCGCAGCGCAGCGGGGGAGGGCTGGGGAGGGGGCGCTAGGCGTGCGCCGGAAAGAAACGCCGGCCCAGCGCTCCGCCATCATGCGCGCGGTGAAGGGGCGCGACACGTCGCCCGAACTCGCCGTGCGGGCGATGCTGAGAACATTCGCGCCGTTCTATCGCCTGCACCGCAAGGACGTTCCGGGCAATCCCGACATCGCGTACATCGGCCGCAAGCGCGCGATTTTCGTCCATGGCTGTTTCTGGCACGGCCATGAGTGTCAGCGCGGCGCGCGCATGCCGAAAGCCAATGCCGAATATTGGCGCGCGAAGATCGCCAAGAACGTCGCGCGTGACGCGGCGCATCAGGCGGCGCTCGCGGCGCAGGGCTGGCGCGCGCTTACGATTTGGGAATGCGAGTTGAAGGACGCCGCGGCGACGGAGAAGAAGCTGCGCGAATTTTTGGGGTAGCGGCCCTCACCCGGTCGCCTCCGGCGACCACCCCCTCCCGCCAGCGGGAGAGGGTTGAAACCCCGCTCAATCCTTGGCGCGCTCGACATAGGCGCCGTCCTCGGTCTGGATGACGACGCGGGTGCCGGGCTGAATATGCGGAGGGACCATAACCCGCGCGCCATTGGCGAGCTTCGCCGGCTTATAAGACGAGGAGGCGGTCTGGCCTTTCATTGCCGGCTCGGTCTCGACGACTTCGAGCGTCACCCGCGGCGGCAACTGAATGCCGACAGGCGCGCCGTTGAACATGGAGAGGATGCAGACCATGCCTTCCTGCAGCCATTGCGCCTGATCGCCGATCGTATCGGCGGGCACGGCGACCTGCTCGTAACTCGCCTGATTCATGAAGTGATAGCCGTCGTCGTCATTATAGAGATAGCTGAAATCCTGATCCTCGACGAAGGCGCGCTCCACCTGTTCGGTCGTCTTGTAGCGGTCGGCGACTTTCACGCCGTCGGAGAGGCGGCGCATGTCGATCTGAGTCGTCGGCGTGCCCTTGCCGGGAAAAAAACTTTCGGCGGTCAGGACGACGTAGAGCTGCCCGTCATCCCTCTCAATGATATTGCCTTTGCGAATCGAACTGGCGATGACTTTCACGTCGGTATCCCTTATGGCCGGCCTGGTTTATGAACGGCGGTAAGACCATATTTCGGGCGCGCCGGCAATCCGGGGGAGCGCGCCGTCCGGCGGGGAGGCCTTATGACGCGCGCGTCGCCTTGGTGGGCTCGGGATGTCTACGCCGACCGCAAGCCCTTTCTCAAGACGCGCACGGCGATCGCCGCGGCGGTCCGGCGCTTCCTGGCCGCCGAAGGCTTCGCCGAGGTCGAGACGGCTGCGCTTCAGCTTTCGGGCGGCAATGAGACGCATCTTTCGGCCTTCGCCACCGAGCTGATCGGCGCCTCCGGCGCGCGCAGCCGGCTCTATCTCCACACCTCGCCGGAGTTCTCCTGCAAGAAGCTGCTGGCGGCCGGCGAGGAGCGGATTTTCACCTTCGCCCGCGTCTTCCGCAATCGCGAGCGCTCGGCCCTGCACCACCCCGAATTCACCATGCTGGAGTGGTATCGCGCCGACGCGCCGACGCTGCGGCTGATCGAGGATTGCGCCGGACTGCTGGCGAGCGCCGCGCGTGCGGCGGGCGCGACCGATTTCACCTGGCGCGGCCGGACCTGCGATCCGTTCGAGGAGCCCGAGATCATCAGCGTCTGCGACGCTTTCGCGACCCACGCCAGCATCGATCTCGAAGCGCTGCTCGACGATCGCGACGGGCTCGCGCGCGCCGCCGCGCGCGACGGCATACGGGTCGTCGACGACGACAGCTGGTCCGATCTGTTCAGCAAGATCATGAGCGAAAAAATCGAGCATCTGCTCGGCCGCGAGCGCCCGACGATCCTGACCGATTACCCGTTGAGCGAGGCGGCGCTCGCCCGCGCCAACGCCGACGACCCGCGCTTCGCCGATCGCTTCGAACTCTATGTTTGCGGCGTCGAACTCGCCAATGGCTTCGCCGAACTGACCGACCCGGCCGAACAGCGCCGGCGCTTCGAGGCGCAAATGCGGGAGAAGCGCCGCATCTATGGCGAGGCCTATCCGATCGACGAGGATTTTCTGGCGGCGCTCGCGGAAATGCCGCAGGCCTGCGGCGTGGCGCTCGGCTTCGACCGGCTCGTGATGCTCTCGACCGGCGCCGACCGCATCGAACAGGTGCTGTGGACGCCGGTGGCCGAGCGCGGATCAGCGCCCTAATTCTCCAAAAAAACGCGACGCAATGCTGGCGCGCACATCCTGCTCCGGCGGGCGCATTCATATTGGCGGCATTTGGCGGCGAATGCGGGCGATACGCGTCCGCGCGCCGCGCATGTTTTCATGGAGGGCGCGATGAGCTTTAGGATATTGCTGAAATCTGCCGTGGCGATCGCCCTGACGATCGCGACGGCTGCCGTGGCGCAGAAGAGCGAGACGCCGGCGGCGCCTGCCGCGCCGGTGACGACCTTCGACGACAAGCTCGTCAAAATCGCCGAGCAGGCGCCTGGCTTCGGCGGCATGTATGTCGACGAAAAGGGCGCGCTGCAGGTCTATATGAAAAACGCCGCCGAGCTGCGCAGCGCGGATTCGATGAAGGCTGCGCGGTCCAAAGTGACGTCGGCGATCGCCAATGTGCTCGGCGCGGATTTCCTGACGCAGGACGCCGCCCGCAAAGGCCGCGCTCAAGAACCGAACATCATCAAAGGCGACTACGACGTCCTCGAACTCGCCAAATGGAAGAAAAGCCTCGGTCCGGCGCTTGACGGCCAGGAAATCGTCTTCGTCGATCTCGACGAGCGCCGCAATCGCGTGACCGTAGGCGTCGTCGGCGATCCGTCGCGCCAGAGATTCGAAGCTTTGGCGAAATCGCTGGGCGTTCCCTTCGAAGCGCTGATCATCGAAGAAACGCAGCCGATCCGCTTTCACGCGTCCTTGCGCGACAAGAGGCGGCCGGTTCCAGGCGGCGTGCAGATCGAAATCGACACGGGCATCTTCGCGTTTAAGATCTGCACGCTCGGGTTCAACGTCGTGCGCAATGGCCGCGACGGCTTCGTGACCAATTCGCATTGCACGAAAAATCGCGGCGTCAGCAATGACGACGATTTTCATCAGCCCAATGATCCATTGCTCTCGGGCAATAAGATTGGCGATGAGGACGCCGATCCGGCTTACTTCACCGGCGGCGTATGCCCATCGGGCAGGAAATGCCGCTTCAGCGATAGCGCCTATGCCGATTACCGTATCGCTCGCGGGCCTTTCGATATCGCCCGCACGACCAACAATGTCGGCTCGCTGACGATCAATGGTTTTCCGAGCGCATTCCGGATCGTCAGCGAGACGCCGGACTCCATGGTGGGCATGAGGCTCAATAAGGTCGGCCGCACGACGGGCTGGGCTTTCGGCGACGTGCGCGCGACCTGCATCGACGTGAACGTCGCCGATACGGACATCAGGCTGCTGTGCCAGAGCCGCGTCGGCCGGGTGAGCGGAACCAACAAGCTCACGGACAATGGCGACAGCGGCTCCCCGGTCTTCTCAATCCTGCCGACCGCCAGCCAGGCAAGCCTGCACGGCATTCTGTGGGGCGGACCCGACGACGGCAGCTCCTTCGTTTTCAGCCCCTTGAGCCTCATTAAGCAGGAGCTCGGGCCGCTCACGACTTTCACGCCGCCGCAGCCGCCGCAGCCCCCGCCGCCCCCGCCGCCTCCGCTGACGCCGCGCGAGGAGTGCCTGCGGGAATGCGCTGCGGATCGCGACTCCTGTCTCGCCGAGGGCGGTCTGGCGTCGCAATGCATCCCCGCCTTTCGCCGCTGTCGGGAGCGGTGCCCGGCGCGGTGAGGCGTCCCGAGCGGCGGTCGGATCGTCCGCCGCTCCGCAGGGCCGGTTTCGCTTCCAAAATCCCCCGCCTTGGGGTAAGAGACGCTGCATCGCAACAACAGCCAGCGTCTCCTGTTACCGGCCCCTCTCGGGCGGCCGCAGGGGCGGCTGTTTCACCTGGCCGGCCTTAAGCATGCAGCTGCGCAATATCGCCATCATCGCCCATGTCGACCATGGCAAGACCACGCTCGTCGACCGCCTGCTCCAGCAGTCGGGCGCCTTCCGCGAGAATCAGCGCGTCGCCGAGCGCGTCATGGATTCGAACGACCTCGAAAAGGAGCGCGGCATCACCATCATGGCCAAGGCGACCTCGATCGCCTGGAAGGATGTGCGCATCAATATCGTCGACACGCCCGGCCACGCCGATTTCGGCGGCGAGGTGCCTCAAGCCGATCGTCTGCGTCAACAAGGTTGATAAGCCCGACGCGCGGGTGAGCGAGGTGGTGAACGAGGTGTTCGACCTCTTCGCCGCGCTCGACGCGAGCGACGAGCAGCTCGATTTCCCGATCATCTACGGCTCGGCCAAGCAGGGCTGGATGGCGGAGGAGCCCGACGGCCCCAAGGACAATATGGCGCCGCTCTTCGATCTGGTGCTCAAACATGTGCCGGCGCCGAAGGTGGAAGAGGGCGGCTTCCGCATGCTGGGAACGCTCTTGGAAGCCAATCCCTATCTCGGCCGCATCATCACTGGCCGCATCTTCTCGGGTTCGGTGAAGCCCAACCAGCCGGTGAAGGTGCTTGACCGCTCCGGCAAGGTCGTCGAGCAGGGGCGCGTCTCGAAAATTCTCGCCTTTCGCGGCATCGAGCGCCAGCCGATCGAAGAGGCTGAGGCGGGCGACATCGTCGCCATCGCCGGGCTCGAACAGTTCAACGTCGCCGATACGCTCGCCGCGCTCGACGTGAACGAGCCCTTGCAGGCGCAGCCGATTGATCCGCCGACGCTCTCCATGACCTTCCTCGTCAACGACAGTCCGCTCGCCGGCACGGAAGGCGACAAGGTCACGAGCCGCATGATCCGCGCCCGCCTTTACAAGGAGGCCGAGGGCAATGTCGCGCTGCGCGTCGAGGACGCGCCGATGGGCGACGCCTATATCGTCTCGGGCCGCGGCGAATTGCAGCTCGCGATCCTGATCGAGACCATGCGCCGCGAAGGCTTTGAGCTTGGCGTGTCGCGCCCCAAGGTGGTGTTCCGCAAGGACGAGCAGGGCGAGATTCTGGAGCCGATCGAAGAGGTCGTCATCGACGTCGATGAAGAACATTCCGGCGTCGTCGTGCAGAAGATGAACGAGCGCAAGGCCGAGATGATCGAGATGAAGCCCTCGGGCGGCAATCGTCTGCGGCTCGTCTTCCATGCGCCGACGCGCGGACTCATCGGCTATCAGGGCGAGCTTTTGACCGATACGCGCGGCACGGCGATCATGAACCGGCTGTTCCATGAATATGCGCCCTATCGGGGCGACATTCAGGGACGCCGCAACGGCGTGCTGATCAGTAACGATTCCGGCGAGGCCGTCGCCTACGCCATGTGGAAGCTGGAAGATCGCGGCCCGATGATGATCGAGCCGGGCTGCAAGGTCTATCGCGGCATGATCGTCGGCGAGCATACGCGCGACAATGATCTCGAAATCAACGTCTTAAAGGGCAAGCAGCTGACCAATATCCGCACCCAGTCGAAGGACGAGGCGGTGCGCCTGACGCCCCCCATCCAGATGACGCTGGAAAAGGCGCTGGCCTATATCGAGGACGACGAACGCGTCGAAGTGACGCCGAAGTCGATTCGGCTCCGCAAGGTCTATCTCGACCCCAACGACCGCAAGAAGGCGAAGGGCAAGGCCGCGCTGGTGGCGTGAGGGGGCTCGTCTATAACTACTGCAGTCCCACCGGGTCGACGATGCCGCGTGGGCAGCCTGGATCCGTTTCCGGCGATGCGGCGATGAGGTCGGCGAGCCTGCTGTCCGCTCCGACGTCGCCGACCAATCCGATGGTCATCTCGACAATCAGATTTCGGCCAGCGTCTTTCTTGCAGTTGACGCGCACCCGATCGGCGG
>JACOWC010000152.1 GCA_016177005.1 Methylocystis sp.
CGATTTTCGGGCGCGCGTCGCCATGCGCGTCGATGACGCCGTCACCGACCGCGGCGATCGCTGTCGGCGCGGAAAAAGACTTGCCATTGTCCGATGACGTCGCGGCGTAAACCGTCTTGCCGACGGAGAAGGCGACCCACAATCTTCCGTCCCTGGCGAAGGCCGGAACGGCGGTCGCGGCGCAGTCGACCTTCGCCTCGGCGCAGGCGGGGGCGGGGTGGTTCATGGCATGGGCCGGCGGCGAACCCGTCTTGTCCGCGCTCGAAGGAGCCGGCGCCGGGGCGTCCTGCGCGGCAAGCGCGGCGACGGGGACACAAACGGCGAGCAGGGCAAAGGCGACGCGCTTCATTCTTCTCTCCTGTTTGCGGCGTCCGCCGCCGACGCTTTTAGAGGCTGCGCAAACGCGCGCGGCCTCTAATGGAATCGAAAACTCTGCAGGCCGTCGTAGGCGCCGCCGGGCGGGGGCGGCGCCTTCAGGCCCGAGACGATGGAGCGCGCCAATTCGCCGTGCTTGGGCG
The DNA here is from genome assembly GCA_016177005.1 of Methylocystis sp. GTDB lineage: Bacteria > Pseudomonadota > Alphaproteobacteria > Rhizobiales > Beijerinckiaceae > Methylocystis. The sequence continues at coordinate 519 of JACOWC010000152.1, forward strand.
TCGACGCCGAAACGATGGCGACGCTGTTGGGCGCGCCTGACGCGCCGAGACGAAAGCGGACGACCGCCGTTCCCGAGCCGAGATTTGTCACGCCCGGCGAGCGCGCCCGGATAAGCTGAGCGAGCTTGCGCAAATAGGCGGCATTGTCGGCCAGGTTCTTTTTGTCGGCGGATTTCTCGGCGGACTTATCGTCCCGCGTCGCCTTCGGCTTCTGTTCGCTCTTGGCGTCGGCGTTGGCGTCGGTGTTGGCATCGGTCTTGTCGTCGCGCTTTTCGGTCTTCTCCTCGCGCTTCGAATCCTTGTTCTCTTCGCGTTTCGGTTCGGCGCTCTCTTCGGTTTTCGGCTTGGGCGCCTCGCCCTGCGCCCAGGCAGATCCACTCGCGCCGAAGGCGCAGGCCAAGGCCAGCGACACAAAACTTAACGTCAGTCGAGAAATATGCCGCATCTCTCTTTCCTTTCAAAAATGCGCGGGCCTCATGCGCATGGGTCATTCGGCGCGAACCGTGAAACGGCGCGCGGTCTCATTTCGGCGTCGCGCGGAACTTGAATGTCTGTCCCACGTCCATCGATCCGCCCGGCGGCGGCGGCGCTTCGACGCTCGACAGGATTTTCTTCACCGCCTCCGCCAGCGCGGGACTGGTCGTTTTGTCGATCGTCACTCTGTCGATCCTGCCTTGCGCGTTGACGTGAAAGCTCGCCGTCACTTCGCCGTCGCCGGCGGGGCTCTCCGAGGGCGTTTGCCTGGCGATCGCCGTGTACAGCGCCCCGAGGAACTTGCTTTCCGACATCGCCGGGCCGGCGGCGGCCGCTCCCTGCGTGTTCGCCGGCGCGGCGGGCTTTGGCGCAGTTGCGGGCGCGGGCGCTGCGGGTCGCGTTGGCGCAGCTGCGGGCCTGGCGTCCTCGGCGTGCGCCGCCCATGCGGCGAACGCCGCGGCCAGGGTAAGCGATCGCGCAAGCTTCATCCTGACCCCAATATCCGGAACGATCGATGACGGCGGGCGCGAGCGTCCGCCGTTCGCGTCAGTGGAAGGCGAACGCCTGGCTGACAAAGGCCGTGCCGCACATGCTTGGCCCGCGCGACGACGACACGATCTGTCGGGCCAGCGCCGCATGCGCCGGGCTGGATCCCGACGCCGAGACGCCCGACAGACCGCCGCCCGGATTGACGTGGAACGTCACATTGGCGTGGCCGGGACCGAGGCTTGTCGAGCCGGGCGTATGCCGGCGAAGCGCCGCGGCGATATGGGCGAGGCATGTCGCCTGGGACGCGCCCGAACTCGCCGCCTGTCCCTCGGGCGCGCCGTAACGCCGGCGCGCCTGCGCCTGCTGACGCTGCTGCGCGCGCTGGACTTGCTGCTGCTCGACTTTCTTCTTGACCTCGTCGACGTCTTCTTTCTTGGCCGGCAGGGGCACCGAGTCGGGCGCCATCACCACGGGAGGCGGAAGAGCGATCTCGGGCTCCTCGACCGCTTCGGGCGGCGGCGTATCGTCAGCCTCGGCGACTTCCTCCTGTTCGAAGAAGTCGCCTTCCGACACGAGGTCCATGCTGACCGAGTCAAGGGAGATCGCGTTCGGCTTCGCCGTATAGGCAAGTATGCCGAAGACCAGGACGTGGGCGGCGATCACCGCGACGGTCGCCGCCGAGCGAAGCCACGGCGGCTTGACCGGCTCCGGTCCCGAGGGCGGACGGTCGTCCTCCCGCATCATCTGCTGCGGACTGAGCGCGAGATCGGTCATTTCGCCGCCCCTGCGGGCGCGGCCGGAACAGGCGCCGGCGGAGCGCCGGCGGCCGCAGGCGCTGCGCGGTTCTGCGCGCCCTTCACGGTCGGGCCGGTCTTGCTGCGCGAGTTCGTCATGATGGCGATATGGGTGATCCCGTTCGTCGCGAGCCTATCCATCACCGCGACGACCTCGCCATAGACGGCCTCGGTATCGCCGCGGATATGAACGACGCGCGTCTGGTCGCCTCCCATCATCGCCTTGATGCCGTCGATGAGCGCGTCGGGCGAGGTTTCGTCCGCGCCAAGCGCGATCTTGCCTTCCTTGCCGACCGTAACGACGATCGGCTCTTTCTGGTTGATCGGCGCCGCGGCGCTCGCCTGCGGCAGATTCACCTTGACGCCCTTGGCGAGCAACGGCGCCGTCACCATGAAGATGATGAGCAGCACCAGCATGACGTCGACGAGCGGCGTCACGTTGATGTCGGCGAGCGGCTGATACAGGCCTTCGGTTGCGCTCTGGCGCTGGCGTGAGGGCATACCCATTACGCAGCCTCCCGCTCGCGCCGCGGACGCGCCGCATGGCCGCTGCACATGAGAAGGGACTCGTCTTCGATGTAGTGCGCGACCTGCTGGCCGACGCGCGCGAAGGCGGCGCCGATGCGGTTGTAGCCGACTGACGCCGGGATGGCGGCGGCAAGTCCGTAGGCCGTGGCCGCCAGCGCCTCGGCGATGCCGGGCGCGACGACCGCGAGGCTGGTGTCCTGCGATTGAGCGATGCCGGCGAAACTCGTCATGATTCCCCACACCGTGCCAAAGAGGCCGACGAATGGCGCGACAGATGAGATGACGGCGAGATTGGGCAGCCCACCTTCCGCCTTGGTGAGGAACTCGCGCGCGGTGCGGCTCATGTGGTCGGCGATGCGCGCTCGCTTGTCGCCGATCGTCTCGTCGGGAAGGTCGAGCGCAAAAGCTTCGCGGCCCGATTCCGCGACGGGCGCCAGAACGCCAACGTCGCCGCCGGCGCGGGCCGAACGCGCCGATTTGGCGATGCGGGTGACGGCCACCACGCCTTCGACGATGAGCACCCATGTCCAGATCGACGCGAGCAGGAGCGCGGCCATGACCACCTTTCCGACCGGACCGGCGTTGAGGAACATGGCGAGAGGGGAAAGCGTATTGTAATCCATATCTACTCACTCGTTTTCTTGAGGACGATGCGCATGCGGCATCCGCGCCGGCGGAGGTTCAGTTTTCGTTTTATTGTGTCGTCGCAAGATGAGCGCCATCCAAGCGGCGGAAACCGCGGACAGGCTCCGGCGCTTCGCGCGTGGAGCCCGTCGCAAATCAGAAAATCTAGATAGAGGGCGGCGCGCGCGCGCCATTCGCGCCGCTCGACGTCAAACTTTCCGGCGGTCGCGCGGCGATGGCGCGATGATGGATCAGAGCCGTTCGCTCGGCAGGCCGCGCGACCCAGGCCAGGCGCTCGGGCAGAACGGCGGACCCGACATGAGCGGCGAGACAACAGTCCGGACATTTATGTCCGGAATGCGCAGGCGCGCCGCGGCGCTGCGCCTCGATCCAGTTCTGCGCAGCGGCTATGTGCAGTCGAGCGATGTATGCGGAATGATTGCAGGCGAAGCCGTCTGACTCGCCGAATGCATGCGCGGGCCGCGCGGCGCCCGATAAAAGAAGCGACAACATCAGCGCGCAAACCGCGACGACGGCAAATGCCGCACGGAAATTCCGACGCATGGTGCGCAACTGTGACATAAATGCCTCTTAATGGATTTTTCAATCTTTGACAACGCGAGGAGGCTTGGAAAATCTCCAGTTAACTGTCCATGCTCGCTTACGGCGCCGTCACAGTCAGCGGCGCCAAATTCGCTGATATGGGCATGGGCATTCGCCGACTCGCCACCCTCCTTGTGCTGCTTGCGTTCGTCGCGAAGCTCGTCTCGCCTTGCGAAGCGTCTGCTGCCGCGGCCGCCGTCGGCGCGTCCGACGCGCCGGTCGTCAAGTGCCATCTCTCCACGACGACGTCCCTGGGGCAGGGCGAATCCAATCCGGCGCCTTCAGACCAGCTCACTCACGACGGCTGCTCTTGCGCGCTCTGCCAGATCGGCTGGAGCGCGCCGCCGCCCGCAGATAATCTCTTTGCGATCCATGGCTTGGCATACCACGTCGCGCCGCGGGCGCCGCCGACGCAGGCGTTCGTGGCGTCGAGGCCAAACCGCAGCGCGCCGCCACGCGGCCCTCCTTCCTTCGCCTGATCAATCAAACCGCACGGCGGCTCAAGCCGCCGAGATCAGTCGCGCCGCCTTGGTCGGCGCCAGAAGGAATAGCTCGACATGTCTCGTTACTCGCTCCTGCGCAGCGTCTCCGCCGGCGCTCTCGCTGTCTTTGCGTTCTCCGAACTTTGCGCCACGCCCGCCGCCGCGCAGCAATCGCTGCCGACCATCGACGTCGGCGGCAACCGCAGAGGCGCCGTCAGGCGCCCGACCACTGGCGTTCCAGGCGCGCCGACGAACGTCGCTCCGGCGCCGGCGTCCGAGCCTGTCTCAATTTGGTCGCCGACGCTTCCCGACGGGAAGCCTGCCTTCGTTCAGCGCTGGCAATTGCCCAATACGGTCGCGAGCGTCACGCGCCGCGACATTAAAGAGAAAATCAACATCGTCGACAGCCAGGACGCGCTCAAATATGTTCCGAGCCTGTTCGTGCGTAAATTGCGCGGCGGCAATGAAGGCATGATCCAGACGCGCACATGGGGTCTCTCCTCCGCGCGCGCCCTGGTCTATGTCGACGACCTCCTGATCAGCCAGCTCATCTCCAACGGACATACCGACGGCCAGCCGCGCTGGGGCCTGATTTCGCCGGAAGAAATCGACCGCGTCGATTACCTCTATGGGCCTTACGCGGCGCAATATCCGGGCAACTCCATTGGCGGCGTGATCAAATACACGACTCGCATGCCGGAACATCTCGAGGTCACCGCCAAGCAGACCGTGGCCGTGCAAGACTTTGCCTGGTGGGGCGCTCAGCTGGGCTTGCCGACGACGACGACGGCGCTCACCATCGGCGACAAAATCGGCAATCTCTCTTATTTCGTGGCGCTGAATTACGCCTGGAACAACAACCAGCCGATTTCTTTCATCAACGCCGGCCGCTTCTGGCCTTTTCCCGGCGCGATCTTCTCGCAGAACGTCTATGGCGTGCCGCAGTCGATCGTCGGTTCGGGTTCGATTTCCGAGGAGAATTTCATCAACGGCAAGCTGAAGGTCGCTTACGATTTCACGCCGACGATCCGCGGGGTCTATACGCTCGGCGTCTTCAACAGCGACCGCGTATCCTGGCCGCTGAATTATATTTCTGGCGGGCGCAATCAGTTTTTCGCACAGCCGCCTTCAACCGGCGGAACGCCGCCTCCATTAGAACCTTCCCTTCCCCTCAGCACATTGCAAGGCTTCGGCGCCGCCAATCTGCGCTTCCGGGAGACGATCCTGGTCAACTCCCTGGCGCTTAAGTCAAATACACAGGGCGTTTTCGACTTCGAGCTTTCCGCCTCGCATTTCACCTACCCCTTCAGTTCGCAGCGCTCGCCCTGGAGCGCCGTCCCGTCGACCGGCATCAACCCCTTCGGGGGCTATACGCAGACGGGCCGCGACACGATCTTCACCGGCACCTATTGGACGCTTCTCGACCTGAAGGGCATCTACCGGCCCGATGGCCCCGAAGGCATGCATGACATCAGTTTCGGCATACACGGGGATCAATATCACTCGAACAACCCCATCTGGCTCACCACGAATTGGCCAGCGGGCATGGCGTCGTCGTATGGCGTCGTTCAGTCGGTCGGCAGCGGCACGACGCGCACCCAGGCGCTCTGGGCGCAGGATGCGATCCGCTTGCGTCCCGACTTGAAGCTGACGCTCGGCGTTCGCGGCGAACATTGGCAGGCGTCGGACGGATATAATCAACTGCTCGGCGGTCTCAACGCCGCAGCTACCGGCTCCTCGGCACAGCTCCGAACGATGCTGCCGAACTTCCAGCCCAACCTCTACTCAACGCGCGTTTCGCCCAAGGCGTCGCTGCGCTGGGAGGCGAATTCGTACTGGACGATCACCGGCAATATCGGGATGGCCAATCGCTTTCCGACCGTGCGCGAGCTCTATAATCTCACCGCGACGCCTGGCGCGACGGGATTCGTCACCAACCCGAACCCCAATCTGCGTCCCGAAACCGCCCTCACGAAGGAAATCGTTTTCCAGCGCAGCCTCGGTCCCGACGGCTGGGCCCGTCTGTCGCTCTTCGACGAAGAAGCGCGCGACGCGATCATCACCAACGCCACGATCGTTCCCGGCTCGGCCTTTCAGGCCAACGCCAACATCAACGTCGACCGCATCCGCAACACCGGCGCGGAACTCGCCTGGCAGAAGAACGACGTCTACTACAAAGGCCTCCAGGTTTTCGGCAGCGTCACATTCGTCAATTCGCGGGTGATCTCGTTCAGCCGTTGGCAGCCTTCCGCGCCGTCGGCGGCCTTTCCGTTTGGCACGAGTTTCGAGTTTCCCTGGGCCACGTCGGTCGCCGGCAAGAACGCGCCAGGCGTCCCGAAATGGCGCTGGGATTTCGGCGTCACCTATCGCCCGGACGATCAATGGGCGTTCACCGTGGCGATGCGCTGGCAGGATCGCATCTGGCGCACGCTCGCCAATAACGATCTCGTGCATGGCGTCTTCGGCTCGTCGGATCGCTTCTTCATTGTCGATTTGCACGCGCATTACAAATACAGCGATCGATGGTCGTTCGACGCCGGCATCGACAATGTGAACAACTACAAATTCGCGCTGTTCCATCCCTTCCCGCAGCGCACCTTTATCTTCTCGGCGAAATATGAATATGGCACGGGCAAGAATGTGCCGGGCATTTTCTACACCGGCGATGAAGCCTGGCCGGAGTTCGGCGGGTGGCTCCAGCCGGTCGCGTGGAACTGGGAATAAGGGCTGGCGCGGGCGCGGCTTACCGGCGCCCGCGACGCAAAAACGCCCGGGAGGAAACTCCCGGGCGTTTGTTTTGGCGATGATGAAGAAGCTTAATGCGCCAGCGACTTGACGATCGATTCGACGGTCTTCTTTGCGTCGCCGAACAGCATCATCGTGTTGGGCCTGAAGAACAGCTCGTTTTCGACGCCGGCGTAGCCTGATCCCATGCCGCGCTTTAAGAACAGAACCGTTTTCGCCTTTTCGACGTCGAGGATCGGCATGCCGTAGATCGCCGACGTCTTGTCGGTCTTGGCGGCGGGATTGGTCACGTCGTTCGCGCCGATGACGAAGGCGACGTCCGCCTGTCCGAATTCCGAATTGATGTCTTCGAGTTCGAACACTTCGTCATAGGGGACGCTGGCCTCGGCGAGCAGCACGTTCATATGGCCCGGCATTCGGCCGGCGACCGGATGGATGGCGTATTTGATTTCGACGCCTTCCTCCTTGAGCATGTCGGCCATTTCGCGCAGCGCGTGCTGCGCCTGAGCGACCGCCATGCCATAGCCCGGCACGATGATGATCTTGCCGGCGTTCTGCATGATATAGGCGGCGTCCTCCGCCGAGCCCTGCTTGACGTTGCGCGTCTCCTTGCCGCCCGCAGGCCCCGCCACCTCGCCGCCAAAGCCGCCGAGGATGACGGAGATGAAGCTGCGGTTCATCCCCTTGCACATGATGTAGGAGAGAATCGCGCCCGACGAGCCGACGAGCGCGCCGGTGATGATGAGCGCGAGATTGCCGAGCGTGAAGCCGATGCCCGCCGCCGCCCAACCCGAATAGGAGTTGAGCATGGAGACGACGACCGGCATGTCGGCGCCGCCGATTGGAATGATCAGCGTCACGCCCAACACGAGCGAGGCGAGAATCAGCAGGAACAGCCAAACGCCGCTCTGCGTGCCGACGAACAGCACGGTCAGCGCCACGAGCGCGACGCCGAGCATGATGTTGATGGTGTGGCGCTCCGGCAGCAGGATCGGTTTGCCCGACATGCGTTCCGAGAGCTTCAGGAAGGCGATGATCGATCCGGTGAAGGTGATCGCGCCGATCGCCGCGCCGAGCGACATTTCGACCAGGCTGCCGGCGTGAATCTCGGTCGAATCGCCGATGCCGAAGGCGCGCGGCGCAAAGAACGCGCCGGACGCCACGAGCACGGCGGCGAGACCGACCAGCGAATGGAAGCTGGCCACGAGTTCGGGCATCTTGGTCATCGGAACGCGCTGGGCGATGTATGCGCCGACGCCGCCGCCGATGGCGGCGCCGATCACGATCATCAGCAGGCCGCCGAAGGAGGGGAAATGCGTCAGCAGCGTCGTCGCGACGGCGATCGCCATGCCGATCATGCCGTAGCGGTTGCCCTCCCGCGACGTCGCCGGCGACGAAAGCCCGCGCAACGCCAGGATGAACAGAATGCCGGCGACGAGATAGAGGAGGGCTGCGATATTGGCGCTCATGGCGTCAGCCCTTCTTCTTGTACATGGCGAGCATGCGTTCGGTGACGAGGAAGCCGCCGAAGATGTTCACGCTGGCGAGAATGACCGCGATGAAACCTAAGGCGTTCGCCCACCACGAGCCCGAGGCCTCGGCGCCGGTCATGCCTTCGACGCCGGCCGCGAGCAGCGCGCCGACGATGATCACGGAGGAAATGGCGTTCGTCACCGACATCAGCGGCGTGTGAAGGGCCGGCGTCACCGACCAGACGACGTAATAGCCGACGAACACCGCCATGGCGAAGATCGCCACGCGGAAGACGAAAGGATCGATCGCGCCGCCGGCGAGGCCGTGCGCCGCGGCCGCGGCGGCCGTATGCGCGAGTTCGTCCGAATAGTGCTGCGCCTGTTCGGCGAGATGGCGGGCGGCCTCTGCCGCCGCCTGCGCCTTCTCGAGCAATTGTTGCGTAGAGTCGGTCATCGCTTAACGCCCCTTTAGTTTGTTGTGCGCGCAGGCGGCTATTTGAAACGTTCGTCGACGACGGCGCCGTCGCGGGTCAGCGCGGTCGCCTTCACCAGTTCGTCGTCCCAATTGATGGCGAGCTGCTTCGTGTCCTTCGAGATGAGCGTCTCGACGAAAGCCAAGAGATTCTTGGCGTAGAGGCTGGACGCCGTCGACGCCATGCGCCCGGCGAGGTTGAGCGCTCCGAGAATCTTCACGCCGTCGACGACCGCCGTTTCGCCGGGCTTGGTCAGTTGGCAGTTGCCGCCGCGCTCGGCCGCAAGATCGACGATGACCGAGCCGGGCCGCATCGAGCGCACCATCTCCGCCGAGATGAGTTTGGGCGCGGGCCGGCCGGGGATCAGCGCCGTGGTGATGACGACGTCCTGCTTGGCGATGTGCGCCGCGACGAGTTCGGCCTGCGCCTTCAGATATTCGGGCGACATTTCCTTGGCGTAGCCGCCGGAGGTCTCGGCCTGTTTGAACTCTTCGTTTTCGACGGCGATGAATTTCGCGCCGAGCGATTCGACCTGCTCCTTCGTCGCCGGCCGAACGTCGGTGGCGGTGACGATCGCGCCCATGCGCCGCGCC
>JACOWC010000153.1 GCA_016177005.1 Methylocystis sp.
GGCGCCGACGCCGACGAACATTTCGACGAAGTCGGAGCCCGAGATCGAGAAGAACGGCACGCCCGCCTCGCCGGCGATGGCGCGCGCCAGCAGCGTCTTTCCGGTGCCGGGCGGCCCGACCAGCAGCACGCCGCGCGGAATGCGCCCGCCGAGCCGCTGGAACTTCTGCGGATCGCGCAGGAATTCGACGATCTCCTGCAGATCCTCCTTGGCCTCGTCGACGCCGGCGACGTCTTCGAACGTGACGCGCCCTTGCGTCTCGGTCAACAGCTTCGCCTTCGACTTGCCGAAGCCCATCGCGCGGCCGCCCGCCCCGCCTTGCATCTGCCGCGCCATGTAAATCCAGACGGCGATGAAAAGCAGTAGCGGCAGTCCATTGACAAGCAGCGTGGAGAGCCAACTAGGGCTGTCGTTCGCCGGCTTGGCGCTGATCTGCACCTTCTTCGACTCAAGCTTCTGCACGAGGCCCGGGTCATTGGGCGCATAGGTCGTGAAGGAGCGGTTGTCGTTGAAGTGGCCGGTGATCTCGTTGCCCGACATCGTCACGTCATGGATGCGGCCTTCATCGATCTGCACCAGCAGTTCGCTGAAGGTGATCTCGCGAGCCGGCGTCCGGGTCTGCTGGTGTTGAAACAGCCCGAAGAGCAAGGCGCCCACTGCGACGAAGACGACCCAAGGCAAATATTTCTTCCAATTCGCCTTCATTTTCACCTCCATGACGAGAGCCAAGGCGGGGCCCGGCGTCTTCGCCAATATTTACGCCTCCCCCACCAGAGACGAAGACGCCCCCGACAGGATGGGATTAGAAGTAATCTAGGTCACGATGGCGCAAACGCCAAACAAGCTCCATAATTCGCTACATCTGGAGGCGGAGGCGCAAGCTTGTCATCGCCGGCCCAAACGAATGCTTCGGTTCAGCTTTCTTGGGACTGACCGACCTTTTGACAATCGCCATGCCAGGATGGCGCCAGTCGCCTCTGGGCTATTGGCGCTAGTCACAAGCCAGAACATGAGGGCCAGACACGAGCGCGCGTGGCGTCTGCTCGCCGACCCCGGCGAAGCGCGCCTCAAAGTAAAGCTTATGTTACTGAAGGATAATCGTCATTGCGGCGCACAGCCTCTAGAGCTTAGGCGATTAGTCTTTGATGGAAGCGGGATTAAAGGTCTCTACCGATTTCGCGAGGCGCGTTCGCGCGGGGCGGCTCCAGTGCATCGCAACAGATTTTCCCACTTGGCTAATTTTGGAGTCGGTGCGCTAATTTGTCGCGTCTGCTCCAGATGCTTCTATTCGTTTCCACGGGCAGCGAGCCACAGGACAAAACGCCATGAACGCCATCTCAGCGATTCTCTCGATTTTCGCCGCCGCCGCCGCGATCACGCTCGCGATCACCGCATTCGTGAACGCCTGACCGCGCGTATGAAATGAACCATCGCTCGCCGCCCGGCGGCGAGTTTGATGGAGCTATGGGATCAGCCGCCGCGCATTTTGGCGCGCATTTTGGCATGCGTCCTGGAATGGCATTGAGGGCTTTCCGATTTACAATCGTCCTTTCAAAGCTCGCCAACCGCGAACGCGCGTGCTTTCGGGATTGGCGAGATTGACCGGCGGCCGGGCGGCCTGGCCGAGGAAACGGATGAATAGCGCGTCCATCGCGGGGCCGACTTCATAAAGCGCGACAAATGTCTGCGCGCCATCCAAGCTGATTGGCGGCGTTAACGTTTCGCCGGCGCAGCCACGAGAAGACAGAAGGCGATGCGCGCCACTGTCGAAAACGCCAACCACATGCGTCAGCGCGGCGGCCTGCGCGATCTCGTTCAGCGCAACGCCGAATTCGCCGATCGTGCGATCGATGATCTTTTCTTGAGCTTGCGAATTTTCGGTCGCTTCCAGCGTCAGGCGACTCGCTTCCCAAATCAGCGGGCTTTCGATTCGCGGACGCTGCGGCGAACTCGCCGCGAAGGCGTCGTTCAACATCGTAACGCCGGTCGTCGGCAAAAGCCTCAACGCGCCAACCACGCGTTCTGCGTCGTTGAGCGCCAGAACGTAAAGCGGATCGAGCGAATCAAAATAATCGACGACCGTTAGTCGATTGACTGCGCCCAGCGGGCGATCAAGGCGCGCCCGAGCGGCGCTCAGGCGCAGGCCATACATTTCATCGGTCAGTCGAGGGAAGAGCGCGCGCGATTCGCCGGGAAGCAACGCGATCATTGCTCGCGCCGGTCGATCGCAGGCGTGACGCGAATTGATTCGAGCGGCCGACCGGGCGGCTCTGCGCCTAGAGCGCGCTGCGAAAAAGTGGGAACCGGTTTTTCGCCTAAAGCGCGCTCTAAACTTTTGGAATCGATCACGTTATCTGCATTTGGGCGATTCCGCCCAAATGCAGCGTGATCTAACCGAATCGAACCCGTCGCCACGGCGATTTCGACGGCTTTGTCGACAGTGGCGGCGTCGAGCCGGGCGCGCGCCGTCTCCAACCAGAACCGCGCCGCGCTGGAGCTGGCGCCAAGGGCCAGTCCGATCTCGTCGTCGGTCTTTCTCAAGGCCCTGAGGCGCAGGCAGGCGAGTTCGCGGTCCGTCAATCGATCGCCGCGCGACTCCCGGGCTAGACAGGCGCGTCGGACCTTCGCGTGAAAAATCGCGCTTGCGACCATGAGCCGGCGCATCAAGGAATGGCGCGCCATTCCCCAGGACCCGGCATCTTCGACACAGACGCTGAACAACGCATATTCGCCGTCTCGCCCGCGCAAGGGAATGGAGACGCCATTTCCGCCGAATTCGAGCTCCAGCGTTTCGCCGAGCAGTTTGCGAACGACCGGATCGTCGCGGTCCAGAACGCCCCAGCTTTTGGGCGCTATTCCGCCAAGACCGGCGCGCAGAAGCGGCGCGACGTCGACGCGGCGGGACTGGACAAGAAGCTTTCGCCACGATGGGGCGCAAACGGCTGAAAGCGGAAGCCGACCGGCGGCGCCCGTCGGAAGATTGAAGGCGACGTAAGCGACATGGGCGAGGCCCTTCGCGCGCTGGAATTCATCGAGGAAGCGGTCGAGACCGGGCCGTTTATCGGCGCGCGCAAGCCGGTCGATAAGATCGAAAATATCTTCGCAATACATATACGCCCATCAGGCGGGAGCCACGAAAACCGTTTGAAAGGCTCGGGTGTCATTCCCGATCAGGCCTTCGGCCCGCCGGGAATGACACGGCCCAACCGAATGGATCAGCCGGAATCCGTGTCAATCAGCTCTTTGATACTGCTTGGGTCCGAATCAGGCAATGCGCCGAGAGCCGCGTAATTCGCGGCGCCCGCACACCCAAAAAAAGCCCGGCCAGTCCGGCCGGGCTTCTGTCGCTCATCGCTTGGGGGCGATCAGTATTTCGCGAGGACCGGGGGCACGCCCCAGTTGAAGTGATAGTTCACGCCGGCGCGAACGATGTTGCCGTTGAAGCGGGCGCGGGTATTAGCGGCGTAAGACCAGTCCACTGCGCCGCCGACGGCGTTGAAACCGATGACCACGGGGGCGGCCAACGAGACCGTACCCAGATCATAATACAGATATTCCACCTTGGCGGACCAGTTCGGCCAGAACATCCATTCGAGGCCGCCGCCGGCCGTCCAACCGACGCGCGTATCGGAATACGAAGCGGCGCCAAAGCCCGCGCTGTTCAGGGCCCCAAAAACCCCCTCAAGCTCGAACGACGCGAGGTTGGTGTTAAGGCTTACGCCGCCGTAGGCGAGACCGCCGGTGCCATAGGCCAGCAGGGTCGGCGTAAACAGCCAACCGAGGCGACCGCGGACCGTTCCGATGTAGTCGAGATTCTTTCTTGCCTGCGTGAACGTCAAACCCGTGTCGTTAGCGAACACGGTCGAAACGCCGATGGTATTCACCGCGCCGCTGCTATAAGCGACGCCCTGGATGTCAGCCTCGACGCCCGCAACGAAGTTATTGTAGAATTGCCAGTTGTATCCAATCTGGCCGCCACCGATGAAGCCGCCGTTATTATTGCCGGCCAGCCATGAGGCGGCGCTCGCAGCAATACCGGGGCTCTCGAGGTCGGCGTCGATCGGGAAAGCGCTGGTCCAAATCGAGTTGCTGTTGCTCCACGTCCCGCCAGCGTTCAGGCCGACGTAGAAGCCCGTCCACAGGGGCGGCGGCGGCGGCGGGGGCGGCAGCGGCGCCTTGTAGCTGGGAAGGTCGGCGGCCATGGCCGAGCCGGTCAGCGCGAGCGCCAGAGCGGCTACGGAAAGAGTTTTATTCATCCTAATCCTCATTTGCCCAATCCTCATTGGCTTGCAGGCTCGAAACCTTGCTCTGGCTGTGAACCCATAGCGATTGCTCGCCATATGCTGCACTCAATCAGTGGACGGGCTGCACAGTCAACGCAAAACCCCACGAATGCTCTGGCGTTCGGTTGGAATTTCGACAGGTGTGGCGCCGGCGCCACAACTAATCCGGAAGGGTCGCGTCACAGTCGACTGGCCGACGCCGGCGACGGCGAAAACAAGCTCGAAAAGCCGTCGCAACGCCGCCTTCGGAACGCGCAACGAGGGCGGCTAAGGCAACGTGCCGAAATAAGCGCGCCAATCATGACGCGTTTCCCCCTCTCCCCGCTTGCGGGGAGAGGGCAGGGTGAGGGGCTCGGGAGCATAACGCCGGATGTGGATGACGCCAGTGAATCCGTGGACTTCATCGGCATTGCCGACAATACGCCCGGCCCCTCACGCCAACCCTCTCCCCGCAAGCGGGGAGAGGGGGCGCGCGTTCGAACGATTCACTTGTTTCGCCACGTCGCCTAAGAATCTGGACGACACTGTCGCGGATGGATGGCCGGGCCTTGCTGTTCGCGCCGACGCCGGAGGGCGAAAAGTCTCCGATCTTTGCGATAAGCTCCTGGCTGCGGCTTCGATTAAGGAAAGGAGCGAGACTCGCCATCGGATTGCGCTGACCGCATGGTCGAGCCGAAGCGCCAATCGCCTTCTGACGCTTCCGGCGCCTGTTCGGACGGCGTCCGCGTCGCGACGGGGTCGAGCTGTCCGATCGGACAAAGACCCAGCCACGCCGGCGGCTGAACCGGCGCAAGCGATCCCAGAACGCGCGAACGCCTGCTGCCGAAGTGGCGCAGCGGCAAAAGCAGAAGTTCCAATTCCGCCGGCGCCCCGCTCAGCGGCTCCGCCCTGGCATGCGTGACGAGCGGCGTTTCCTTGTCGCTGACTTGGCGAATCGCCTCGGCAATGTCGCAGCGATGCCGGGCGCTCCACCAGCCAAGGAACAGGCGGCCCTTCTGTTCGCCCAGCCAGAGAGCGTTGATTCGAGCGCCGCACAACCGAAGCGGAAAGCGACGGTCGGCGTCCACTTCGATGATGAATGTGTCCGCCAGGATGTGGCGAATCGCAACGGGATCGATGTCGGCTCGATCCGGCGCCGCCCGCTCGCCCTTCAACCGATCCCAATAGTCGTGAAGATCCCTGGTGACCGCCAATTTCATCTATTTTCGCCCGACGCTTGCGCGCGCCCCTGCCCAGGATTGGCACGCCGCCCCCGAAGCTTTCCATTCCGCTCCCCGAAAACAGCAGGGGTCGTGCCATCGCCGCAGCGGCGGCTGCGGCGCCGGCGGCGGGACCGTTCGCCAACGCAAAAAGAGCAGCTAAAGCAGGAAGCTGCAGCCCCTCGCTGGCGTTGTTCCGATCAATTGTCGTCCGGAATGCGGCTCTGCCGACGCCGCCAAACGTTTCAAATCGACAAGCGTTTCAAATCGAGACGCTCGCCCAAGTCCCTCGCGCTAGATTAGCATTGAGGCTCTGCGGGCCCTCGCCCGGCAAAACGGACAGGAGCGCACGTGGCCGCACAGCGCGAACGCATGTTCAATCTCCCGAAGGCGACGAAGTCGCTCATCTTCGCGCTGACGGCCGCGCAGTTCGTCGTCGCCTACGGTCCTGCGGAATTCAGCCAGAGGCTGTTGGCGACATTCGCCTTCATCCCGGCGCGCGTGACGATCGAAGGCGGCGCGGAATACGCCACCATGGTGACCTACTCTTTCCTGCACGGCGACTGGACGCATCTCGTGGTCAACGCGCTGGCGCTCGCCGCATTCGGAACGCCGGTCGAACGCCGATTCGGCTCAGCGCGCTACCTGCTCTTTCTCGCCGCGAGCGCATTTGCGGGCGCGCTGCTGTTTCTTGCGCTGCATCCTTACGAAATCGCGCCGGTCGTCGGGGCGTCAGGCGCAATCTCAGGAACAATGGGGGCAATCGTGCGTTTCGCATTTACGCCAGGAGCGCAACTGGCGAATGGCAGGCGCGGCCCGCGGGCGCCATACGACGAGGAACCGAGCTCCACTTCGCTGTCGCAACTGCCGCTCAACCGGCAGGCGATGTTTTTCCTCATTGCATGGGTAGCGGCGAACTTGCTTTTTGGCGCATTTCCCCAGGCGGCCGGCGCGTCGAGCGCGATCGCCTGGGAAGCGCATGTTGGAGGATTCCTGTTCGGCCTGCTCTGTTTCCATTATTTTGATCGCGCAGGCTGAAATGCCTAGAGTTCGCAGTAACGCCTTTCGGCCGGCGAGTGAGCCCGGTCGAGAGCGAAGAGGGAGGGCCAGATGACCATCGCCAACATACTCGCAGAGAAAGGAAGAGAGGTGGTGACTACGAGCGCCGACACGACTCTGCAAGAGGCGGCTCAGCTCATGATGCGTGACAGGATCGGCGCGCTCGTCGTTCTCGACGACCGCGGCCGATTGATGGGTCTGATCGCTGAGCGGGACATCGTTTCGGCGGTCGCGCTGGATGGGACGGAGGCGCTGACGCAACCCATATCGTCCTTCATGCAGCAAAATCCCCAACCGGCCCGAGAAGAGGACGCGGTCGAGAATATGATGCGCGTGATGACGGTCGAACGGCGCCGGCACATTCCCGTGGTCCGAGAGACCCGGCTCGTCGGACTCATCTCGATCGGCGACGTCGTGAAATACCGGATACGCGTCATCGAGGAGGAACATCGCTCGATGCGCGAATACATCGCCCAGGCTTAAAATCAGACGGCGCTCGGCAGCGGGATGTGGGCGAAGATGTTCGGCAGCGCCCGCTTCGTCGCCTCCCGCCCCACGTGGATCAGCTGCTCAGCTTTGTGGAAGTCGAACATGCCGACTTCCTCCATGCGCGCGGTAATGGTCGCGTCCGGCGGGTCGCCCGCCAGCCGCGAACGCAGGATCCGATCCTGGATGATGTTGAAGGCGTCGATCATCGCGGTTGCGACATTCGGCGCTTCATTCTGCTGACGATCAAAATAGCGTGGCAGGAAGCGATCGGCGAAGGAGACGTCGGGCTTTTCTCCGAAGGGCCCCGCCTCGGCCGCGCGTTTCAGCGCCGTCGGATCGTCGCGGATGACGCGCGCGCGATACATGGTGTCGGCGGTGACGTTCACGGCGATGACATATTCGGCGCCAAGCGCGCGGCAGACGGTGACCGGCACCGGATTGACCAGCGCGCCGTCGAACAGCCAGCGGTCGCTGATGCGCACAGGCTCAAAAATGCCCGGCAAGGCATAGGACGCGCGAATTGCGAGCGCGAGCGATCCATGCTGCAGCCATACCTCATGTCCCGTGCCGACTTCAGTCGCGACGGCTGCAAAAGGAATCGGCAGCTCTTCAATTTCGAGGTCTTCAAGCTCCTTTTCCAGCGCCGACCGCAGCCGTTCGCCGGTGATCAGACTGGCGCCGGAAAACGAAAGGTCCATCAGCGTGAAGACGCGCCGCTTGGTCAGCGAGCGGGCAAAGGCTTCGATCGCATCAAGCTTGCCCGCCGCGTAGCATCCGCCGATGACCGCGCCGATCGACGTGCCCGCGATCACGTCCGGATAGATGTCATGGGCGACAAGCTCGCGCAGCACGCCGATATGCGACCAGCCGCGCGCCGCGCCCGCGCCGAGCGCCAGTCCGATTGTCGGCTGTCCGCGTCTCTCCGACTTCGGTTCTGTATCCGCCTTACGAACGACGGTGGTCGGCGGCGCTTGGGGTTCATCCGTCATCGCGCTACCCGCGTCGGCGCCGAGATTTTGTAGGTTGCGTGAGCGTAGCGATAACATGGCGGTTGTCCTGCTCGGCCATCTCCCCGTCGTTGAAGCGACACAAAATATATTTGGAGAGCAGCTTGCGCCTCGAAAGTGGCTTTGAGGTTAACTTTCCGCCAGCTTGCGCCGCCTAGATCACGCTGCATTTCGGCGGAATCGCCCAAATGCAGATGACATGATCGATTCCAAAACCTCACAGCGCGCTTTACGCGAAAAACCGGCGTCCACGTTTTCGCGAGCCGCGCTCTATGCGCCATCGGCTGAGAAGACCAGCGCGCCATCGCCCTTGAGCGCCCGATAGAAGCAGGATTTTCTCCCGGTATGACAGGCCTTGCCGTCGCCGCCGACTTCGACCTCGAGCAGCAAGGCGTCTTGATCGCAGTCGACGCGCAAGGACAGAACCTTTTGGGTCTGGCCGGACGTGTCGCCCTTGCGCCACAACTCGCGTCGGGACCGCGACCAATAATGGGCGAAGCCCGTCTCGATCGTCTTCTCGAGCGCGAGTTGGTTCATATAGGCGACCATCAGCACTTCGCGCGTCGCGGCTTCCGTAGTGACGCAGACAATGAGGCCGTACGCGTCGAATCTCGGCGCGAACACGACCCCCTCCTCGACGTCCGCCTTGCTCGCCTGCGCCTTGACCGCCTGCGACATCAGCGCGCTCCGCGCAGGAGCGTGTAGAAATGCGCCTGCTGAGCCGGATCGTCGCGGAACACGCCGGAAAACTGCATGGTGACCGTGGATGATCCCTGCTTCATCACGCCGCGCATCGACATGCACATATGTTCCGCTTCGACCATCACCGCGACCCCGCGCGGACCGAGCGCCTCGTCGATCGCCGCCGCAATCTGTGCCGTCATCGCCTCTTGCGTCTGAAGTCGGCGGGCGAAAATCTCGACGAGGCGGGCGAGCTTCGACAGTCCGACCACGCCGCCGTTCGGATAATAGGCGATGTGCGCATTGCCGACGAAGGGCACGATGTGGTGTTCGCAGTGCGAGGTGAAGGGAATGTCGCGCACGAGCACGAGATCGTCGTAACCTTCGACCTCTTCGAAGACCTTCGAGAGAACCTCGTCGGCGCTCTCCTGATAGCCGCTGAAAAATTCTTCATAAGCCTTGACCACCCGGCGCGGCGTGTCGCGCAGCCCCTCGCGGTCGGGATCGTCGCCGGTCCAGCGCAACAGCGTGCGCACCGCGGCCTCCGCCTCTTCGCGGCTTGGACGCTCGATCGGCGGGGGCGACTCCAGCGACGAAAGGGGAAAGGTCTTAACCACGTCATCCATGTGGCGCCTCCGACTAAACTTCTGCCGCCCGCCCTCGAAGGCGCGTCGGCCGCTTCTCGCCTAGCACGAAACGTGCAAGGCGCCCCTCAAATCGTCGCCCTCTCTGATGGTGTCGAGATCACGCGAGAATTCGAGACTAACAGGGCCGTCGACGGCCCCCGGCGCGGCCATCGCTTTCGCGAGGGCGCGCAAAAACCTATATAGAGATTTAGCGAGGCGATGGTAAGGCCTTGGCTTGAAAGCGCCGGCGGCGATGCTGAACAACATATACAATCAACGCATTCTGGAGCTTGCCGGAAACATTCCGCGCATCGGCCGGCTACCGCAGCCGGACGCGACCGCCTCCGCCTATTCCAAGCTCTGCGGCTCGACAATCACCGTCGATCTCAAGCTGCGCGACGGGAAAGTGGCGGATTACGCGGAGCCGGTGCGCGACTACAAGGCCCGCCACGGCTCGACCATGCTGGCGTTTGACGCGGTGGCGGATGCGGTGGAAAAGATGGTGTCGAAAGAAAATCCCAGCAAGTGAAGTGGATTCCTTTCCATGCCGGTTTCTGTTCATTCACTTTCGCTCGAAATCGTGCGGACTTCGGTGCGCCGCCGAATACACGAAGATGATCGAATTCCCATGAGCAACATGTCAATGTATTCTCAGTTCGACCTTAAGGATTTTCCCATCCCGCTCCAGAAAATGATCTTTCATTTTGGACCGCGATCAGACAATTGTTGGTTAACCAGTTACATCCAAAACGAAGGCTGTCAAGCGAAAATTCCGTACGATTATTTGTCATTCGAATTCAACCGTGCCTTTTTTGCTAGAAATCTCATAAAATGCTTTTTGTTTTGTAGCTCATTCCGTAACTTCATTAACCCGCACTATTTTGTCGACATCGGAGCAGGCAGCACCAACTGGATTGTCTTCCAGCAAGGAGCGCCGCACGACAGCGGCCTGGTGCCGGTGGGCGGTGAGCACTTCACCCAGGACATCGCCATCGGCCTGAGCACG
>JACOWC010000154.1 GCA_016177005.1 Methylocystis sp.
CCGCCGGCCATGTAGAGCATGTCGCCCTGACCGAGCAGCTGCTCGGCGCCTTGCTCGCCCAGGATCGTGCGGCTGTCGATCTTCGACGTCACCTGGAAGGAGATGCGCGTCGGGAAATTCGCCTTGATCGTGCCGGTGATGACGTCGACGGAGGGGCGCTGAGTCGCCATGATCAGATGAATGCCGGCGGCGCGCGCCATTTGCGCGAGGCGCTGGATCGCGCCCTCGATGTCCTTGCCGGCGACGAGCATGAGATCCGCCATCTCGTCGACGATGACGACGATATAGGGCAGCGTCGAGAACGACATTTCCTCATGTTCGAAGATCGCTTCGCCGGTCTCGCGGTCAAAGCCCGTCTGCACGGTGCGGGTGATGGTCTCGCCCTTGGCCTGCGCCTCGGCGACGCGGGCGTTATAGCCGTCGATGTTGCGCACGCCGAGCTTTGACATTTTCTTGTAGCGGTCCTCCATCTCGCGCACCGCCCATTTGAGCGCGACCACCGCCTTCTTGGGATCGGTGACGACGGGCGTGAGGAGATGGGGAATATTGTCGTAGACCGAGAGCTCCAGCATCTTCGGATCGACCATGATGAGCCGGCACTCTTCGGGCTTCAATCGATAGAGCAGCGACAGGATCATGGTGTTGATCGCGACCGACTTGCCCGAGCCGGTCGTGCCGGCGACAAGCAAATGCGGCATGCGGGCGAGATCGACGATCACCGGCTCGCCGCCGATGGTCTTGCCGAGCGCGATGGCGAGCTTGTGATTGGAGCGGGCGAAATCCTCGCAGGCGACGAGTTCGCGCAGATAGACCATCTCGCGGCGCTGGTTCGGCAGCTCGATGCCGATGGCGTTGCGCCCCGACACGACGGCGACGCGGGCCGAAACGGCGGACATCGATCGGGCGATGTCGTCGGCGAGACCGATGACGCGCGACGATTTGATTCCGGGCGCCGGCTCCAACTCGTAAAGCGTGACCACCGGTCCGGGGCGGACGTTGATGATGTCGCCCTTGACCGAAAAATCCTCCAGGACGCCCTCGAGCAGACGCGCATTCTGCTCCAGCGCCTCTTGCGAGAGCTTTGCGGCGTTCGCCTGCTTTTTCGGCTCGGCGAGCAGCGTTAGGGGCGGCGCCTCGTAGCGCGCGTTGAAACTGGGCTTCGCGGCGCGAGTCGGGGTCCGCGTGCGGCGGGGCGCCGGCGGCGCAGCCGCATAAGCTTCGTCGAGATTGCGGGCGCGCGGCGGCGCATATGTCGGATGGAAGTCCGGCTCCTCGAAGGTCGGCTCGACGCGGGGGTAGTGCGGCGGCGGCGGCCTGTCCGTCGTCCGCGGGCTGCGCCTCAGCCTCCCGACCGCCCGCATCAGCCAAGCTCTAAGCGCCAATCCGAGGTGGATAAGCGCGCCAAGCGAAATCAGCGCGACGCCCGGTTCGCCGCCGTCGTCGTCATCATCGTCCGCGCCCGGACGAATGGTGACGTCGTCTTCGCAAGACCGGCTGCGCATGTCGGCTTCGGATTCGAAGCCGAGGCCCGCGGCGCCGGTGACGGCGAGGATGGCGACAAGAGCGGCGCCGACGCCGAACGCCGCCATCATCACTCCCGAGCCGGCGAAGATCGTGCGCGGAACGGCGAGTATGGCGTCGCCGGCGACGCCGCCGAGGCCGGAGGGCAGCGGCCAGCGATCGGTTGCGGGCAGGAGCGATGCGGTCGCGGCGGTCGCGAAAACGCCGACGATCCAGAGACCGACGCGCAGCACGGCGCGGCCGATCCGTCGGCGTCGAACAAGACGCAAGCCCTGAATCGCCGTCGGCACTATGGCTGCGATGGCCCCGAAGCCGACGAGCTGCATCAGCAGATCGGAGACGATCGCGCCCGGCGGGCCGAGCAGATTGCGGACATGGCCCGCAGTGGCGTGGTTGAAGGAGGGATCGCGAGCCGACCAGCTGACGAGCGACAATGTCAGAGCGGCGGCGGTCGCGACCAAAAAGACGCCCAGGAGCTCAGCCAGCCGCCGCAGCGAAAATTCGCGAAGCTGCTCGGTGAAGTGAGCGGTTGCATGGCTGCGCATAG
Source organism: Methylocystis sp. (assembly GCA_016177005.1). GTDB lineage: Bacteria > Pseudomonadota > Alphaproteobacteria > Rhizobiales > Beijerinckiaceae > Methylocystis. The sequence goes on from JACOWC010000154.1 coordinate 2,069, forward strand.
GAGGAGAAGCCCCGCTTGATCGCGACGCCGATGGCGCGCGGATGCGGGCAGCCTAAAAAATCTCGGTTAAGGCGCGCTTAACCCTGGCTTTCCGCGCTCTTGCCGCCCGTTGCGACCGTCTGATTGAGCTCGGCGCCATAGATGAAGATCGCGGCCAAGAGCTGAAGAAAGACGATGGCGATCATGATCGAGGCGAGGCCCGCATAAGTCGAAATATAGCTGCCGGCGAATCGCGCGAGATAATTGCCGAAGCCGACGCCGAAGGCGAGGGACGCGAACAGCGTCAGCGCCAGGCCGGGCGCGATGAAAGCCGTGTCGCGCCGCGTCGCCGGCAGATATTTGTGAGCCGCAAACAGCGCAATGGCGAGAACGGCGGTGGTGACGCCATAGCGCACGGGGCCATAGAGCGGCTGCAGCTCCTCGACGACGAGAGGTACGTAACTCTGGGCGATCGCTCGCGCGAGCGGCGCGAGCACCAGAAGAATGGCGATGGCGAGCAGCGAAGCGGCGCCGAGAAAAACGAATATGATCGACTCGAGCCGAAGCCACCACCAGGAACGCTGCTCAGGCGAGTCATAGGCCCTGTTCAGCGCGACGCGCAGCGCTTCGACGCCGCTTGCGGAGAAATAGATCGCAAATACGGCGCCGAGAGTCAGAAGACCGCCGCGCGGCTGCGTCAGCACATTGCGGATTTCCGCCGAAATCGGCGCCGCGACGCTCGCCGGCCATGTGTCGAAGAGCAGCTTCGTCGCCGCGTCGGCTTCCGCCTGCAAGCCGAAAAAGCCGGCAAGCGCAGTCAAAAAAATAAGAAAGGGAAAGAGCGACGTCAGGATCGACAGCGCAATATAGCTCGCAATCGCCCAGCCGTCGTCTCGGTTGAACTTCAGATAGGCGTCATAAAGGATTCGCAGAAATTTTTGCATGCCAACCCATGATAGAGCGCCAGTTCTGAATAGCGATGGCGACGTTTCCTGCGGCGGCCAGTAGCGCGCTGTTCATCGGCAATTGACCTGGTTATTCACGCTGGAAATGCTCATAGACCAGCCGCGCCGTCGCCTTGTTGACGCCCGGCACTTTTTCCAGGTCCGACAGCGCCGCCCTCGACACCGCCTTCGCCGAGCCGAAGGCCAGGAGCAGCGCGCGCTTGCGCGCCGGCCCGACGCCGGCGATCTCGTCGAGCGGATTTTTGGTGAATTCCTTCTTGCGCCGCGCGCGATGCGTGCCGATTGCGAAACGGTGCGCTTCATCGCGCAGCCGCTGAACGAAATAGAGCGCCGGATCATGCGGCGGCAGGCGGAACGGCTCCTTTCCTTCGACGAAGAAGCTCTCGCGTCCGGCGTTGCGGTCCGCGCCCTTGGCGATGGAGGCGACGACGACGCCTTCGACTCCGAGTTCGCGCAAGACGTCCCGCGCGACTTCGAATTGACCGCGTCCGCCGTCGATCAAAATGAGGTCGGGCTTCGCCGGAAAGGCGTCGCTCTCCTGGTCCTTTTCGCCTTCCTTGGCGAGGCGCGCAAACCGGCGCGTCAGCGTCTCGCGCATCATGCCGAAATCGTCTCCTGGCGCGATGTCGGCGCTTTTGATGTTGAAGGTGCGATAGTGGGCCTTCATGAACCCGGCCGGTCCGGCGACGATCATCGCGCCGATCGCCTGCGCGCCGCCGATGTGCGAATTATCGTAAACTTCGATGCGTCGCGGCGCGGCGGCAAGACCAAAGGCCTGGCCGAGCGCAGCAAGCAGGCGCTGCTGGCTCGCGTCCTCAGCGAGTTTGCGGCCGAGCGCTTGCCGCGCATTGTGGAGCGCATGATCCACAAGCTCGCGTTTCTCGCCGCGTTGCGGCGCGAGCACGTCGACGCGGCGACCGAGCCGCGCGGTGAGCGCCTCTTCAAGGAGCGCGCTGTCTTCGATCGGATGGGAAAGAAGGACGCAGCGCGCGGAAGGGTGCTCCTGATAGAACTGAGCGAGAAATGCGTCGAGGACTTCAGCCTCCGACAGCGTCGCGTCGGCGCGCGGAAAATAGGAGCGATTGCCCCAGTTCTGATAGGCGCGAAAGAAGAAAGCTTCGATGCAGAAGCGTCCGGCGTCCTTGGCGATGGCGAAGACGTCGGCTTCTTCAACGCTGCGCGGATTGATCCCCTGCGCGCCCTGAACGGCGGAGAGCGCCGAGATGCGATCGCGCAACCGCGCCGCGCGCTCGAACTCCAGCCGCTCGGAGGCTTCGGTCATCTCGCGCGCCAGCTGTTCGCGCACATTGCGGCTTTTGCCTGAAAGAAAATCCCGCGCCTCGCGGACAAGTTCGGCGTAATCGTCCATTGAGATTTCGCCGGTGCAGGGACCCGAGCAGCGTTTGATCTGATAGAGCAGGCATGGACGCGTGCGATTGTCGTAAAAGCTTTGCGCGCAGGAACGCAGGAGAAAGGCGCGCTCCAGAGCGTTGAGCGCGCGATTGACCGCCCAGACGCTGGCGAAGGGCCCGAAATAATCGCCGTTGCGCACGCGGGCGCCGCGGTGCTTCAAGATTTGCGGCGCTTCGTGGTCCTTGGCGATCAGAATGTAGGGGAAGGATTTGTCGTCGCGCATCAGCACGTTGAAGCGCGGCTTCAACTGCTTGATGAGATTCGCTTCCAGCAGCAGCGCGTCGGTTTCGGTCTCGACCGAGATGAACACCATCGAGGCGGTCGCCGAGATCATCCGCGCGATGCGGTTCACGTGACCGGCGAGACGCGTATAGCTCGCGACCCGCTTGCGCACGTTCCTCGCCTTGCCGACGTAGAGCACCTCGCCGCTTTCGGCGATCATGCGATAGACGCCGGGTCCGTTCGGCGCGTGGCGCCAATGCTTCTTGATGACGTCGACGCCGCGCTTGACGCTTTCGGGAGTCTGCGGCGTTTCAACCGGCTCTTCGCACGGCTTCGCCTCTGCCTCTGCGGGCGTTTCGGCCGCGTCGAAGGCGTCGTCTTCGTCGGGCGGAAGATCGCGCGGATTAGCGGGCTTGTCGGTCATTCGCTCCAGATTTATTCGCCGCAGGCGGCGATGGGAAGAGTCGCGCGCCGGCTCTCCCAACCGTCTGGCCGGAGTCCGGCAAAGCTCGGGCTGCGACGACCGGGGTAGGCGTTGCGCCTCACCAGTCGATCGGCGTCTGGCTGTGACTGACCAGATAATCATTCGCCTTCGAGAAATGTTGGCAGCCGAAAAAACCGTTGTGGGCCGAAAGCGGCGACGGATGCGCGCATTCGAGCACGAGATGTCTGCGCCGGTCGACGCTCGCGCCCTTGCGCCGCGCGTAAGAGCCCCAGAGCATGAAGACCACGCCTTCGCGTTCGCGCGACAGCGCGTGAATGGCGGCGTCGGTGAATTGCTCCCAGCCCTTGTTCTGATGCGAGCCGGCGGCGTTTTCGCGCACGGTGAGCGTGGCGTTGAGCAGCAGCACGCCCTGCCGCGCCCAGCGCGAGAGATCGGGGTCGCGAGAAACCTTATGGCCGAGATCGGCCTCGATTTCCTTGAAAATGTTCTGGAGCGAGGGCGGCGGCGGGACATGCGCGCCGACCGCGAAGCAAAGCCCGTTCGCCTGTCCGGCGCCATGATAAGGGTCTTGCCCCAGAATGACGACTTTCACTTTGTCGAAAGGGCATTCGTCGAAGGCGCGAAAAATCTGCGCCGCCGGCGGATAGATTCTGCGCGCGGCGTATTCGCCGCGCACGAATTCGCGCAGCTCCGTGAAATAGGGAAGCTCCAATTCGCGCGCGAGATGTTTCTTCCAGCTTTCGTCGATGCGGACGGGTTTGGTCATTGGAGAAATTCGCGCGCCATCAAAAAACGCGGATTGCCGATTTTTCGATTGCGTCTCGCAGTCGAGGATGAAGTCCGTCCCGTGTCGTCAAATCCACCGACGTTTTCAGCTCATCCTCGAGATAGAGCTTGATGCCGACGAGATCGAATGCGTTGAATCTGCTCGACGGGTCGTAGTCAATGAAAAGATCGAGGTCGCTGTTGGCCGCGGCTTGGTCGCGGCCGGTAGAACCGAAGAGAAATAGGGACGTTGCGCCTATAGCCTTAATGGCTGGCGCGCGTTCCCGCAATCTGGCAATCGCTTCGGCTCGTTTCATGCGGGCAGTCTAGTCGGAAAGCCGGCCGAGCCTCAATCCTGCAACGGCCCCCACGCTGGATCGATCGCTTAACTTGGTTTCGACGCGAGGACGCATGTCATGCCGCGTCGCCAAGCGTCTCCTCGACGATGCGGGGATTGCGCGCGAGCAACGCAAGCAGCACGCGAGCCGGACCTTCCGGCGCACGTCGTCCCTGTTCCCAGTTGCGCAGAGTCGCGGACGAAACGCCGATGCGGCGCGCGAACTCGATTTGAGAGAGTCCGACCTTGCGCCGGATCGCGGCGACGTCGATGTTCGTTGGAACATGTACCTTCAGACCTTCGACTTTTTCGTCACGCGCGAAAGCGCGCGCTTCGGCGAGGCCACGCATCAGGCCGTCGAAATCATTCGCCTTCATCTTTGGCCTCCAAAATCTTCCACAAGCGCCGACGCTTCGCGAGACAGGACGCGCAACTGATCGGCGGTGAGGTTGCTCGCTTCGTTTTTGGCGAATATCCACAGCAGAACCACCGGATAGGCGGGCGAGTGAAACCAGTAAATGATTCGTCCCCCGCCACGTTTCCCTCGTCCCTCCAGGCCGATGCGCGCCTTGCGAACGCCCGGCGCCCCCTTGATGAGGACGCCAAGGTCAGGGTTCGAGGCGAACATATCAACGATGTCGGCGCGTTCCGTTTCGCTCAGCAGGCGTTCCGCCTTGGATAGATAGGCGGGCGTTTCGACGACGGTCGCCAATCCGGACATCGTGATTTATATACGCCATTGGCGTATCCAAAATCAATGCGATTTAATCCTGCAGCGGGCCCCACGCGGGGTCGGACGCATAGCCCGGCGTCGGCACAAGCGTTTCCGAACGCCCAAACACGTCGACCATGTGAATCTTCGGTCCGCCGCCGCCGCCGGAGTCGCGAAAGAACATCAGGAAGAGGCCGTTCGGCGCCCAGGTCGGGCCTTCATTGTGGAAGCCTTCGGTGAGGATGCGTTCGCCGGAGCCGTCGGTCTTCATCACGCCAATCGCGAAATTGCCGCCGTTCTGCTTGGTGAAGGCGATGTAATCGCCCTTGGGCGACCACACCGGCGTCGAATAGCGGCCGCCGCCGAAGGAGATGCGTTTCGCTTCGCCGCCATGCGCGCCCATGACGTAAATCTGCTGCGAGCCGCCGCGATCGCTCTCGAAGACGATGCGCGAGCCGTCGGGCGAGTAGCACGGCGCCGTGTCGATGGCGGCGGTGTCGGTCAGACGCGTCGTCGTCCGCGAGCGCAGATCCATCGTATAAAGATTGGTCGTCGAGCCCTGCGACAGCGACATGATGATCTTTTGCCCGTCCGGCGAGAATCGCGGCGAGAAGGTCATGCCGGGAAAATTGCCGACGACTTCGCGCTGGCTGTTTTCGATATTCATCAACAGCACTTTAGGGTCGCCGTCGACGCCGAAGGACATGTAAGTGACGTCGAGCGAATTCGGCGAGAATCGCGGCGTGACGACGAGTTCGTCGCCGCGCGTCAGATAGCGCACGTTCGCGCCGTCCTGATCCATCATGGCGAGGCGCTTGCGGCGCCTGTCCTTCGAGCCGGTTTCGTCGACGAAGACGACCCGCGTGTCGAAAAAGCCCTTTTCGCCGGTAATGCGGGTGAAAACGGCGTCGGAGAGGAGATGCGCGACTCGCCGGGTGTTGGCGGCTTCGGTCACATATTGCTGGCCGGCGACCTGTTCGCCGGTGGTCACGTCGAAGAGCCGGAATTCGGTCTTCAGTCTTCCGTCGCCAACGCGTTGCGAACGCCCGGTCAGCACGAATTGCGCGTTCACCGCCTTGAAGGCGGCGAGATAGGGCGCTGCGTCGGGCGGCGCGGCGTTCGCCGGCAGGGCGCTGGGCTCGATCGGATTAAGAAATACCGAGCGTTTGAAATTATTCAGCGTCACGGAGGTCACGGTGCGCGCGGCGTCGTCGCCGACAAAAGGCGCGACGGCGATATTGATCGGCTGAAAGCCGCCGCCCTTGAGATCGATGATGCGTCCGGCGCGCGCCGGCGAGGCGGGACAGAATGGCGTGACGGCGGCGCCGGCGATGAGGCCGGCGGCGGAGCGTCGGGTGATGCTGCGTGTCATGGACCTGTTCTTTCGAGCATCGCCGTGAAGAAACCGTAACGCTTTGCGGCGATGGATGTTGTCGGAGTAAGCCTCATCGACCCCCTCCCCAGCCCTCCCCCGCTTCGCGGGAGAGGGAGCAGAATTTGCGCTTCATCCGCATCGTGCGAGCGCTGATCGCGAGCGTCCCCTCTCCCGCGAAGCGGGGGAGGGACAGGGTGGGGGCGAAGCCGTTCACCTTGAACAACGCCCGTCACCAAATCGAATCCTGGAAGCGAATCGTGACTTCGTGCAGCGCCTCTTCATAATAGGGCATGAACTCGGGTGGAATCCGCATCGGGCTGCAGCGGCGCACCGCCTGCATCGCCTGTTCGCCGCGCGCATGTTCGGTCGGGCTCGCCGAGGCGTTGAGCAGTTTGGGATGGCCTTCAAGGTTGCCGTCGCGAGACAGATGGAACTCAACGACCGGCGTATAGGACATACCGCTAAGCGACAAGGCGGACGCCCAGCAGGGGTAATAGTGATCATGGATGTAGGCGGCGATCCGCGCCTCCATTGACGCCGACATTTTGACGGCCGTCCCGGTCGGCGCGCCGAGCGCCGCGGCCTGCGTCGCCCTGCCGGTCGCAGCCTTGCGCTGCGGCGCTTCGCGGCTCAGCAATTTCGAAATGCTTGCGGCGTCGAATTTCGACTTCGGCGCATTCTCGTCGCCAGACTTTGGCTTTGACTCCTTGACCGCCTTTTCCGCCAATTCGCCGATGGATGTATCGGGCTTAGGCTTTTCCTGCCGTTTCTTGCTTTCGAGGAGCTTCGCCACCTCGTCGATTTTGAGTCGATCCTTGGGTTTCTCCTGGGCAGCGGCTTCTTTCGCCGTGTTGTCAGGCTTCGCCCGGCTCGGCGGTTTCGGCTTCACGACTTCTGCTTCGTCCGGCTCCTTTTCGGGTTCCTTCCTGTCCGGTTCCGCCGCGGCTTTAGGCTTCGCCACCGGTTTCGGCTCGGGCTGTTTTTCCTCAGGCTTGGGCGGCGGCTCCGGCTTCGGTGGCAGCGCGGCGACGCGCTTTGGCGGGGTCGGCGGCGCATCGTCGGCGGACGGCTGCGGCAGCGGACGCGCGGGCGGCGCCGGCGTGGCGATGTCCTTCTTCGCTTCCGCGAGCGGCGGCTCCGGCTTGGTCTCGGCGTCGGGCGCGACCTTATCGACGCGCGGCGTCGGCTTGATCTCGCGCGCCGTTTTTTCGCCCTTCATGATTTGAGCGAGTTCGCCGTCGGTGACGAGGTCGACCGGAACCATCTCCACGGCGTCGTCGAATTTCCTGGCGTCGGAAAAGAGGACGAGCGCCGCCAGGAGCAATCCGGCGTGGATTGCCGAGGAGAGCGGAAAACCTGGTTCGGAGCGCGAAATTTTCATTTCCGCTCAGCTCACTTCTTCTCCTGCTCCGTCACCAGCGCGACCTTCTTGTAGCCGGCGCTCGTGACA
>JACOWC010000053.1 GCA_016177005.1 Methylocystis sp.
GAGCAAGCAGCAGATCGTCGTCGAGCAGACCGGCAGCCCGATCGGCCGTCCCGAGCGTCAGCGCCGCACGCTTCTCGGCCTCGGCCTGACGCGCATCGGTCGCCGCCGCGCGCTGGAAGATACGCCGGCCGTGCGCGGAATGATCGCCAAGGTGGCGCATCTCGTCAAAATCGTCGACGGCGAAACGAGCGACGGGAAGTGAGGACGCGGCCATGAAACTCAACGAACTTTCCGACAATGCCGGTGCAAGCAAGAACCGCATGCGCGTCGGCCGCGGCATCGGCTCCGGCAAGGGCAAGACCGGCGGCCGCGGCGTCAAGGGGCAAAAGGCGCGCACCGGCGTCGCGATCAAGGGCTTCGAGGGCGGCCAGATGCCGCTGCATCGCCGCCTGCCCAAGCGCGGGTTCTACAACCCGTTCTCGGTCGACTACAACGAGGTCAATCTCGGGCGCATCCAGCAGGCGATCGACGCCGGCAAGCTCGACGCCAACGCGCCGGTGACGCGCGACGCGCTCCTTGCGGCGGGCGTCGTCACCAAGGCGCGCGACGGCGTGAAGATCCTTGGCCAGGGCGAATTGAAGGCGAAGCTCGCCTTCGAGGTCGAAGCGGCCTCAAAGTCCGCGGTCGCCGCTATCGAAGGCGCGGGGGGCTCAGTGAAGCTTCTTGCCGGCGAGTCGACGGCGCAATAAGGCAATATGCGCGGCCGCTCTCGCACGAGCGGCCGCGCCGTTTTATACCAAGCGCTCCGAACGGAGCGGGCGAGTCTCGCGCGAACCGCTTGTCCGAGCGCTCCGCCCAACAAAAAATGCGTCGCATCGACAGCGGCGCGACAGGGGAGTTCCTTCATGGCATCGGCAGCCGAGCAGCTCGCGGCCAACGTCAATCTCTCCGCCTTCGGCAAGTCCGAGGAATTGAAGAAGCGCATCTGGTTCACGCTGGGCGCGCTGATCGTCTATCGCCTCGGCACCTATGTGCCGCTGCCGGGCATCGATCCCGAAGCCTTCGCGAAAAGCTTCTTCGGCCAGTCGAAGGGCATGCTGGAGCTCTTCAACATGTTCGCGGGCGGCGCCGTGCAGCGCCGCGCGATCTTTGCGCTCAACATCATGCCGTATATCTCGGCGTCCATCATCATTCAGCTGCTGACGTCGGTCATTCCGACGCTTGAGACGCTAAAGAAAGAGGGCGAGCAGGGCCGCAAGGTCCTCAATCAATATACCCGCTACCTCACCGTCGCGCTCGCGACGTTTCAGGCCTACGCCATGGCGATCGGGCTCGAGGGCCAGCAGGGCGTCGTCACCGATCCGGGCATTTTCTTTAGGATCACCACGGTCGTGACGCTGGTCGGCGGCACGATGTTCCTGATGTGGCTCGGCGAGCAGATCACGTCGCGCGGCATCGGCAATGGGTCGTCGCTGATCATCTTCGCCGGCATCGTCGCCGCCTTCCCGTCGGCGATCGTGTCGACCCTGGAGCTGGGACGCCAGGGCGCGATCTCGACCGCCCTGATCATCGCCGTGATCGTCATGTCCTTGGCCGTCGTCGCCTTCATCGTCTTCATGGAGCGCGCGCAGCGGCGCCTGCTGATCACCTATCCCAAACGCCAGCACGGCAATCGCGTGTATGAGGGACAGACGTCCTTCCTGCCGCTGAAGCTCAACACCTCCGGCGTCATTCCGCCGATCTTCGCGTCTTCGCTGCTGCTTCTGCCGACGACGGTCGCGAATTTCTACCAGTCGACCGGCAGCGAAAGCATCTTCGCGACGATCTCCGCCTATTTCGGCCACGGCCGGCCGCTGTATATGCTCGCCTATGTTGGCTTGATCGTGTTCTTCGCCTTCTTCTATACCGCGATCGTGTTCAATCCGGCCGAGACGGCGGACAATCTCAAGAAGCACGGCGGCTTCCTGCCCGGCATTCGTCCCGGCGAGCGCACGGCGAAATTCATCGACGACGCGTTGATGCGCGTCACGGTGCTCGGCGCCGCTTATCTGGCGATCATCTGCCTCATCCCGGAAGGGCTCATCGCCTACGCCAACCTGCCGTTCTATTTCGGCGGCACGTCGCTCCTCATCGTCGTCAGCGTCACCATGGATACGGTGGCGCAGATTCACGGCCATATGCAGGCGCAGCAATATGAAGGGTTGATCCGCAAGACCAAGCTTCGTGGCGGAAAGCGCGCGCGATGAGGCTGGTGTTGCTCGGTCCGCCGGGGGCCGGCAAGGGAACGCAGGCGGCGCGTCTCGTCCAAAAGCACGGCGTGCCGCAGCTTTCGACGGGCGATATGCTGCGCGCCGCCGTCGCCGCGAAAACGCCGATCGGATTGAAGGCCAAGGAAATCATGGACGCCGGCGCCCTGGTGCCGGACGAGGTCGTGATCGGCTTGATCGACGAACGGCTCAACGCGCCGGACTGCGCCAACGGCTTCATTCTCGACGGCTTCCCGCGCACGGTGGCGCAGGCCGAGGCGCTGCAAGAGCTGCTCGAACGCAGAGGCCTGTCGCTTGACGCCGTGCTCGAACTCGCCGTCGACGAAGGCGCGCTCGTCGACCGGATGCGCAATCGGGTGGACGAGACCCGCGCCGTCGGCGGGTCGGTGCGCGCCGACGACAATCCGGAAAGCTTCAAGACGCGGCTCGAGGCCTATCGCGCCCAGACCGCGCCCGTCTCAGCGCATTACGCGCGGCGGAGCGAACTGACCAAGATCGACGGCATGGCGCCGATCGACGAGGTGACGGCGGCGATCGATCTGGCCTTGAGCGCCGCAGCGGGTCGTGGCTAGGGCAAGCTGCCTTTGGGCGCAATCGCGGTTGCTCCAGTAATTTCATTATTTTCATAAAACCGCTTGACCCGTTGGCCATTCGCCCCTAAATAAACGGTCTTCACGTTGTTGGACAGGCGGCTCCGGCTCCCGGCTTGGGGGGCGGGGCCTGTTTTCGTATGAAAACGGTTCGCAACCGTTCGCATGGGCCGGGCTCCACCGGACGCGGACGCCATCCCGGAGCTTAAGGCTCCTCTCACATGGAGAGACAAGTGGCCCGTATTGCAGGCGTCAATATCCCCACCAACAAGCGCGTCGTCATCGCGCTCCAATATATCCACGGCATCGGCGCCAAGAAAGCGGCGGAGATTTGCGAGAAGGTGAGCATCCCGTCCGAGCGGCGCGTGGCCCAGCTCACCGACGCCGAAGTCCTGCAGATTCGCGAGACTATCGACCGCGACTATATGGTCGAGGGCGATCTGCGCCGCGAAGTCGCGATCAACATCAAGCGCCTGATGGACCTTGGCTGCTATCGCGGCCTGCGTCATCGCCGGCAGCTCCCCGTGCGCGGCCAGCGTACGCACACCAACGCCCGCACCCGCAAGGGCAAGGCGAAGCCGATAGCCGGCAAGAAGAAGTAATTCCGGCAGTCGGCAGTCGGGCTTGGGCGGTCGGACCCCGATTGCCGACTGCCGACCTGTCGACTGCCCCATCAGGTGGAGCCGCTGGAATTACGGCGGCGTCGATATCGAAAGGCAAACTGAACCATGGCCAAGGACACAACGCGCGTTCGTCGCCGCGAGCGCAAGAACATCGTTTCCGGCGTCGCGCATGTGAATTCGACGTTCAACAACACCATGATCACCATCACCGACGCGCAGGGCAACACCGTGTCGTGGTCCTCTGCGGGGTCGATGGGGTTCAAGGGCTCACGCAAGTCGACGCCCTACGCCGCGCAGATGGCCGCCGAAGACGCCGCCCGTAAGGCCGGCGAGCACGGCGTGCGCACGCTCGAAGTCGAAGTCTCCGGTCCGGGCTCTGGCCGCGAGTCGGCGCTGCGCGCGCTGCAGGCGGCGGGTTTCACCGTCACGTCGATCCGCGACGTGACGCCCATTCCCCACAATGGCTGCCGGCCGCGCAAGCGGCGTCGCGTCTGAGGTTACTCCAGATTGTCTGATCTGATTTCGCGCGGCGCGCGACGCATGCCCCGACGCCGCATTCAGGAGCTTCAAGGAAAGGCCTCCACGTGAGCATCCAGAAGAACTGGCAGGAACTCATCAAGCCGAACAAGCTCGACGTCCGTTGGAGCGCGGCTTCGGCGTGACGCTCGGCAACGCCCTGCGCCGCATCCTGCTGTCGTCCTTGCAGGGCGCGGCGATCACGTCGATTCACATCGACGGCGTGCTGCATGAGTTTTCGTCGATTCCCGGCGTACGTGAGGACGTCACCGACATCGTCCTCAACGTCAAGGACATCGCCATCAAATATCAGGGCGAGGGCGTGAAGCGCCTCACCTTGAAAAAGACAGGTCCCGGCGCAGTGACGGCCGGCGACATCCAGGCGACGGGCGACGTGCAGATTCTCAATCCCGAACTCGTCATCTGCACGCTCGACGAGGGCGCCGAAATCCGCATCGAGTTCACCGTCGCGACCGGCAAGGGCTATGTGGCCGCCGATCGCAACCGCGCCGAGGATGCGCCGATCGGCCTCATTCCGATCGACAGCCTCTATTCGCCGGTCAAGAAGGTCAGCTATCGCGTCGAGAACACCCGCGAGGGGCAGGAACTCGACAAGGACAAGCTGACGCTGACGGTCGAGACCAACGGCGCGATGAGCCCAGAAGACGCGCTCGCCTATTCGGCCCGCATTCTGCAGGACCAGCTCAACGTCTTCGTCAATTTCGAGGAGCCGCGCCGCGAGGAGGCCGCGCCGTCGATTCCGCAGCTCGCCTTCAATCCGGCGCTCTTAAAGAAGGTGGACGAGCTGGAGCTTTCCGTGCGTTCGGCGAACTGCTTAAAGAACGACAATATCGTCTACATCGGCGACCTAATTCAGAAGTCGGAAGCCGAAATGCTGCGCACGCCGAACTTCGGCCGCAAGTCCTTGAACGAGATCAAGGAGGTGCTGGCGCAGATGGGCCTGCATCTCGGCATGGAGGTGCCCGGCTGGCCGCCCGAGAACATCGACGATCTGGCGAAGAGATTCGAGGAGCATTATTGAGTGAGTAGTGAGATGGTGAGTAGTGAATAGTGCGTAGGAGACCAACTCACTACTCACTACCTTACTACCTCACTACTCACCATAATCGACGGCCGTTCCTTGGCACGGCGGCCGCATAATCAACGGAGAGCCGCATGTATCACGGTCACAAGAAGCGCCGTTTCGGGCGCACCCATGAGCACCGCAAGGCGATGTTCGCCAATATGGCGCAGGCGCTCATCAAGCATGAGCAGATCGTCACGACGCTGCCGAAAGCGAAGGATCTGCGTCCGGTCGTCGAAAAGCTGGTGACGCTCGGCAAGCGCGGCGATCTCCATGCGCGCCGGCAGGCGATCGCGCAGATCAAGGACGTGAAGCTCGTCGGCAAGCTCTTCGATGTGCTCGGACCGCGCTACAGGGACCGCAACGGCGGCTATACGCGCGTGCTGAAGGCGGGCTTCCGTTACGGCGACAACGCCCCGCTCGCCGTGATCGAATTCGTCGATCGCGACGTGGACGCCAAGGGCCAGGATTCAGGGCCTGTCGAGACCGAAGGAGAGGCGGCGTAAAGTCGATGATCGCGTGCTGGACGAGCGGAACCGCGCTCGGCTGGCCGCAGGTTCTGTCGAGGCTCGAAGGGGCGGCGCCGAGGGCGGCCGCCCTTTTTGTCAAGCCGATGGCGCCCGTTATGTCGCGAAGCGAAGCCGTCCAGAGCCGCGGGGTGAAATCTTCGACGGATTCGCGTCGCTTCGTCGCTGCGCTCCGGCTCGGCAAGAGCTACACGCTGCGCGCCGCGCTCGAATGCGCGCCGGCGGATGCGCGCATCGCCCGTCGCGCCCGACGCGTCCGAGCCGCATTTCGCGCTAATATGCCGCCCGGCGATTCTCGACCGAGGACATAAAATGCGATTTTCCTTGCGATATGTCGTTGTCGCGATCCTGTGCGCGTTCGCCGCGCCGCGCCCTGGTCCTTCGCCGGCGCTCGCGCAGGCGCCGCTCGCAACGTCCCCCGGAGCGGCCGGCCGCGTCGAGGGCTTTACGCTGCCTGGCCCGGATCGCGCCGTTCCGATAACGCGCGGCGAACTGATTTATTCCTTCGCGCCGATCGTTAAAAAGGCGCAGCCCGCCGTCGTCAATGTCTTCGCCTCGCGCGTCGAGCGCATGCCCGCCAATCCGCTGTTCGACGATCCGATCTTCCAGCGCTTTTTCGGAGAAGGCGGCGGCATGCCGGGGCGCAACATGGCGCAGTCGCTGGGTTCGGGCGTCATCGTCGATCAAAGCGGCCTGGTCGTCACCAATAATCACGTCATCGAAGGCATGACCGACGTGAAGGTGGCGCTCGCCGACAAACGCGAATTTTCCGCAAAAATCCTATTGCGCGATCCGCGCACCGATCTCGCGGTGCTGAAACTCGCGGACGGCGCCGATTTTCCGACGATGGAGCTGGGCGATTCCGACGCGCTCGAAGTCGGCGATCTGACGCTGGCGATCGGCAATCCGTTTGGCGTCGGCCAAACCGTGACGCAGGGCATCATTTCGGCGCTGGCGCGCACCCATGTCGGCATTTCCGACTACGGTTTCTTCATCCAGACCGACGCGGCGATCAATCCCGGCAACTCCGGCGGGCCGCTCGTCGATATGAACGGGCGCGTCGTCGGCATCAATTCCGCGATCTTTTCCAAATCCGGCGGCTCGGTGGGCATCGGCTTCGCCATTCCCGCCAATATGGTCAAGAGCGTGATCGCCGCCGCGAAGGGCGGCGGCAAGCAGGTGAAGCGGGCCTGGATGGGCGCGACGCTGCAAACGCTTTCGCAGGAGATCGCCGACGGCCTTGGACTCGATCGTCCGACCGGCGCGCTTCTGGCTGACGTCGACCCCAAGGGGCCCTCGGCCGAAGCCGGCCTGAAGCGCGGCGACGTTATTGTCTCGGTTGACGGTCAAGCCGCCGACGATCCCGAGGCGGTCGGCTATCGGCTGGCGACCAAGCCGCTTGGCGGCCAGGCGGCGCTCGGCGTGCTGCGCGGCGGCAAAAAGATCACGACGCAAATCCGGCTCACGCCCGCGCCTGAAACGCCGCCGCGCGACGCGGTGAAGATCAAGGGCCCATCGCCTTTCGCCGGCGCGACGGTCGTCAATATTTCTCCTGCGGTCATCGAAGAAATGTCCATACAGGGAATGACCAATGGCGTCGTCGTTTCCGAGGTCGACGACGGCACTTACGCGCAACAGCTCAATCTCCAGCGCGGAGACGTCATTCTCGCGGTCAACGACCAAAAAATCGGAACGACGCGCGATTTGGCGAGCATAACGTTAGGACGCGCCTACTATTGGAAAATCACGCTGGCGCGAGGCGGTCAGGTGTTCACCACCGTGATCGGCGGCTGAGCCGGCATGAGCGCGCTTGCGATCATCGTCACCACCATCGACGACGAGGAAAAGGCGCGCGCGCTCGCCCGCGCGGCGCTCTCGGCAAAGCTCGCCGCCTGCGTTCAGATTCATCCCATTCGAAGCTGCTACGTCTGGAAGGACGAGATGCGCGAAGAGCCGGAGTTTCTGCTGCATATGAAAGCGCGGGGCGAGGACTGCCCGGCGCTCGCCGAACTGGTCCGACGCCTCCATAGCTACGAGACGCCGGAAATCCTGCGCGTCGACGTGGCCGAGGCGGACCCGGACTATCTCGCCTGGGCGATGGAGGCGACGCGCCGATAGGCCGGCGTCTTCCAAATCGCCAGTCGCGCGACTACCTTCCTGCGCAGCGAGGCTGCGCGCCAAGCCAGCAACCTGGACGTTCCGATGTCGACTCCTACGGACTATTTTGTTGATCGCCGAAGACTTCGCCGGAAACTCGGCTGGTGGCGCCTTGCCGCCCTTCTCGCGTTGGGCGTCGCCGGCCTCGTCGCAGTGGTGCGGCTCGGCGGCGCCGACTCGGCCAACAAGCTCACGCCGCATATCGCCCGTCTCGAACTGCAGGGCCTGATCACCGGCGACGACGATACGGTCGATCTGATCAAACAAATTGGCGCTTCCAGCCAAGCCAAAGCTGTGCTGGTGGAAATCGAGAGCCCCGGCGGAACGACGACCGGCTCCGAGCGACTCTATGAGGAGCTGCGGCGCGTCGCCGAGAAGAAGCCCGTCGTCGCCGTGGTCGGCACGCTGGCCGCTTCGGGCGCCTATATCGCCGCGCTTGCGGCGGAACTCCTACGCCTGGTTCAAAGACCTCGTTAAGCAGCGGCGTGATCTCGACGATGCGCAGCTTGAGAAAATTTCCGACGGCCGCATATTCACTGCGCGCCAGGGCGTGCCGCTTAAGCTCGTCGATCTTATCGGCGGTCAGCACGAGGCCATCGACTGGCTTGTCGCCAACAAGGGCATTGCCAAAGACCTGCCGGTGCGGGAGTGGAAGAAGAAATCCAGTCTTGAGCGACTTGGGCTGGTCAGCGGCGCTGCCGGCCTCGCGCGGGTCGCCGGATTGGCGGCGATCGCCGGTATTTTAGAAAAAACAATCCTGCTCGAACGGGGCGTCGAGCTTGACGGCCTTTTGGCGATTTGGCAGCATTCGGCCGCTAACTGACTCGGGCGTCGCGAATGGTTTTTCGACGCCAAGCTATTGGATCGGCTCATGATAAAGTCGGAACTTATTCAACGCATCGCGCGGCGCAACGGCCATCTCTACCAGCGCGACGTCGAGACGATCGTCAGCACGATTCTTGACGAGATCACTTCGGCGCTGGCGCGGGGCGATCGCGTTGAATTGCGGGGCTTCGGCGCTTTTTCGGTGAAGAAGCGGGACGCGCGCACCGGCCGCAATCCGCGCACTGGCGCGCAGGTCTCGGTGCAGGAAAAGAGCGTGCCGTTCTTCAAGACCGGCAAAGAGATGCGCGAGCGCCTCAACGAGAACTATCAGGGCTGAGGCGATCTAAGGCGGCTGCGTCCTCTCGATCGCGGGACGCGCGGCAGTGGCGTGCGGCGGCTGTAGGTTGCGGCTGCCCAGCGTGTTGCGCGGGGCCGGCAAGAGGGAGGTTTTATGAAGTCCATCCTGCGCGTCATCGTTTTCGTTCCGCTGGGGCTCGTCATTCTGTTTTTCGCCATGGCCAATCGCGGATCGGTGCGCATCGGCCTCGATCCCTTTGCGCCGAACGACGGGTCGGGTCCCTCTTTCGAGGCGCCGATCTTCCTCGTCGTGCTGGCGTCCATGGCGATTGGCGTGCTCGCGGGCGGAATCTCTTCCTGGCTCGGGCATCTGCCGGTGCGCCGCGCCGCCAAGGTCGCGCGCGCCGAGGCGCGCAAGACGCGCGTCGAAATCGAAAAGCTGCGCCAGCAGGCGCTGGCGAGCGTGCCGGCCGACAAGCGGGTCAAGAGCGGTTGAGCGGCTTCTCCGCGCTTTTAATGAAAGTCCCGCGATTTCGGCAAGATTCGAACGTTGCGCGGATGGCGGACGCGCGGACGCTGCGGATGATTAAATTCGTCGGCGCGCGACAGGGCGATGTCCGGACGATGCGCGTCTGACAGCCTGTTGAGATCGACGCTGCGGTCGATGATCCGCTGCGCCATCAGATGCAGCACATTCTCCGGGCTTTTCTGCACCCTGCCTTCCACCAGCATGAGTCGTGACGCCATCGTCTCGCGGCGGTAGCGCGCGAAGAGCCGCGCCCAAATGACGATATTGAGAATGCCGGTTTCGTCTTCGAGCGTGACGAAAATGGCGTTGCCCTGTCCCGGCCGCTGCCGCACCAGCACGACGCCGGCGCCGCGCGCGAAGGCGCCGTCGGCGAGCGCCGAAACTTCCGCGCAGGACATAATATGTTCGCGCGCGAACATCGGCCGCAGCACCGCCATGGGATGGGCTTTCAGCGAGAGTCGCAGCGTCTGATAGTCGGCGGCGACATGTTCGCCAAGCGACATGGACGGCAGCAGCGGATCTTGTTCCTTGGCGAGTTCGCGCGCGTCGGCGGCGGCAAAGAGCGGCAGGGGTTTCGCGTCGGGCAGACGCCGAACGGCCCAGAGCGCGTCGCGTCGATCGCTTTGCAGAGAGCGGAAAGCGTCGGCGTCGGCGAGCGCGCGCATCGTCGCGGCGTTGAGCGCCGCCCGACGCGCGAGATCTTCGACGCTGTCATAGGGTTTCGTTCGCGCTTCGACGATGCGGTTCCCTTCGCTTTCATGCACGCCGTCCGCCTGGCGAAAGCCGAGGCGCAGCGCTAGACTCCCGTCTTGCGCGCGCTCCAGCCGATTGTCCCATTCGCTGAAATTCACGTCGACGGCGCGCACGTCGACGCCATGCTCGCGCGCGTCGCGCACGATCTGCGCCGGCGCATAAAAGCCCATCGGCTGCGAGTTGAGCAGCGCGCAGGCGAAGATCGCGGGATAGTGGCATTTGATCCAGGAGGAGATGTAGACGAGCTTGGCGAAGGACGCGGCGTGGCTTTCGGGAAAGCCATAAGAGCCGAACCCCTTGATCTGCTCGAAACAGCATTGCGCGAAGCCGCGGTCGTAGCCGCGCGCCGCCATGCGCTCGACCATCATTGATTCGAATTGATGGATCGTGCCGACATTGCGGAAGGTCGCCATGGCGCGGCGCAGACGATTGGCTTCAACATCGGAGAATTTCGCCGCGACCATGGCGAGCTTCATCGCCTGCTCCTGAAAGAGCGGCACGCCCTTGGTCTTTTCGAGCACCTTGCGCAATTCGTCCGCCGGCCCGTGCTCGGGCGCCGGCGAGGGATAAACCACCGGTTCGCTTCCGGAACGGCGGCGCAGATAGGGATGCACCATATTGCCCTGAATAGGTCCGGGCCGCACGATCGCCACCTGAATGACGAGATCGTAAAATTCACGCGGCTTCAGGCGCGGCAGCATATTCATCTGGGCGCGGCTCTCGACCTGAAAGACGCCGATCGAATCGCCCCGGCACAGCATGTCGTAGGTCGCTTTATCGTCGGCCGGCACGTCGGCGAGGCCCATGTCCTTTCCTTCATGGGCGCGCAAATAATCGAAACATTTTCTAATGCAGGTGAGCATGCCGAGCGCCAGCACGTCGACCTTCATCAGACCGAGCGCGTCGATGTCGTCCTTGTCCCATTCGATGAAGGTGCGCTCAGGCATCGCGGCGTTGGCGATCGGCGTCAGCTCGTCGAGCCGCCCGCGCGCGAGAACGAAGCCGCCGACATGCTGCGAAAGATGGCGCGGAAAGCCGAGCAGCCGCGTCGCGAAATGAATGGCGCGGCGGATGATTGGATTTTCGGGATCAAGCCCGGTCTGGCGGATGTAAGTCTGCGGAATGTCGGAGCCCCAACTACTCCATTGCGTGCTGGCGAGAGCGGCGGTCACGTCCTCGGTCAGGCCGAAGACCTTGCCGACTTCGCGAATGGCGCTGCGCGGCCGATAGCTGATGACGGCGGCGACGAGTCCGGCGCGTTCGCGGCCGTATTTTTCGTAAATATGCTGGATGATCTCTTCGCGCCGCTCATGCTCGAAATCGACGTCGATGTCGGGCGGCTCCTTACGCTCCTGCGAAATGAATCTGGCGAAGAGCAGATCGTTTTCCGCCGGATCGACGCAGGTGACGCCGAGCACATAGCAGACGGCGGAATTGGCGGCGGAGCCGCGCCCCTGACAGAGAATCCCCTTGTCTTCGGCGATCCGCACGATGTCGTGAATGGTGAGAAAATAGCGCGCATAGTCGAGCGTCTTGATGAGCGCCAGCTCTTCATGCAGGAGCTTTTCGACCTTCTCCGGCACGCCCTGCGGATAGCGCATCGCGGCATGGCGCCAGGTCAGCTCCTCGAGCCATTCCTGGGGATTGCGCCCCGGCGGGACAGGCTCGTCCGGATATTCATATGTCAATTGATCGAGCGAGAAATCGACGCGCGCGAGAAAACATTGCGTCTCCTCGATCGCCTCCGGCGCCTCAGTGAAGAGACGCGCCATTTCGTCGGGCGTCTTCAAATGACGTTCGGCGTTGACCTCCAGCCGGCGTCCCGCTTGCGTGAGCGTGACGCCTTCGCGAATGCAGGTCATGACGTCCTGCAGATCGCGCTGGCCGGAATCGGCGTAAAGCGCGTCGTTCGTCGCAAGCAAGGGCGTCTGCGTTCGCGCGGCGATCTCTTTCAGTCTTGAAAGACGCCGCCTGTCGTCGCCACGCCGCGGCATGGTCGCGCCGAGCCAGACGTCGCCTTGCGCAAGATCATTAAGACGCGCGAGCGTCGCGGGCAGGCGCGTCAGATTGCGCGATGGCATGACGATCAGCAGCAGATCGCGCGCGACTTGCGCGAGATCGTCGACATAAAGACGGCATTCGCCTTTCCTGGCGCGCAGATTCCCGGTCGTCAGCAGTCGCGTGAGCAGCGCCCAGCCATTGCGATTTTGCGGATGAACGACGATATCCGGCGTCTCGTCGGCGAAGACGAGCCGCGCGCCGACGACGAGCTTGAAGGATAGGACGCGCTCTGCATCAAGTTGCGCAAGAAGCGCCGCATCGTCGCCGGCCGGCGGATCGCGCAATTTTTCCCGCAGCTCCTTAAGCGCCGCATAGGCGCGCACGACGCCGGCGACGCTGTTGCGGTCGGCGACGCCAATTCCGTTCTGGCCGCGCAGCAGCGCCGTCAGCGCCATGTCTCCCGGATGCGACGCGCCGCGCAGGAAAGAGAAATTCGTCGCCGCGACGAGTTCGGCGAAAGGCGCGCTCATGCAAAGAGCCCGTGCAGGAACCAGCGCGGCGCGGCGGGTTCGCTTTCATAGAGGCCCTCGCGAAACACCCAGAAGCGACGTCCATCGCGATCTTCCAGCCGGTAATAGTCGCGCGTTCGCCTTTCGTAACCGACTGCATTGCGCCACCATTCCGGGGCGATGCGCTCCGGCCCTTCGGCGCGGGCGATCATGTGGCGCACGCGACGCCATTTGAAATGCATCGGCGGACCGTCCGGCGTCTGCGCCATAGTTTCGATGGGCTGCGGCGGATCGAACAGAAACAGCGGCCGCAAGGGCGGCTCGCCCGGCTCCGGCTTCACCCAGGAACCGGGCGGGGAAGAGGGAGACGCGGCGGCGTCGACATAGGCGGCGGCGCGCACGGGATCATGCGTGTCATGCGCCGCAAAGCGCAGCACGCGTTCGCGGCCAAAACGCGCCGCGAGACGATCGACGAGATCGGCGACGTCGCTGTCCTGCGCGCCCTGCCGCTCGAAGCCGATCTGGCTTTGCGCCAGAGTTTCGGCGCGCAAGACGCAAAAGCGGATGACGTCGAAGCCGAAGCCCGGATCGAGCGGATCGGCGAGCGACTCGGCTTTCAGGCGAAAGAGCCGCAGAAGCGCCTCGACATTGCGCGAAGGCGCGCCGGTTTCGAAATATAGCGCGCGGACGGCGCCGTCCGTGCGAAAGAAGCGCGCTTCAAAAGCGCGGCCGCCTTGCCCGCGCTTTTCGAGAATGCCCATCGCTTCCGCGATCAGCGGCCGCAGAACGTTTTCTATCGCAGAAAGATCGAGGAAGGGCTCGGCGAAGCGCCGCTCGACCATACATTCCGGCAAGGGCCGCAAGGGCGTGATGCGCGCGTCCTCGCGTCCCAGAATGCGCGTCAGCCGCCGCGTCGTCTCGGCGCTAAAACGCGCCGTCAGCGCGGCGCTAGAACGATCGGCGAGATCGCCCAATGTCGCAAGGCCGGCGCGCGTCAGCGCGATGCTTGTCTCTCTTGGCGCTTCAAGCGCGGCGACGGACAGCGGACGGGTGAAATTTTCCTCTTCGCCCGGAGGCGCGACGGCCGTCTCGCCAAAACGCGCCAAGGCGCGCGCGGCGTCGGGCGTTCCGGCGACGGCGGCGCGTCCAGTGAAGGAGAGGCGCGCCATCGCCTGTAAGACGCAAGCGCGCATCGCCGCATCGCCGCCGAAAAGATGCGCGCAGCCCGTCGCGTCGAGCATGAGGCCGCAGGGCGGATCGAGCGCCACGAGCGGCGTGAACTGTTCGCAAAAGGCGGCAAGCCGCAGCATCAGCCGCTCGTCGGCATCCGCATCGGCCTGCGCGACGGCGAGATGGGGGGCGCGCGCCCTGGCGTCGGCGAGCGTCATGCCCGGCGTCAAGCCGAGCGCGATCGCCTTTCGATCAAGCGCGTCGATGCGCAGCGCGCTGCGCTCTTTTTTGACGAGAACGAGCGGCGCGTCATCCGAACTTGCGTTCGGCTGTTTGCGGCGCGCCTTGGTCAGCCGCTCCGCCGACAGGAAGGGAAGCCACAGGGCGAGATAGCGACGGTGCGTCGAATGCTCTGTCCTCGAAAGCGCCACGGTCACGGCTCCACTCCACACGCCACTCTTGCGACTCTTGCCACGCATGCCCCGCCGCGCCGCCGCGCCGGCGCAGCAGAAAAATCGCAAAGGCCGCAGACCCCGGCGCATTCGCCGCGCGCGGGCGGGAGGGGAGCGCCCGCACAAGCCAGCGGCTCGCGGCGGCGCTCGGCGCAGGGGAGGCGGCGACGCGCGTAACGAAGATCGGCGCGCCGGCGGCGGCCGCCGCCAGAGCGAGGCGCCGGCTCGCGGTCAGGTCATAGGCGCGCGCTGCGCCGAAGAGTTCGATCAGCGTCGCGCCCACAGTTGCGCAGCGTCCGGCCTCCAAGCCCGCCTGCAGCGCCTCCTTGGCGTCGCGCACGCGAATGAAGGCGACGGCGGCGGGGTTGAGGCCGATGTCGGCGAGACCCGGCGGATAGGGCGCGCCGGATTCGGCGGTCAGCGCCTCCTGCCGGACCCAGAGCAGCGGCTTCTCTTCTCCCGCCCTGGCGCGCCTGGCGAGCGCCAGGGCGAAGCCTGTCGCCGCCGGGGCGTCGGCCGCGGTCTCGGCATAGGCCTCATGCAGCGCCGCGCGGAGAATTCCGCCTCGAAGACGCCGATCGAGGCTCGGCGCGCCGAGCGCGATCGTCTCGGAAGCTGCAGCCGGATAGGCGCAAGCCAGGCTTTTCCGCAGGGAGGCCAGCGGATGGGTCATCTCATGTGTTCCTGTTATGTTCTTATAATGACTCCTGGCGTGCGAGAGTCAAGGCGGGGCTGGCTAACGGCGTCTGAAGAAAGTAGCCTGTTATATGACGATAGGATATATTTGTGTTGATGAATTCGACATCGAGGCGTTGCTGTCTCTGGACGGCGCGCGCTTCGAAGCCGCCGAGGGCTATGTGGTCGAGTTCATGGCGCGGCGAACCGAGGCGACAAAGGAGCGGCCGCATGGCCTGAGCTATGCGTTCGTGTTCCAGCCGTTGGATGGAGAGCCCTATGTGCGTTTCGATAACGCCCATGCGGTTGAGCGGCGGGGCGGCAAATATGTGAAGGCGCCGCGCGCCTATGACCATTGGCATCGCAGGGCGGGCGACCCCGGCCGACCCTATGCGTTCACGACCGCGGCCCAGCTCCTCGAGGACTTTTGGAGAGAAGTGAAACGGGAGATGGCGGAAAGGAAAATACCCAATGACTTATAAGACAGGCTCGATCGGCGAATTCATGCAATGGACCAAAAAGGTCGTGGCCGAGCCGTCGAAGGCCGGCGAGTCTCCGAAAAATTGGTTCGACTCCGAGACGACCGCCGAGAAGTCCTTGGCGACCAAGGTGTCCGCGGAGGCTATGGTGAAACTCTTATCCGCCGAGAATCTTGCGCTGCTCCAGGTGATCGCAAAGGGAAATGTGAGTTCGGTGAGAGAATTGGCGCAATTGGTCAACCGCAGGGAATCGAACTTGTCGCGGACGCTTAAACGGCTGCGGGAGGCGGGCATCGTATCCTTCGAGAAAGGCGCCGGCCGGATGCGCGCGCCTCGATTAATCGCGCGCCGCGTGACGCTCGATCTTGATCTTGTTGGCGCGAACAGCACGGTGTCGGTCAAGCACCCGGCTCAGGCGTGATCCCGGCCGGCGCTCGCTCGGGCTTCGACTTTCATACGGATTCCGGCTAATCCGTTCGCTTGGTGTGTCATTCCCGGCGGGCCGAAGGCCCGACCGGGAATCCAGAGCCAATCTAAGAAAATACTGGGGTTGCTCTTGATTCCCGATCGCTCGCTTTGCGCGCGTCGGGAATGACATCCGAGCCGTTCAATTTCGTATCACCTCGTCTTCAAATATTCGACGATGGCCATGGCGCCGGCGACGTCGTCCGACCAATCGAGCTTCAAGGTCTTGCCGTCCTCGACGACATCCTTGTCGTGCCCCTTGTTGGAGAGCGCCGGAAAGGATGTCGTATCGAAACGATAGCCTTCTTCGCGCGGGGGCGCCTGCGCGGGGTCCCAGGAAAAGCCGGCGAGCTTCTTGTCGTAGTCGAGCCGGCTCTTGACGAAGACCGCCGGGCGCTCGCGCGGGACGAGGAGATGGTAGAGGGTCGGCACCGAGCCATTGTGCAAATAGGGCGCCTGCGCCCAGACGCCGCCGAGCGGAAGCGCGTTATAACCCTCATGCAACTTGGGATCGGCCATGACGACGTCGGCGCGGTTTTCGAGCGATACCCCTTCGAACTTGGCGCAGGGCGCGACTGGACCCTCCGATGGCATGTCGACGGTTCTCGTCGGCGGACATATCGCGGTGAAGCTCGTGCGCGCGCCTGCGGCGATCGTTTCCGAGACGACGCGCGCCCGGCCCATATCCACGCCGAGATCATAGACCTTGCCATTATGCGGCCTGTGGCAGGCGGCGCAATTTTCCTCAAATAGCGCCTCGCCCTTCTTGGCGAGCGCGAGATCGACCGGGAAAGGATAGACGGGCGCGGGCAGGCCGAACAGCAAATCCTCGCCGAAGACGGCAATGCGAATGTCGGTGTCCGCCCCGAGCCCCAGCGTCAATTCCGCCGCGAGATTGCGGAAGATCGGAATCGGAATATTGCCGTTCCATTGTCCTCCGCCGTCGATGAGCGCCTTATGGTCGCTCGACCAGCGCACCAGGCGCTTTTCCTGTTCCCATACCGCCATGAAGTCGGTGATGCCCGGAGTCGGCGGCAGCATCGTCTTAGGATCGGGATTTTGCCCGCTCGCCTCGGCGGCGGCGTAGGCCATCGACGTGCTGACGCCGGTCGCATCCGCCATGCCGCCAAAGCCTTGCGCCATCTCGGCTTCGAAACCCTTGTAGTTCTTGTCTATGAGCGCAAGGAGCGACGTGAATTCGAGGCCCGTGCGAACGAGAAATCCGCCGACGATCTTATTCGCGTCCTGTTTGAAGAGCTCGATCTGCCGCTCTTCATACGCCGCGTCGAATCTGCGTCCGGCGAAAAGATAATTTTTGTAGAAATAATTCTTGTCCTTGGCGTGGACCTTGTCGAGCGCGGCCAGGATCGCTTTCGTGGCGTGCGCGGTTTTTTCCTCGAGCGTGGTCGCGTCGCCGGTTATTTTCTTGATCGTGTTGACGACCCTGACGCGATATTGCACGAGATTGAACTGCGTGTTCACGCCGCCGTCGAGATAGTGAAGGCTCCCGTCGTCGAGACGCACGCGTCCGATATGGCAGGCGCCGCAGCTCAGCGCCGCGAAATCGACGGCCGCCAGGGGGGCTTCGCGCGACAGTCCCGTAAAGCCGAATCCGCGCGCGATCGGATAGCTGGGATCGCGCTCATCGACGAAGAGTCCGGCGACGTCGAGAAAATTCTCGTCGCTTCCCCATTCCTCCGGCGCGAGCTTCGGCAGAAGTTTCAGCACGATATAGGGCGCGCCGGTCGTCATGCCGAATGGGAAATCGGCGAACCAGCGATAGGCGATCGGCTTTCGCCTGATATAGGCGTCGAGCGCGGCGTTGCGTTTCGCCTGCTCCGCGCGCCAGGCGGCGGATGACGCCGCCTCTTCCGCCACATAGGGAGGCTTCGCATGGGCGGGCGAGACGAGCGCCAGGCAAAAAACCAGCGATGCGCGCAAAGGCGCGCGAGAAAGAAATGTCACCATGGCCATTTTGGAAATCCCGTCGGCTCTTTCGGTTGATGCCGGAATTTGGAAGACTCGATATAGACGCCGTGACGCAGCCGATTGATTCCGCCGATCGGCTGATGCGCCGTCAGCCCGTGCCACGGCGTGAACGCCACATGCTCGCACTCCGTCACCTGAAACGGATTGTCGAAATTTTGCGGGTCGATCTCGAGCGTCGCGACGTTCTGCGGCGTCGCCGTCGTCTCCGGCCATTCGGCGGTCGCATCTTCGATCGGGAGCGAATCGTCGTTGCGCAGTTGCACTTTGAAGTCAAAGACCGCCGGCTTCCCAATCGCGGGATCGAGGCTCTTTTTCATCGCCTCGCGCAGGTAATTCGTGCCCGGATTTTCCGGCACAGGAGTCTTTTCGGCGCTTCTTGGCGTGACGCTGAATTTGGCGACCCTGTCGGGGCCAAAGAGAAACGGCGCAGCCGAAAAATACGGGCTCTCCAGCGGATTGCCGACGTTGGTCTGCTTAATCTTCGCAACGACCGCTCGAGTCTTTTCTTTTTCGGGCGTCATTTGCGCGAAGAAGGGTCGAATATCGTCGTGGTTAGCGAGCTGAATCTTGGTGACTTCCAAATATTCGGAGACGTTCGGAAAGGCGAAGCCGGGAAGATTGATGAGCAGAAAATCCTGCGTCTTCGCGCCGGGTTCATTGAGCAGCGTATCGCCCTCGACGCCGATCAGCTTGATCGCCATGCCGCGGCTGTCGGGGCCGCCTTTGCCGAGATCTGGCGCGAGAAAGGGCGTGGCGTTGGAGAAGCGAATCCAAGCGGGATAGGTCCTGCCCGGCGTCGCAAATACGCCAACCCTGTAATTTTCTGGAATGTCGCGATCGACGGTGAATGTCGCCTTGACGCAGCCGTGATCTTTCGGATGCACGCCGCGCCGCGCCATGCCTTCCGGATAGCGCATCTGCAAAAGTTGGGTGGTGAGCGCGATGATTTGCGCAATCTGCTCGGCTTCGCCTTGAGGCGCTTTTTCAAATTTGGTGAGCTGAGGCGCCGTCGCGTCAGCTCCCGCCTGTTCGGCGCGTATGGCTTGGCGCGGGATCGTAAAGACCGTGAACAGCGCGGCGGCCGCGATGGACGCGCTCCGTCTTATCGTCATGTTTCCCTCCCCTCGAACAATATTCTTTTGTTTCGCATTCAAAAACAGCAGGCGCGACGGATGATGTCATAGGCCTCGCCAACCTTGAAGCCTGTGCGCCGCTGCTTCGCGATCTTGATCGGTGCGCTAATCTGCGGCGATGAGGTGGACATGCGCGGTCGCAGCCTCCACGCGGTGAAGCTTGCCGCAAGGCGTTGTGTCAAA
Organism: Methylocystis sp.; assembly: GCA_016177005.1. GTDB lineage: Bacteria > Pseudomonadota > Alphaproteobacteria > Rhizobiales > Beijerinckiaceae > Methylocystis. Next base: position 19,165 of record JACOWC010000053.1, read on the forward strand.
ACACTGTCCCTCCCACCCAATAGCGAAATCAGCTTCTTCTATACTTCCTCTATATAAGGCGATCCGACAACGGCGCACGATAAGCCTGCCGCTCAGTGGGGAACGCCGAAAGCCGAGTAAGGTTCCGCCGAACAGGTCAATTTGCAGTGCGGGAGTCCGGCGCCATACGGGGCGATCGGCGCTGTGAAGCGCGCCGTTTAGCCGTCGTCTTTCAGACGCGACACAGTATCTCTCCGATTGCGCCTGTCCTTCGCGCTATTATAGTGCGTGTGAACTATCGCGGGCGCGCCGCATCACGCCTCGCCTTCCCGCCACCGGCGGCGCCGGCTGCGCACAAAACGTCGTTCTCGCGTTGAGCGATTCCGCAATGGCACAGATGTCATCGAACGGTCGTGAAAAACGGGCTTCGATGCGCGCCAGACGATGTGCTCGATGATCCTTGCCGAGACGGACGCAGACAACGCTCCCTTAACTCCGCGTCGCTTCGGCGTCGAGGCTCGCGCGCAATTCAGCGCCGAGCTTATTCACGACGCTTGCGCCGGGCGCGTGCGCATCCGCCATATGGGGTTGCGTGGCCGCGCGCCGCTGGCGCGGGCGGTGGAGGAGCGATTTCGGCGCCTTCCCGGCGTCCTCCAGGCGCGCGCAAGCGAATTGACCGGTTCGACTCTCGTCGAATTTCAGCCGCCGATGACGACCGCGCGGCTGATGCAGGCGCTTGAAGCGGCGATCGCTGAAGAGCCCGCGCGCAACGCGGGCGAGGGCTCGCGCGCCCCAGAAACTGCCGCTCATGCCGAGACGATCGAGGCGCTCGCCGGGCGATTGGAAACGAATGTCGCTTGCGGCTTAACGACAGCGGAAGCGGCCGCGAGATTGGAGAAATGGGGGCATAACGAGCTGCGTCGCGAGGAGCCGCGCTCGGCGGCGAGCATTTTCGCCGAGCAGATGACCAGCCTGCCGGTCGCCTTGCTCGCCGCATCGGCGGCGGTGTCGCTGGCGACCGGCGGAGTCGTCGATGCGGTGATGATTGCCGCCGTGGTGCTCGTCAACGCCGGCATCGCCACGGCCACCGAGCGTCAGGCGGATCGCACGATCTTGAGCCTTGCCGCCGAGGAGCCGTCGGACGCCGCCGTCTTCCGAGACGGCGCGCGAGTGAGGATCGAGTCGCGCGATCTCACGCCGGGCGACCTCTTATTGATCGAGCGCGGCGCGTTCGTTGCGGCCGACGCGCGCTTGATCGCCAGCGATGATCTGACGGTGAACGAATCGCCGCTCACCGGCGAGGCTCAACCGGCGCCCAAAGACGAAAAATTCATTTTGTCGCCCGAAACAGGAGTTCCGGATCGTCGCAATATGGTGTTTCGCGGAACGGCGGTGACCGGCGGATCAGGCGTGGCCATCGTCACCGCGGTCGGGGCGCATACGGAGATGGGCCGCGTGCAACAATTGCTGGGCGCGCTGCGGCCGCCGCCGACTCCCATACAGCGCGAACTGGGCGAGGTCGAGCGCGAACTTGTCGTCGTCAATGGTCTGATTTGCGCGAGCGTCTTCGCTCTTGGCCTTTTGCGCGGCCACGGGCTTATCCGCACTTTGCGCAGCGCGATCTCGCTTGCCGTGGCGGCAATTCCCGAAGGGCTGCCTGCGGTCGCAACCACCACGCTCGCTCTGGGCGTGCAAGACATGCGCAAGCGCAAAGTGCTGGTGCGCAAAATCGACGCCGTGGAGACGCTTGGGGCGGTTGAAACGATCGGGCTCGACAAGACCGGCACGCTCACCGAAAACCGCATGGCGACCGTCAGCGTTCACGCCGATGGCGCCGCCTTCGAGTTGCGACGCGGCCGCCTCTCGCGCGACGGCGCCGAGGCGCCTGCCGAGACGATCGCCATTGCGCGCCGGCTATTTGAGGTGGCGACGCTCTGCAGCGACGCCGGCGTAAGACCCGCGGGGAGCGGTTGGGAAATCGATGGCACGCCGACAGAAACCGCGCTGATCGAAGCGGGCGTGGCGATGGAAATCGATCCGATCGCTTTGCGCCGGTCCGTTTGCACGGTGACCTGCGTGGCGCGCGGCGAAGGCCGCAAGCGCATGAGCACGCTCCACGAAGCGGCTGACGGCGCGCGCATTCTCTGCGTCAAAGGCGATCCGGTCGAGGTGCTCGCGCGCTGCGCCGCGCGCAGGACCGCCGATGGCGTCGCGCCGCTCGACGATGCGGCGCGCAGAGCCATTCTCAAGGCCAATGAGCGCATGGCCGGGGACGCGCTGCGCGTCCTCGGCGTCGCGGTCGGCGAAGCCGGCGGCGATCCGCGCGACGAGCGGGATCTCATATGGCTTGGCCTCGCCGGCATGGCGAATCCCATTCGCGCCAGCGTCGCCCCGGCGCTCAAACAGCTGCATCGCGCCGGCGTGCGCACGGTGATGATCACCGGCGATCAGAGCGCGACGGCTTTCGCGATCGCTCGGCGGCTTGATCTCAATGACGGCGGCGAATTGCGCGTGCTTGAAGCCGGCCAGATGATGAAAATGCGCCCTGAGACGCTGGAGGCGCTGGCGAGACAACCGCATGTCTTCGCGCGCGTGAGCCCCGTCGACAAGCTCAACATCGTCAAGGCGTTGCAAGGGCATGGCCATATCGTCGCAATGACCGGCGACGGCGTCAACGACGGCCCCGCCTTGCGGGCCGCGGACGTCGGCATCGCGATGGGCGGAGAAGGCGCCGACGTCGCCCGTCGGGTCGCCGACATCGTGCTCGCGACGGACGACATGGACGGCATTGTCGAGGCGATAAGGCTCGGCCGCGCCACTTATGCGAATATCCGCAAGGTGCTGCGTTATCTGGTCTCCACCAATGCGTCGGAGACCATCGCCATGTTCGGCGCCGCGCTGGTCGGCGGCGAGCCGTTGACGCCGATGCAGTTGCTCTGGCTCAATCTGGCGACTGACGCGCTGCCGGCGATTGCGCTTGGAGTCGAGCCGCCGGAGCCCGATGTGCTCGACAAGCCGCCGCATGATCCGAAAGCGCCGATTCTCGGCGCCGCCGATTTCCGGCGAATCCTGCGAGAGGGATCAGTCATGGGCGTCGCCGCCCTCTTGGGCTATTTCAGTCTTAACGGCGGCGCCGGCGGCGCGCGCGCCAGCACCGTCGCCTTTCACGGCATTACTTGCGGCCAGCTGCTCCACAGCCTCGCCTGCCGATCCGAGCTGCGGGGATTGAGCTTTGAGCCTGGCAGGTCCCCCAATGTGGCGCTTTACGGCGGCGTCGGCGCAACCCTGCTGGCGCAGGTCGGCGTGCAGCTCTTCACATTGACCAGACGGCTTCTCGGCCTGTCGCCGCTCGGCGCCGGCGACATCATGCGGATCGGCGCAATTGCGCTCGGCAGTTCGCTCGCTAACGATATCATTGGCAGGATGGCGGACCGCGCAGAGGCGCCGCCGCGCGCCAACGGAGAAAGCCATGTCTCCTGACATGATCTTCACGTCGGAGTCGGTGACGCCGGGACATCCCGACAAGCTCTGCGATCAGATCAGCGACGCGGCCATCGATGCGCTGCTGCGCGAAGACGCGCGCGCGCGCGCCGCCGTGGAGTGCGCCCTGGCGACGGGCGTCGTCTTTCTCGCCGCGCGATACGCCGCCGACGCGCTCGTCGATTTGCCGGCGCTCGCCCGCAAGGTGATGCAAGACGCCGGCTATGCCGCGGGGAGCTTCGACGCGCGCAATTGCTCGATTCTCACAAGCTTGGTCGAATTGCCGCTCGACGCGCGCGAGCCGCCGCTCTCGGCGCTCGAAGATGACGCGGCGATCGGCAGGCGCGTGGCGCATGAGCAAGCCAATGTTTTCGGCTACGCCTGCCGCGATACGCCTGAATTCATGCCGGCGCCGATCAGCCTCGCGCATAAGGTCGCACGCGCCCTCGATTCCGCTCGCCACGACGGATTTTCATCACTGTCGCCTGACGCCAAGACACAAGTCTCTGTTGAATTTAGCGGCGGTCGCCCGACGCGCGTTCATGGCGTGTCGCTGACTGTCGCCTTTGACGGGGCGCCAATGGACGATGACAAGTTCGAACGTTTGCGCACGCTCGCGCTTTATGCGCTTTCAGGGAGCGACATGAAGCCTGACGCTCTAACGAAGGTTCATGTCAACGCCGGCGAACCCTTTGAAATTGGCGGACCGGCGCGTCACGCCGGCCTGACCGGGCGCAAGAACGGAATCGACTCTTATGGCGAATTCGCGCGTCAGAGCGGCTCGGCGCTTTCGGGCAAGGACCCTTCGCGCATCGAGCGCGCCGGCGCTTACGCCGCCCGCCACGCCGCCAAGAACATCGTCGCGGCGGGCCTCGCCGAGCGCTGCGAGGTTCACCTGGCTTATGCGGCGGGGCAGGCGGAGCCGCTCAGTCTCTCGGTCGAAACTTTCGGCTCCGGCCGTCGCGCGGATGAGAAACTCGCCAAGAGGCTCGCAGAGCTTCTGGATTTCCGTCCTGCCGCGATCGTCCGCCGCTTCGGCTTGCGCGCCGCGCCGCAAACCGCGGGCGCGAGAGGCTTCTACCTCCCGCTCGCCACCTATGGCCATTTCGGTCGGGCCGATCTCGACCTCCCCTGGGAAGCGATTGACGTCGCCGAGGCGCTGAGGAGCTAGATCACGCTGCATTTGGGCGGAATCGCCCAAATGCGGATGACGTGATCGATTCCAAAAGCATAGAGCGCGCTTTGCGCGAAAAACCGGATTCTACTTTTTCGCGAGCCGCGCTCTACGCCTACTCCCCATTTTCGCCGGCGCCGTTCAGCGACCATAGGCCGCCGAGCCGGCTCGCGTACCAAAGCAAAGTGATCGCCGGCGGCAAGAAGCGCTCTCTCGACATTTGCCAGAGCGCCGCGGCGAACAGCGCGAGCGCCGCGATGACCTGCGGGTCGATCGAGAATTCCGCCGTCTCGCGCGGAGCCCGAGGCGCTCGCCGATGCGCGCCAAGGGGCCGCTGTGCTGAATGAGAACGCTGCCGGTCATCGGCGCCACTTCGACGGCGCGAACGCCGGCGATCGCCGAAAGAACCTTGGAGACTGAAGCGAAGTAAGCGGCGTCGCCGCGACGGTCGGCGACGCGGAGCCGCGCGCGGCCCGGCATGGCGTGGGCGACTTGCGCCAATGGCAAAGTTGCGACGCTCATTTATGCGCTCTCGCGCGCGGCCGGCGACCCGGAGGCTTCGCCCGTCGGCGCTGCGCTCTCCGACTTCGGGGTCGTCGCCGGTTTCGTCTCGGCTCCGGCTTGCGCAGCTTTCGCCTGAGCGCCGGCCATCGCTGCGGCAAAAATATCGGCGGCTGCTTCCGCCTTCGCTTCGGCAAAGAGATCCTCGGCGGCTTCGGCGAGTTCGGCGCCCTGCACACGCGCTTCGTGATAGGCCATCATCGCCGCTTTCAGCGCCGCTTTGGCGACCGGCCGCACGCGCTGCGCCCTTTGACGGTTGAGAAGCAAAACCGCAGCTGCGCCCGTCAAAGCGCCTAATGCAAATCCAAAGGGTTTCATGGTTGCGACTCCGGTCCGGTTCGCTCCTGGCGTCTCCACCATAAAGCGGCGACGGAGCCACGAATTTATCAACACATCCTATCATGCAGCAATCGACGCGCCTGCGAAAAGTGCGCGACGACGGCGTCACATCATTGTCGCGATGGACATCCTATGACCTGCGGCTGCGCCCTGATCAGCCGGGAAAAGAAGCTGTGACCGCAATATCCCGTATCCAAACGCCGGACCGCCTGCTTCCAGCGGAGACGAACGGCCAGACGGTGGCGCGCTATCTCGTGATGTCCGTTCCCGTGGCCGGCTGGCAGGAGAGCGCCGGCGAAGCGCGCGCGCGGATGATCGGGCAGCGATTCGACGACGCTTCGCATGTTTTCCTTCTTTGCGAAGACAGTCGCCTCGTCGGCGTCGTCGCCATACGCGATCTCCTTGGCGCAGCCGAGGCGACATCGCTGCAAGACATCGCGCGAGCGGCCGAGGCCTATAGCGTTTCCTTTGATGCGGATCGTGAAGATGCGGCGAGCGTCGCCATTCGCTCAGGGCTTTCGATCCTGGCCGTCTGCGATGCGGAGGGCAGATTTCTCGGCGCCGTGCCGGCCCGCGCGCTGATGACGATTTTACGCGACGAGCATCTCGAGGATCTGCATCATATGGCGGGCATTCTCGGCAAGTCAGAGGCCGCGAAAGACGCGCTGACGGCGGCGCCGCATCGTCGTGCGCTTTATCGATTGCCCTGGCTGCTCTTCGGCATGGCGGGCAGCGCCGCGGCGACCGCGATGATGTCGCGCTTCGAAGCCGCGCTGAGCGCTCATATTGCGGTCGCCTTCTTCATTCCCGCAATTGTCTATCTCGCCGATTCCGTCGGCACGCAATCGGAAGTCGTCGTCGTCCGCGGCTTGTCGCTGACCGATTCGGCTTTGTTGCCGCTCTTCGCGGGCGAACTTGGCACCGGCGCGCTGCTTGGTTCGATGCTCGGGTGCCTCGCCTTCCCGATTGTCTGGTTTTTCTTTTCGAGCGTCGGGCTTGCCGCGACCGTCGGCATTTCACTGGCCGTGGCGAGCACGATCGCGACGGCGTTCGGGTTTCTGATGCCCTGGATTTTCGCGAGGCTCGGCTATGACGCGGCGCTCGGCTCCGGCCCGGTCGCGACCGTGGTGCAGGACACTTTTTCGCTCATGACCTATTTCGTCTTCGCCTCTTGGCTCGTGTTCTGAACCGCGTCGATCGCGACGCCGGAAGGCCGCGACGCCGCAAGGTTCGAGAATTGGCCCGTCGAGCAACAGAGATGCTTCGCCGACGAGCGCCGAGATGTCCGTCGCCTCGGCCCCATAGTTGAAGATGTAGCGCATCGCGCCATTGTCGCGGATGCGGATATCCTCCGGAAGATCGAGCGTCGATAGTTGAGCGGCGCGGAAAACCCGACGCAGGACGCTTGCCAGCAATTCTTCGTCGGGCCAGCCAGAAAGATAAAAGACGTTGTCGCATCGCGCGAGCGCAACCTCGCCATCCTCCGAGGCGAGTTCACGCCGAACGCTCTCTCCGAGCAGCAAAGATTCGCGCCACCGCACGAAGGCGCCCTGTTTCGGGATATGAATCCGTGCGCCGGTCCGAAGACTCTCCATGCGTCTGACGCGAATGTCGATGAGGCTTCGCATGATTCCTGGAGGCAGTTCCGCCGGTATCTGAAAGTCGGCCGTTTTTGATCCGGCGCGCGGACCGAGCAGCATCGTCGCGCCGCTTTCCGCCAGCGCCTTCGTTAACTCTTGAGAGGGCGCAAAGAGCGCGGGCGCGATGATCAGCCGGCGTTCGGCGACGGCCGCCGCGGTCGGCGGAACGACGTCGACGGAAAGGCCGGCGCGGCGCAAGCCTCGGTAAATGGACAGCACGAGATCGAAGTAGGAGAAGTCCTGGCCTTGCGGTTCGATGCGCCACGCCCAGGCGCTCTCATAGTCGAAGATCAGCGCAACCGGCGCGCGAACCGTGTCGACGCGCGCATCGAGCATGGCGAGTTCTCTCGAAATGCGCGCGACGATATGAAAGCCTTCGTTCGGTTCGGCGTTCGGCAGCAGCAACCCTTCATGCATCTGCTCTTGCGCGAAGGGCGCCTGGCGCCAGCGAAAATAGCTCACGGCCTCGGCCCCGGCGGCGAAGGCCTCGAAGGTCCAGAGCCGCACCGCGCCTTGCGCGGGCGCCGGATTCCACGGCGCCCAATTCACCGGCCCCGGTTGCTGCTCCATCACCTGCCATCCGCCGCGTCCGCAGGCGCGGTAGAGATCGTGATGAAAGGCTTGAAAGTCGGGATCGCCGACCCGCAGGTAGCGCAGCTTGAAATCGTCGTCGTGCGATGAGCGTTCGAGAAAGCCGAGCGGGTAGCTGTCCCACGCGGCGACGTCGAGATCGTCTGAGAGCGCGTAATGGTCAAAGTCGACGAACGATCCCATGAAATTATGGAGGATCGTCGCGCCCGGCGCATGAGGCCTGATGATCTCAACCTGGCGTCGGTTGAAGGCGACGACCTGATCCGACGAGAAGCGCTGGAAATCCATCAGATGCGAGGGGTTGGCCTCGGTGACGGTCAGATTGGGCAGCTCGATTTCGTCAAAGCTTCGATATTCCATCGACCAGAAAACATTGCCCCAGGCGTCGTTCAGCGTTTCGATCGAGCGATATTTCGTCTCGCACCATTTGCGAAACGCCCGCAGCGCCGCCGGCGAATAGCTCAGCACGGTGTCATGACAGCCATATTCATTGTCGGTCTGCCACGCGGCGATTGCGGGATGCGCGCCGAAAGCGCCCGCCAGACGCTCGACGATGCGGTCGCATTCGCGAGCGTAGCCTTCATGGCTGAAACAATAGTGCCGTCGCGAACCGAATTTGCGCGGCCTGCCGTCGGCGTCGAGCGCCGCCATATCGGGCATTTTGTCGACAAGCCATTTGGGCGGCGTCGCCGTTGGCGTTCCAAGCACGACTTTAAGGCCTGCGCGATCAAGCGCGTCGATGGCGCGGCCCAGCCATTCGAAACGATAGTCGCCGTCGCGCGGCTCCAGCCGCGACCATGCGAATTCGCCGATACGCACGAAGGAAAGGCCTATCTCCTTCATTAACCCGGCGTCTTCGCTCCAGCGTGACTCGGGCCAATGTTCAGGATAGTAGCAAACGCCAAGGCGTTGACGGGTCATGCGCAGACGATCATTGGATTTTCCCTATCGCGCGTTCGATGCGGCGTCGCTTTGACGGTTTGATGACAATGGGACTGTGGCTGGAATGGAGTCGAGGATCGAGCGAGATCTGATCGTAGCCTTCCGCCAGAGTTTCGCGCGCGAACCGCGCCTTTTCCGGGCGCCCGGCCGCATCAATCTCATTGGCGAGCACGTCGATTACAACGACGGCTTCGTCATGCCGGCGGCGCTGGACCTCTCGATCTGGGCCGCAATTGCGCCGCGCGCGGATCGGCGTCTGCGCATACGCTCGCTCATTATGGACGAAATCGTCGAATTTGATCTCGACGAAGCAAACGCGCGGCCGCGCGGCGATTGGACCGACTATGTCCGCGGCGTCGCGATTTTTCTTGAGCAGGCCGGCTACAGGCTCAGCGGCGCCGATCTCGTCTTCAATGGAAATCTCCCGATCGGCGCGGGACTCTCGGCCTCCGCGGCGTTCGAAGTTTCGGCAGGCTTTGCGCTCTTGACGATCTCCGGCGCAAAGGTCGACAGAGTCGAACTCGCCGGGATTTGCCAGCGCGCTGAAAATCAGTTCGTCGGCGTTCGCTGCGGCATTATGGACCAGTATATCTCGTGCTGCGCCGTCGCCGGGAGCGCGCTGCTGCTCGACTGCCGCAGTCTTACGGCGCGGAAGGTCGCGATCGATCCGCAAGCGCGTCTCGTGCTGTGCGACACCATGGTGCGACATCGGCTCGCAAGCGACGAATATAATTTGCGTCGCGAGGACTGCGAGCGCGCGGTCGCGGCGCTGTCGACGCGGATCGCCGGGATAGCGGCGTTGCGGGACGTGACTTTCGCCCAATTGATGCGATGCGCCGATTCCATGCCCGAACGCGTCTTTCGTCGCGCCCGTCACGTTGTTGGCGAGATTGATCGAACGCTGCGCGCCGCCGCCGCGCTCGATGCGGGCGATCTCAATGAATGCGGCCGTCTCATGAATCTTTCGCATGAAAGCCTGCGCGACGACTATCAGGTGAGCTGCGCAGAGCTCGATCTCATGGTCGATCTCGCGCGCCGCATTCCTGGCGTCTACGGCGCGCGGATGATGGGCGGCGGCTTTGGCGGCTGCACCATCAATCTTGTCGATGGCAAGCGAGCCGAGGCTTTCGCGCAGTCCATGACCGAGAGATATCGAACGGCGACCGGCGTTACGCCGCCCATCCTCACCTGCGTCCCCGGTCCTGGCGCGGGCCCAGCCGGCCTATAGGAGTAGCGCTTGTCTTTGCTCAATAGCGCCTCGCATCGCCGGCTCAATCAACTGACGGGCGAGTGGGTTCTTGTCTCGCCGCATCGGACCAGCCGCCCCTGGCAAGGACAGGTCGAGAAGGTCCGCGACGCAGAGCGGCCGCAATATGATCCGTGCTGCTATCTATGTCCGGGAAATGATCGCGCGAATGGGGCGCGAAACCCGCCATACGAGGGCGTCTTCGCCTTCGACAACGACTTTGCCGCGCTCACGCCGCAGGCGCCAGCGGCGGCATTCGCGCAGGACGGACTGCTTGTCGCCGAAAGCGAGCCAGGCCTATGCCGCGTGCTGTGCTTTTCGGAGCGTCACGATCTGACCTTGTCGCGCATGACCGTCGCGGAGATCGTTCCCGTCATCGAGGCATGGCGCGAGGAAACGATGCGCCTTGGCGCTCTCGACATGATCAACCATGTGCAAATTTTCGAAAATCGCGGCGCGGCGATGGGCGCGAGCAATCCGCATCCCCACTGTCAGATTTGGGCGACGCACAGCATCCCCAATGAAGCGCTCAAGGAATTGACGCGCCAAAGCGCCTATCTGGCGCAGCACGGCGCTTGCCTTCTATGCGATTATCTGGCGCTCGAAGAAAAGCTCGCCGAGCGGATCGTTTGCCGCAACGATCATTTCGTCGCGCTTGTTCCGTTCTGGGCGATCTGGCCGTTCGAAACGATGGTGCTGGCGACAAGGCATGTCGGCGCCTTTGACGAACTTACCGGAGAAGAGACGCGCGCCCTCGCCGATATCCTTCGGCGCCTGACCATTCGCTACGACAATCTGTTTGAGACCGACTTTCCCTATTCGATGGGAATTCACCAGCGTCCCACGGACAGCGCGCCCCACGCCGGCTGGCATTTTCATGCGCATTTCTATCCGCCGCTCTTGCGTTCGGCGAGCGTGCGGAAGTTTATGGTGGGATTCGAAATGCTCGGCGAACCCCAGCGCGACATCACGCCGGAAGCGGCGGCGGCGCGACTTCGCGACGTTTCCGAAATCCATTTCCTCGATCAGGCCGCCCGGTGAGCGGGGGCACGATTGATCGGCGCCGCGCGGCTGCGCATATAACGGATTAGGTCCACAAGGCGCGCCGTTTGCGGGAGGATCGGCGAATTGAGAAAAAGCGCGATCACCGCCGAAGCCGCCGCAGCGCTCATTCCCGACGGCGCGAGCCTCATGATCGGCGGCTTCCTGGGCGTCGGGTCGCCGGATCGGCTGATCGACGCGCTCGTTTCGCGAGGCGCGCGCGAACTAACCATCATCGGCAATGACACCGCCTATCCGACCATCGGCGTCGGCAGGCTGATCGAAGCGGGGTGCGTCGCGCGCGTGCGCGCGTCGCATATCGGCACAAATCCGACGACGCAAAGGCTGATGAGCGCGGGGGCGATCGACGTTGAGCTCATTCCGCAAGGCACGCTCGCCGAACGCATCCGCGCCGGCGGCGCCGGACTTGGCGGCGTTTTGACGCCGACCGGCGTCGGCACAATCGTCGCCCGGGGCAAGCAGGTCGTCGAGATCGATGGTGAAATTTATCTCATCGAAAAGCCGCTGCGGGCGGATTTCGCCCTGCTGCGCGCCCATGAAGCCGATTATTGCGGCAATCTGACGTATCGGCTGACGGCGGCGAATTTTAACCCGATCATGGCCTTCGCCGCCGATTGCGTCATCGTCGAGCCTGATGAAATCGTGCCTACCGGCGTCATTCCCCCTGACGCGGTACGCACGCCCGGCGTGCTCGTCACTCACCTCATTGGCAGGCCGCGCTGATGGACGCGAAGGAGATCATCGCGCGGCGCGTCGCCCTGGAGCTGCGCGACGGCATGCTGGTCAATCTCGGGATCGGCCTGCCGACTCTCGTGGCGCGCTTCGTGCCGAAGGGAATTTCGGTCGCCTTTCAGAGCGAGAATGGCCTCATCGGCTTCAGCGCACCGCCGCCTGAAGGGATGGAGAATCGCAATCTCACCGACGCCGGCGGCGGATTCATTGCGGCGCTGCCGGGCGCCGCCAGTTTCGACAGCGCCACGAGCTTTGCGCTGATCAGAGGCGGCCACGTCGACATGGCGGTGCTCGGCGCGCTGCAGGTCGACGCCTCGGGGCGTCTCGCCAATTGGATGGTTCCCGGAAAATTTACGCCGGGGATGGGCGGCGCCATGGATCTCGTCGCCGGCGCAAAGCGCGTCATCGTCGCCATGCAGCACGCCGCGAAAAGCGAACCGAAAATCGTCGAGACTCTCACATTGCCGCCGACCTCGGCGCGGCGCGTCAGCCTCATCGTGACCGAGCTTGCCGTGATCGAGCCGACCGATGAAGGGCTTGTGCTCCGCGAACGCGCGCCCGGCGTCAGGGTCGCGCAAATTCTGGCCGGCGCCGGCGCCAGGCTCATTGTGCCGGACGAGACGCCGGAAATGTCTCTCGGTTGCGACTAGCTTCGGCGCGGGCGTCCACACTTGATATCGGCCGCGTTCGCAACAGGTATCGGCTTGGCCGCGCCGCTCGTGAACCGGAACGGTCGAGCGTTAACAGCCGAAGAGCCGATCTATGAGAAAGCTGACCGTCATTCTTGCGGCCGTCATCGGCCTTGCCGCGCTCAATCCTGCGGGCGCGCGCGCCGCCGTGGATAAGCAGCGCGCGGCCTGCGAGCGCGATTCCCACAAATTCTGCGCAGCTGAAGAGCCCGATGCGATTGCGGTCGAAAAATGCCTGCGCGCCCATGTGAACGAACTTTCGAAGGCATGCAAACGCCAGTTCAGGGCGAAGGGCCGCTGATCCGGCGCGTCATCTAAAGCGCGCATCAAGGGCCGCTTCGCCTGCGGCGGCGAATCGCGGCGCGCGCCTTTGTTGCGGCGCCTTCTCGGCCTGACTACAGTGCCGGGCGATGAATATGCTCTCAAGAGGCGTCAGGACGTCCGGCGCATTGTTCGCCGCCTGCGCGCTGGCATTGTTCGGCTGCGCGGCGCCTGCGCGCGCGGCGTCCTGCGGATCGTCGGCGGCCGGATTTGCCGCCTGGCTCGAAGAGTTCAAACGCGAGGCCTTGGCGGATGGCGTCTCACAGCGCCCGCTCGACGCCGCGTTAGCGGGCGTAGCCTATGATCAAGCGGTGATCGGCCGCGATCGCGGACAGCGGATTTTTCACCTGAGCTTTGAGAAATTCTCGAGTCGCCTGGTGACGCCGAGCCGGTTGAGCAAGGGCCGCGCGCTGCTTCAGCGCCACGCCGCATTGTTGCGACAGATCGAAGCGCGCTATGGCGTGCCAGGCTCGGTGGTGGTGGCGATCTGGGGACTGGAAACCGGCTTTGGCGCCGACAATGGACGCTTCAGGACGGTGCAGGCGCTTGCGACGCTCGCCTATGATTGCCGCCGCTCCGGGCAATTTCAAGAGGAGCTCAACGACGCGCTGATGATCGTCGCGCGCGGCGACATGTCCCCCGCCCAGATGCGCGGCGACTGGGCCGGCGAAATCGGTCAGACCCAGTTCATGCCGTCGTCCTATCTGAAATATGGCGTCGATTTCGACGGCGACGGCAGGCGTGATCTCATACGATCGACGGCGGACGCGCTCGCGTCGACGGCGAATTTCCTGAAAGGCAAAGGCTGGCGGACAGGCGCGGGCTGGGCTGAAGGAGAGCCGAACTTCGCGGTCTTCCTCGAGTGGAATCAGGCGCGCGTTTACGCGAAGACCATCGCGTTGATGGCGACCAAGCTCGATGGCGGGCAGTGAGCGGCCCGCGGTTCAAGCCGGAGTGAGCGCGAAATCTCTTGGCGCGCGCCTCCATCACTCGGCGCGACGAATCGTCAGGCCGATGATCGCGACGTCGGCCGGCGTCGGCAGGAAGGCCCGCGCTTCGACGATTGTTGGCGTCGCCTGCGCCGGGCTGGTGAATTTCATCGTCGCTTTGCGCGCGCCCGGACGCAGGCTGACGCCGCGAACGCTCAGCCGCTCGCCTTGCTTCGTGCAGATGTCGAACACGAGACGGCGGCGCCACAAGCTGAAGGAGCCGGCGCATCGAACCTCGATTTCCGCGATGTGCCCGCCAGGAGAAAGCTCGCGATAGGGCCCGTAAAACAGATAGCCGGCCGCATCAGAGCGACTTTCGATGACGCCGGCGGCGTTTCTCTTTCCGGCTGGGCCCACGAGAACGTCAGCGAGGGAGAACGCAGCGGCGGCTCGCGCTTCCTTAGCGACGCGGCCGCTCGACGCCTCGTGCGCCCGGGCGATCCGCACTCTGCGCAAGACGGCCGGCTCGCGACTGGCGCCACCCAAGTTTTGGATCGCCACCGAGACCCCGTTTGTCGCGCTCTCGATATAGAGCCATAACTGCGCCCGCCCGTCGAGGATCGGAGCCGCGGTCCGGGCAACGATTTCGTCCCTGTCGTTGCGAACCCCCAAACCGAAGCTTCCATAGACACGCTCGAAGTCGAAGATCGCCCAATGCGGGCCCTCCCGCCTCGCCGTCTCGGGCAGCTCAATGATGGCCCCGACGGCCCAGGGGGCTTCGACGGGCAGAACTTCGAGTCCACCGTCGTTGAGCCATCGGCTCGCGCCGATCAAGACGCAATTGTGCTCCGAGAGACTCACTTCCTCGCTCTCAAGGTCCGCTCGTTCGTCGAGCGGAACGACTTTCATGCCCTCTTCGAATGCGAGAACGCCGCCGTCAGGAGCCAAGGAACGAAACTTCGCCGCGAGGAGCTTACGGTGGCCGTCGCCGAGACGCTCCCACGCGAGCATCGAAGGAGACGAAAACTGTCGCTCGATCCGCTCGATCCGCGAACCGAGGCGAGCGGCGCATCGAAACGGCAGTTCAGCGGGTGAACCCACATGCGCTTCGCCGTGCTCCTCTGCGCTCAAACCCAGTCGAATGCTGGGACGCCAGCTGAACGCCGCTTCGCTGTCAGCGAGAATCTCGGCGTGCACGAGAAGCTCGTGAGGCGCAAAGGCGCTGCGATCCCTTATGCTTAGCAGCGCGGAGGAAGCAAGAAACGCGCGCATGTGCAGCCCGCCCAGAATCTCGAAGATCGTTCCGGCGGCAGGATTGCTGCACGCGACCCGTAACGGCTCTTGGCCGCGGTCCAAGCTCTCGTCGATCTGCGCGCGATCGCGCAAATAGCCGCTGTAGACATAGGCGCGGCCCGGGGTCAGCCGGCGGGACGCCTCGAAGAGTGAACGGATGCGGTGCGAGAGCCATATGTCTGTGTCGTCCATGACCGTGAAGAATGCGCCCGACACCGCGCGCAAGCCCACATTCAGCGCGCTTGCGCGATCGGCGCCAATCTCGTCGATCACCACGAAATCGGCGAGTCGTCTCCAATCGGCCTCGATGAAGGGGCTCAAGTCGACAGGTCGAGATTTGACGAATATGACGCGAAAGCGTCCCATCGTCTGAGCGTCGATGCTGTTAAGGGCGCGCCATACCGTCGCCGTTCGCCGTTCGCCGACGCGCATGATGACGTCGATGAAAGCGCGATCTGACGTGTGCTTGTCCTCGCGCAGCAATTCGCGCCAGCGGTCGTAATAGGCGACCGCGTTTCCCAGAAGGCGCTCCGCGCAAAATTTCGATTCGAAGATCGCGCGCGCTCTTTCCGCCCGATCCGCGGCTTCCTTCGGATTGCTCCTGATCGCTTCCATCGCGCGGTCTATCGCCCCGACGATTTCGGACACCGAGCCGTGAGGCGGATAGTAATGGACGGCGTCCGCGAAATGCCGGCGAATCCACCGAATATCCGGGCAGATCGAAACCGCCCCCACCGCGGAGATCTCAAAGATGCGATTGGAGACGACGTCGTCCAGAAGATGATCGCGGGACAGCAGGACAAGCCCTGCGCCGTGTGCGCAATATTCGCCCTGCACCGAGAGCCCATCGAAGGGAAGCGAACCGAAGTAGCCCCTGTCGAGATAGTCCCATGCCGACTCCGGACCATAAATCCGCATATAGTCGCGCCGGCAGAGCTCGCGAAACAGCGGGCGACCCCGTTGATCCCAATTCGTCCCAAAATAACATAGCCTCAGATCGCCGCCCCTCGCGAGCGATTCTACGAGACAAATGCGATCGTCGGTTTGCGGAGAATTGTAGTAGAAGCCGGTCTCTCCATATCCGCCGAAACCTTCGCCGATGTCCGCGCAAAATTGCGCAAGATTCTCCGATATCGTCAGATAGCCGTCGTAGGAGAGAAGGTTGGCGAATATCTCCGGATCGGCGAGAAAGCGCGACCTCGGTTCGTGCACGACGCCGAAAGTTGGTATGTCCGTGAGCTTGGGCTGCGTCGAGGCCGCGGCAAGGACGAAGTCCAACTCCGCCTGCTCGATCTCCAGCGAGGTCGTCACCGCCTGCAGCGTCACGCCAATTCGTCGGGCGGCGATTTCGAGCGATCCGAACGCCTGGCTTTCAGCCGCCTTGACCCAAGGATTGAGAAAGCCGATGCGAAGCGATCGATCGGCGAAGTTCGGCCAAGCCTCCCGCTTGGAAAACATGGCCCGGCTGGCGTAAGCGTCCGCGCGTGACCGCGCGCCCTTGCTCAACAGTTTGCCGAGAGAACCAGCCATCCGCTCGCCTTGTCCTTCTCTTTGATTTCGGACGGTTCAATCTCCCAAAAGAACTCCAGGTCGGTCATCTCGATCCGGCAAGGGCCGACTTCACGATTGCGAAGAACCAGAGTGTCGCTGCAGAGCGGCGGCGCCAGCAGCACGATCTCGCGCCAGCCGTCTTGCGGCGGCAGAGCCGACATTTCGATTCTGAACTCCCGTTCTCCTGGCGACAACACGCCAAAACCAAAGACGCCTTGGAGCGCGCGGCAACGAAAGCGAACCCAATAGGGGCGATCGGAACCAATGGCGTCCGGCCGCTTGATTTTGAGCGCGAAGGCCCAAGGCGCGGCGGGCGTCGAGACGCCATACGCCGCCGCGTTGTCGGAGTGGTCGCGGTTCACCTTCGCGCCTTGACACCATTCGGCGTCGATCAGGCTCACCATTTCAACAGCCAAATCCGTCGCGTCGAAGCTCTCGACCAGGGGCGTCGCATTGCCCTTGAGCGCAGGGGCGGCCGGAGCGGCCGTCGAGCGGATGACTTCCGGCAAATTCATGTCGGCCATCCCCCAGCCTTCGTCGTTGAAGAGAACCGGCGGCGCGACGCGCGCTTCCTCGCACATCTCCGAAACCAGGCGCGAGAAGTCTTCCCAACTCACATAAGCGATGCTCCGCTGGTCCATTCGCCGAAACAGCGAATCGGCGCCTTGCGGCGTGTAGCCCGAACCGTAACTGTGCTCGATATGATAATGCGGCGCGTTCGATGGAGCGACCCGTTCGGCGTAGCCGTTGACGCCCGCTTGCACGAGGAGAACGGAGTCGATGTTCCAGGAGAACACCGGCCATTCCGGATAGCTGCGCAATTCGCGCCACCCCTTGGCCGACAGCATGGTGAAGTCGCCGCACCCGTTCAGGTGCCGGTCGGCGGCGACATAGAAATCGCGAAGCTCGCGCAGAGCGCGCTGCGCGAACTCGTCGAGAAGGGCCGCAGGGTCGCCGCCGTCGTGCAGCAGATCGCGAATGACGCCAAGCCGCGTCTGGATGGGGCGAATGAGAAGGGAGTCGATCCTCGAAACTGCGGAGATTGAGCGTGCCTTCTCTCCCGCTTCGATCGTTCCCTCCTTCAGGTTTTTTCTTATGGTCTCCTGACGCGCGCGCTGCAACAACACGTCGAAATCGGTTTCGAGCTGTATGTCGTTCGGGATGTCCCAACGGTCGGAACGATACACGCAGCGGTCGTCGAGATCGGCCGTCTTGAGCCAACGAAACAGTTCGTCCGAAAAAATGATGTCGATGTTGGTCGCAACGACATAGTCGCCCGAGGCGCGACGCACCCCCACATTCTTGGCGATCATTTGAAACATCGCAAGCGTTCGCGCGTGCGGCAGCGACAGATGAACCTCGTGCGGCACGCTGATCACCCGCGCGGCGAACCAGCCGTTCCCAGGTGGCCAGTCCAGCGCCTCAGCCAAGGGCGCGCGGCTCGACGGCGGATTCCAATCGACGAGGACGAGTTCGCCGCGCAATCGGTGGCGCTCGCACTGCAGGGCGAGGCAACGGATAAAGCTTTGAGTGCGCCTGAGCGCGTCGCCTCCATGATCGTCATTGCGGGAGGTGGCCACGAAAGAGAACAGCCGGTGGTTGTCGCAGGTCAGCGCCGGCGACCTTGCGTCCGCCGCGATTGCTCCTTCTATATCCGGCAGGAACTGAGCTTTGCAATCTTTGCGATCAGGCGTCATTCGGGAAACTCGTCCTTGCCGAAGGCGGCCATCAGCGCGTCGTACATCGCGACATATTCGGAGGCGAGGCCCGTGGCGGCGTCTTCATATCCAAAATCTCTCGCCGCTTCCTCCTCCCAATCGAGATCAAACGGATCGAGCTTCGCCAATCCCGCGAAGACATTGTGGTAATGCGCCGTCTGCGTGAAATTCAGCCGCTCGAGGAACAAGCCGCAGCCATAGTTGGCGACGGAGCAGGGCTTCGCCTGCGCAAGCGGCGCGTCGATGATCGCATCATCGTACAGGCACCGCTGCATCGTCCCATCCTGCCGGACATAAATGAGATTCTTGCCGGCGATGCAGGGAATGCCCCGGAAATTTCTGATCCGGTGCACATGAGGACTGATTTTCAAGCCGATCGAGGGACGCTGGAGACAACGCCCGATCAGGTCTTGCTCCTCCTTGGCGTAAGCGTGCGGATATTGTTTTCCGTTATAGGTTCCGATGAAGGGTATCGGATGAAACAATATTCCTCTTGCTTGAAACAGGCGGCGATAATGGTCCAGGCGCTCCAAGCGGGTCGGATGTGCGATGAATTGGCATCGAAAGGTGGCGCCGGCTTCGACGAGCGTAGCGGCGTATTCGAGGAATTTCTCCAGCCGGCTCTCTGCTTCCGGATGCAGCGCCGCACGGATGTCGAGCCGTTCAGCCGCTCCCTTCGGAAGCCAGCGCGCTGGGTCCTGCGAATTGTTCGTTGGGAAGGAGACGGCCCCATATTTTGCGCAGAGCTCGAGTAAATCGGGAAATTCGGGATGAACGGTGGGCTCGCCGCCGCCGCATTCGAATGCGGTCACGACGAGCTTGTTCGGGATTAGCTGGTAAACTCTCTCGATCGCGCTCAGATTGAAGCGCTGGGTCGGCTCGGCGTTATGGCCAGCTGCGACGCAGTAGAAGCAACGATAGTTGCAGGGATTGCGTACGGCGATGTAGACGTCGCAGACATCGGGGCTGGATCGACGCCGCATTTCGTTGCGCAGCGGCTGATCGGGTTCGACGAATTGCAATTTGCCGAGCCCCATTCTGGCGCCGAGATGCGACGGATCCGTCCGCAGCGCGGCCTTGTAATGTGCGACCGCCGCTTCCATGTCGTCTGTCTTGGCGCGCGCCTCGCCCGACCGAAACTCCGCTTCCCCGTCGCGCAACTTGAAAAGTTCTGGCGTCGAGGGGCTTGAAGCTCTCGGGGCGATCGCTCCGATCCGCGTTTCCCTCATCCCGGCCGCGCCCGCGGGGCCGTTGCAACCTTCCGACATCGGCGATCCCCGTTTGTCGCCTCCCACGCCGAATGAGTACAACAACTGTCGAACGGCGGGCAACCACGCGCGCGCTTCGCGCCAGATTAGATTTTGCCCTGGCGCCTTACCTTGCAGTCGGCGTGAAGACGAGACTATGTTGCCGACGACGCGCTTGGTTTTCCGTCAAGATATGGACGCTCCGCCTTAAGAACTACCGACGTGGGCGCCTCAAAATTCGAGGCCGAGAGTTTAAGGAGAGAATTCCGTGAGGGAAGCGAATGACGAGCTTCGTCTCAATTTTGCGCATTCGATTGAGGATGAAGTTATTTCCAGAAGGAATCAACGTTCGACAAAACATGCGAACCATCATCGGATATTTGATGTTTTTGACGCATACGACGGACGCATGGAACGAGGTTATGCGTATGATTTTATCGGGTCGATGACGAATTTAAGCTTAGTCTATGGCTTGAAAGATACAATTTTCCCAGAAAGCGATTCGCATCGGAAGGCGTGCTTGCCTGCTTTCGATGAAGAATATTTCGAATGGATCGACTTGCTTGAGTCGGTCCATGACGCTGGCGACGCCTTCGTGATCGCCGAGGTGGGGGCGGGCTATGGTCGATGGGCGGCGCGAGGCGTGTGCGCCGCGCGCCAAAAAGGCGTTCCTCGCACAAAGGCGATTTTGGTCGAGGCCGACCCGCTGCACGCGCGCTTCGCCCGAGAACACATGAGTCTCAACGGTCTTTGTCCCGGTGATTTGTATCTTCATGAGTCCGCCGCGGCGGCGCGCAATGAGACGACCCTTTTCGCCGTGGAGGCCCCGAAAGGCTTTCTGCCGGAAGGGGCGGCGTGGTACGGACAAGCCATTTTCGGCCCTGCAGGCGAGGACCAGCTGCAATCAACGGGCGTTTCCCACTTCGGCAAGCCGCTTTTGCGACGCAGCGACGGCTGGGGCGTGATCGAGGTCGGCTCCATGACTCTCGCCGAAGCGCTCGCAAGCCACGAGTTGATTGATTTGGTCGATATGGATATCCAAGGCGCCGAGGCTGAGGTAATTGAAACCAGCGCCGACTGTCTAAATTCGAAAGTCAAACGCCTGCACATCGGCACGCATGGATCCTCGATCGAGGATCGATTGCGCCGCGCTTTGACCGCCCAAGGCTGGACTTGCCTGTGGGACTATCCGTGCCAAGCCGAGACCGAGACGAGCTATGGGAGAGTGCGCTTCAACGACGGCGTGCAAAGCTGGATCAACCCGCGACTGCATGCGTCTTCTCTCAGGGCTGCCTGAGGCGTTGCCGCGGACTTTTGGAGGAGACCATGCCGAGCGTCCATGACGGCCCGTCGCCCAGCCTCGAGGCGGTGGCCGCCTATTGGAATCGACGCCCCTGCAATGTCCGTCACTCGACAAGCAATCTCGGAACGCGAGAATATTTCGACGAGGTCGAGGCGCGAAAATATTTCGTCGAGCCGCACATCCCGGGCTTCGCCGATTTTGCCCGTTGGCGCGGCAAGCGCGTGCTCGAGATCGGATGCGGCATCGGAACCGACGCCGTAAATTTCGCGCGACAGGGGGCGGACTACTCGGCGATCGAACTCTCGCAGGCCAGTCTGGACTTGGCGATGAAACGCTTCGACGTCTATGGCCTGACGGGTTCATTCCATCTTGGAAACGCGGAGGAGGCGGATCGGCTGCTTGCTCCCTCGACCTTCGATTTGATCTATTCGTTCGGCGTTATTCATCACACGCCAAATCCGCGCGCGGCGATCGAGGCCGCGCGGCGCCTGATCGCGCCGGACGGCGAGTTGAGAATCATGCTCTACGCGGCGAATTCGTGGAAAGCGATCATGATCGACGCCGGGTTCGATCAGCCCGAAGCGCAATCGGGTTGCCCGATCGCTTTCACCTACACGCGCGATCAAGCGCATGGCTTGCTGGACGGTTTGTTCGACATCACGCAGATGCGTCAGGACCACATATTTCCCTATATCGTGGAGAAATACATCCGCTACGAATACGAACCGACGCCGTGGTTCAAGGCTATGCCGGCGGAAATGTTCAGGGCCCTCGAAGAGAGGCTCGGCTGGCATTTGCTGATCTTAGCGAAGCCGTGTTGATGGGAATCATGCCGTTCGTCGGCGACGCGCGAGCGACGCGCGTCTGAGCCTGCGCTCAATCAATCGCGGCCCGCGTTCGCGCTCGACGAGGCGAGCTGGGCTTCGATCCAAGCGTAAGTTTTCTCGAGGCCTTCCCGCAGCGGCCGCTCCGGCGCCCAGCCGAGCCGGCTTCTGACCAAGCGGTTGTCGGAGTTTCGCCCCCTTACGCCGAGCGGTCCCTTGATATGACGGATCGAGATCCTTTTGCCGGCGATGTTGGCGACAAGCGCGGCGAGCTGATTGATCGAGACCATTTCCTGTGAGCCGATGTTCACCGGTCCCGCAAAATCGGATCTCATCAAGCGCGTTACGCCTTCGAGGCATTCGTCGACGTAAAGAAATGAGCGGGTTTGAGCGCCGTCGCCCCAGATCTCAATCTCGCCGCCGTCCGGCGCCTCGGCGACCTTGCGACAGACAGCCGCCGGCGCCTTCTCCCGGCCGCCTCGCCAGGCGCCCTCTGGGCCAAAGACGTTGTGAAACCTCGCGATGCGCGCTTCAATCGCGAAATTGCGGGCGTAAGCGAGATAGAGCCTCTCGCTGAAGAGCTTTTCCCACCCGTATTCGCTGTCCGGGGCGGCGGGATAGGCGCTTTCCTCAGCGCAATTCGGATTGTCCGGGTCGAGCTGGTTGCGCTCAGGGTAGATGCAGGCGGACGACGAGTAAAAGATGCGCTTGACGTTTCGCTTGTGGCAAACGTCGAGCACATTGAGATTGATGGTCGCCGAGTTGTGCAACACCTCGGCGTCATGCTCGCCCGTAAAAAGGTATCCCGCTCCGCCCATGTCGGCGGCGAGCTGATAGACCTCGTCGAATCTCCGGTCGACGCAATGGCGGCACATATAGGGGTCGCGCAGGTCGCCGATCAGGAAATCGTCCGCCGGCGTTTCGGCGAAGGGATTGAATTTGAGATCGACGGCGCGGACCCAAAATCCTTCCCGCTTGAGCCGCTTCGTCAAATGGCCGCCGATGAAGCCTCCCCCTCCGAGCACCAGCGCAGTTCTACCGATCATTCCTGCACTCTCCATGCTCCATCAGCATTGGGGCGATCTCGTAACGCAAGCGGCCCGCGTGTGCGACTTGGCGCGTGGAGCCGCTTCCGAGCCGGCGATCAAGCCGCTCCTTTTCTCAAGTGCGGCGCCGCGCCGGCCCCAGGTTGCATCAAATGGAACGGAAAGCCCGCGGCCGCCGGTCGTTCGACGATTCCCCAGGGGTCGATCACGGTCAGCCGCTTTGCCGCTCGCGAGGGGCCCGGCGCGAACAGCTTCGCGAATTGCGGCCAGGGCGTCGTGACGACGACGACGTCGGCCTCAGCCACCGCGGCCGCGGGATCGTCGAAAAGTCGCGCGTGCGACTGGAGCATGGACTGAGCGGCGGGCAGAGCCAGCGGATCGCTGGCGACGACGTCGTAGCCTGACGAAAGAAGACGCGCCGCCAGCGCGAGGCCCTGGCTCTCCTCGATCACGCCGGTGTCGGGTTTATACGACAATCCCAGAATGGCGATGACATCGCCCGGCGCCGCGCAGCTTTCAATCGCCGCCATCAGCCGGTCGAGCTGGTGGTCGTTGATCTCGTCCGTCGCCCGAGCGATCGCGCAATTCACCCCGAGCTTGCCGCCGAGCGCCGCAAGGGCCTTGTTGTCGCGGGGAAAGCATGGACCCCCGTAGCCGATTGCGGGGCGCAGATATTTGCGGCCGATGCGGCTGTCGGCGCCGATGGCGTTCGTGACCACGAGCGCGTCCGCGCCGGGCAGGCGATCGCACATTTCGCCGATCATGTTGGCGTAAGAAATCTTCGTGGTGACGAAGGTGTTGATCGCGATCTTAGCCAGTTCTGCGTTGACGAGGCTCATCCGGTGGAATTCCGGTTCGCCCTCGACGCAGGCGCGTTGAATCGTTTCGACGACGCTCCCCGCCCTGTCGTCCGACTGTCCGATCAGGATCAGATCGGGATGGAGCATGTCGCGCACCACGGAGCCGAGCGCGATGAATTCGGGATTGTAGCAAAGGCCAAGATCTACGCCGACCTTTCGCCCGGAAGAACGCTCCAGCGCCAGTCTGATCTCGCCGTCCATCGAGCCGGGGATCAGCGTGCTGGTCACCGCCACCACATGGTAGGAGTCCTTCTTGCGCAGGGCGCCGCCGACGCTCGTTAGCGCGTCGACGACATAGGCGTTAGAAAAGAGACGGCTGGCGTCCGAAGGGGTCGGCACGATGATGAAGGTGACGTCGGAATCGGCGACCGCTTCGTCGAAGGACGTCGTGGCTCTCAGGCGCTCCCGTCCCCGGTCGATCATCGCCTGGAGCAGCGGCTCGGCGACGGGCGCGCGCCCCGCGTTGACGGCCTCGACCGCCTCGGCGTTCAAATCGAGTCCAATGACGGAAAAACCCTTCGCGGCGAAGACCGCAGCCAATGGCGCGCCCAACTTGCCGAGCCCGATCACGGACAATCTGGGGCGTCCCAATTCGTCAAAGGAGTGCGTCACCGCGTGTTTCCCATTTGACTTGCGGCGCAAGGACCCAACCATCAATAGCTTGAGCCGATCCAGTTATTACCGGCGCCTCCACCAAAGGGCAACCCCGGCGCCAGGGCCTTCGCGTGCTTGGGAGTCCGGCGCGTCACCGCGGTTCCGCGGCGGCCTTCTCGGACGCGGCCAAGAGTTCCGCCTCCGCGAGATAAGCCGCCGCCTCTCGCCGTTTTCCGGCCTCGAGACAGGCCTGCGCGGCCAGTTCACACGCCTTCTCACGGAATATGCCGCGGTCGAAGGCGAGCAAACCTTCGTGGAGCTCGTCGGGGTCTATGCGCCGCAGCGCCATCGCTGCCTGGAGCGCTTCCAGGGGACGGCCGGCGTTCAGTAGCGCGTGGCCGCGCAGAAACGCCAGACCGTAATCCAGCGCAAGATGATGCGCGTTCTCTTCGATGAGCGGCAGAGGATCGTCGCCCCTTTCGAGACTGAGGCGGGCGATAGCCTGCAGGATCAGGCTGGCGTTGGCCTCAGCCTTCTCGGAGACATCGAATTCGGCTCTGGCGAAACCTTCATTCGCCGCCGCGAGCGCTTCATCCGTCCTTCCGAGAGCGGCGAGCGTTTCCGCCAAATGATGCCAGTAGTACAACCGATTCGGTTCGGATCGAACGCAATCTTCGAGCAAGGGCAGATTGCGGGCGTGCTTTTCAGATTGGTCGCCGTCGTAGCCCAAGTGGTCCAACTCGATGCTGGTCCGGGCGATCGGAAGATTCTCGCGCGCCGAGATCTCCTGCAGAACCGGCATGAACGTCTCGTGGAGCCTTCCTCGAAACCTTAGACGCGGATCGTTGCGGAAAAGCCGCGGTTCTCTGTAGCGCGTATAGCCTTTCTTCGGCTGGAAGCGGACAGAGGCGGCGATTGCGGAAGAATCAAGATAGTCGGAAACTCTCCCGCCTTCTGGCAGACGGAGGCGTTCGTCGGCGTCGATATAGAGAAACCATTCGCTGCCGACCGCGTCGAGTCCGACGTTTCTCGCGGCCGCGAAGTCCCCGGTCCATTGGTGATGAATGACCTTTGCGCCCGCGCCCGTGGCGATATTGACGGTGGCGTCCGACGAACCCGTATCGACGATGATGATGTCATCGACACGCCCCGACAGGCTGTCGAGGCAACCGGGCAGGAAACGCTCCTCGTTCTTGACGATGAGAGCGGCGGCGACGGAACTTACGCCTTTCATGACGAGACTGCGCCGGAACTCACACGCATGAATTATGAACGAGTAATCGCCCCACCCTTTGTCGCTTGTCGCTCAGAAATTACCCATCATGGTGACGGGGGGGACCTTCGTCACGCCCTTGGGGTCAGATCGACGCAGGCGCTCCGTGTCCAACGGGATCACTCGCGGCGCCTCGTACGTGGCCTTGCCGAAAACCTTCGCAACAATACTCGGAACAGACCGACCCTGCATTCCCGAAAGCGGTTCTCGGGAAGCAGTTTGCTTCAGGGCGGTCTTCATCCAAGCCTCCATGCATGCGCCACTGTTTACTTTTTCTAACGAAAGAAACCAAAGCGGTCAAGGTCAGGCAAACCTCAAGAAGGCCTCGAACAGCCCGTATTTAAAGGAAGAGCAAGGAGGCTGATCCGACCCGCGCGCTCCTCGTCCGATGGCCCCTGCGGGAGCGGCCCCTCACGTTCACAATATGTCGCAGCGGTAGCCCAGCCGTTTGCGATCGCTCCCCCAGTCGATTTCCTTGACCACTTGGACTTCAACGTCAAAAGAATCCGTGCAGTGCCTCTTGAGCAATTCTATAAGCCGGGAGCGCTGACACTGAGTCACATCGTCCTGCGCGCACAGCTCGATTTTAATCGTTCTGTAGCCTGTTTGCCTGATCCGGTATTCTCGCAGATTCACGATTTCGAGCAATTCGCTATTCCTGACATAGAACGGCGTTATCGACTGATCCGCGTGCTTTAGCAGGCTCTTTGTTCTGCCGCATATGTTGGAAAGCGTCGGTCCATCATGTCCGCACGGGCAAACGGCGGCAAGCGAAGCGAAATCGCCGATGTCGTAACGAATCATCGGCGTGGCGTAGGAATGTAAATGAGTCACGAGAACGCGGCCAAGCTCGACGCCGTTCATGTCGATCTTTTCGCCGCGATCGATTTCCACGACAACGTTGCTCGTCGCAACATGAAACTTGCCTGGCGTGAACTCGCACTCCGATGCGATGAGTCCGACCTCTTCCGCCGAATAGCTCGATCGCACCGGGACCCCTCTTTGCGCGAATTTTTCGCGCAACGAATCGTCCACGCCTTCGCCGATTGGCATCCACATGGACAAGCCGGAATTGGAAAGCAGTTCCTCTTCGGCTTCTCGCAACAACGGTTCGATAATGCGCGGAGATGCGATCAAATAACCGATCTCGTCTCTCGCAAGTTCCGTCGCCAGTTTCCTGATGGCAGGGTGAAAGTATTTTATGTGCTTAGTGCCGCCTGACGCAAAGAATGAGTCAAGGTGATATAACCACGATCCCTTGCGCTCCACATTGAATCCGTCCGCAAAATGCTCTGGACTGTGTTGCAGGAGAGTCTTGGGTTTCGTAAGTTCTCTGCCTTCAATGAAGTATTGAGCCATGCCTCTTATATTATTATACTCCATATTCATTGCGCTAACATAGAATTTCGTCGGCATGCCTGAAGAGCCGGATGTCGAATGCAGCGCTACCCCTATTCTGTCGGGGGCCCTGAGCAGGCTTTGTTCGCTTGCCACTTGGGCGATGAGATCGCGGCGCCTCAATATCGGCAGCAAATGGAGATCGAGGCTCTTGACGTTGCGCGACCCGATCCGTCGTCGCCAGAAGGACGACCGGCTCGCGCAGTGCGCGAGAAGATTGTTGATTTGTGCGCGCTGCCACTCTTCCCGCGCGGCGCGGGTTCCCGTTTCGATCGCGAGCAGATCGATGACGGCGACAAGCGCGTTCTTCACCGCTGGCTCGCAAAACGTCATCGCTTGCGCGCTGAAGGCCGACTTCAGCACCTCCGCTTTTGAAAAGTCTATGCGCAGCATAGCTCGGCCTGGCCCTTCTCAGCATCATTCCCGAAAAGTTAAGAACCGATTTTCAGACAAAATGATGCGAAACGCCTCTCCGGCCGCGGCTGCGCGCGTTGGCTTTCAGGAAAGCCCATCGTTCCGCCGTTTCAGGATCTTCGTTAGAAAGCGGCGCACAGCCGCTCCTGGCGCCGGGCTCTCGGCTTCCACTAAGCCCTCGGCCAGAAGCATTCTAAGGCAAATCTCGACATCGGTCAGCGGATCCGCGGTGAGCGCGAACGCTTGCCGCATCAACGCCGCAATAGCGGCCGCGTCGGCTCCGTCCTCGCATAATTCGAGCACGGCGACGGCCGTGGGATTGAGGAGAATCGCGCGTTCGGCGCTTTCGTCGTAAATGACGTATCCGTCCAAGACCTCCAAATAGTCGGGGTTCTTGATCTTCCTATATACTTGCCCTGGCTCCTCACGCATCGCGCTCTTCTCGATCTGCTGACTTTATCCCAGAACGCTTTTGTCGGACCTGGTGGCGCAGGCCCGACGGCCTCAGGCGACCTCTGCGACGGCGTCGATGACCTCGTCAACGCCGATTGTCGCCCCGATCGACGACTCGACGAAATCGACCATGACCTTATGCGCCCAGAAGCCGCTTGCGGTTTCTGGGCTTTCGAGCGCGATCGTCGCGTCGCGCACCATGATGATGTTGAATCTTTCCCGCCACATGTTGATGACGCCGATCGGGCGCGTCATCAAGCAATAATTTGTCGAATACCCCATATATACGAGCCTATCCGCGCCAAGCGCGCGCAAGTCCTCGGCGATATAGTTGGCGTGCAGGCTGCCCTCGATCAGGACTTCATTCGGCCGGGGCGCGATTGCGGGATGTGGCGCGCGGTCGTGCGGGGCGTGAAAAATCCTGAAGCCCGCACGGCGAAAGGCGGATAAGGCCGGGACCAGGCGATCAACGATGTTTTCGTGCGCGCGCTGCGCCCAGCCCGGACATTCGTGGTCCGACCAGGCGTCGATGACGATCACCGCGGACCTCCGCGCCTCGAGAATTTCCGACGTGACCACGGGCGCGCCGCCTCGTTCAGGATGAGCCTCTGTCCCGCCGAAGGGCGTTTGCGATCGACGTCGCATCGGCAGACGCAGGCGCGCGTCGGAAGTCGGCCAATTCCGGAGCAGTCCCTCGCCGAAGGGCCTCTCTCTTATGCTCAGCAGAGCGCCCGAGGACGGGTCGCCCGCAGCGGATGCGTTGCGGATCAGCAAGCCGGCCATTGCGCGGCCTTCCGGAACGAGAAGGGAGCCTGCATGTTTGCCGCTCGCCCAGACCCGCTCCGAAAGTAGCTTCAGATCGGCGCTTACCGCAGCCAAGCCGATCGCGCCATGCTCGACCTCGAGACTCACGTCGAAGGCGAGGGGGCCTTCCGCCTCCAAATCCGTCGAGACGGGAATGAGAGCCGAGTAGCCGCCGCAATCCGGATGCGTGCGCACGCGGATTTCGTCTTCGTCGACGCTCAGATGCGCCCCGTTCAGCTGCATCGCCTTCTCTACGCGAACGCACGCCGCGAATCTCAAGGGTTCCATCGCGCACTCCCAAGACCCGCATCTGTGGCGGGCGCGCGTATGGACGTTATCACATTGCTCGGGAGCCAAGCGCAGGACTCTTCAGCCTTCGTCCCCTCACATTCACGTCGTCGCGAAAGGTCAAATTCGTTAAAGAATTGCCGCAATCGGCGCATGATTGCGGTAATTTTATCACAGCTTTCGGAAAAATGATCGGCGACAGGCTTCAGCGTCAAATCCTTTATTGCCTACGGAAATGAAGTTGGCGATAAAAATTCAGATATGCCTGCGCTCTCCCAATGGATTGCCGCGAATTGAGGGAAGAGCAACCCCCTGTTGAATCGTGAGACGGCGCATTATGAAAAATCATCTACCGTCTATCTCGGTTCTGGCGCTGCTCATGGCGTCAGGTTCTGCATTTGCAGCCGACCTTCCTTCGCACAAGGCGCCGCCGCCTCCGCCACCTCCGCCGCCTGCGCCGGCGTTGTGGACGGGCTGCTACGTCGGTCTCAACGCCGGCTGGACATGGGGCGATCACAATCAGATATCCAACCAGTCCATCGACAGCGAAGGGGCCACTGGGCTAACGACCACATACGCGGCCTCCCACGCGCCGCTGGACGGATTCATCGGCGGCGGCCAGGCGGGCTGCAATTATCAGTTCCCGGGCAGCAGTTTCGTTCTCGGCCTCGAAACGGACATCCAGGGCACGACAGCCTCGGGACACGGCGCCGCCGCAGGGTTGGGCGCCGTAGGCCCGAACGCCTTGCTCACGGTGTTCGATAACCACAGAACGCTCGACTATCTCGGAACCGTGCGCGGTCGGGTCGGCTTCCTCATTACGCCGACGCTGGAGGTCTACGGAACCGGGGGCCTCGCCTATGGCGGAGTCACGGCGAACACCAGCGCGTTCAGCTTCTGGTCGCCCTTCGGCCAGTTCGGAGGCGGCGCGGGGAACTTCTCCGGCACGCTGGCTGGCTGGACGGCTGGCGCGGGCGTCGAGTGGATGTTCATGCCGAACTGGAGCGCGAAGGCCGAGTATCTGCATTACGACCTCGGCCATGCGAATTGGACGACGAGCTGGCTCGTCCCCGGCAACTTCGGCGGCGTAGGCGCGAATTTCGCGGTCTCTCGTACGACCTTCGACGGCAACATCGTCCGGCTTGGCGTGAACTATCACTTCAACGTGGCTCCGCCGCCCATGATCCAATACTGATCCGCCGGCGCCATTCGACGACGGAAGACGATCTCGTGCGGAAGGCGCCGCCCTCGAAGGCAGCGCCTTTCCCGCGAGGCGTGAACGACGCGCATCAGCCGCTGGCCTGCCAAAAGAGCTGCCGCATTGACAATATTCGCAGAGCCGTAGTAGCCGTTTTGAATATAGAAACCCAGGAGAACGCCATGTCGGCCATGTCTCATGAAGTCGATCGCGCAAATCCGGTGAAATCAGCCGTCTTCGCGCCAGCAATCGCGTCCGAGGGCGCTGGGGCAAATCGCGAGCTCAATCCAATCATGACGCGCGTTCTCGCCAAGGCTCGTTCGGCGAGGCCCGCTTCCGCCCAAGATGGCGATGCGAGAAAGTCCGAATTTCTCTCGGCGTTTTACAAATCCGCTGAATAACGCGTCGCCGGGGCGATGCGGAGCGGTCGCAAGACGGTTCTGGATACGATCATCCTCAAGTTCGCTTCGCGCTGCAATTTGGCGTGCGATTATTGTTATGAATACGCCGCGGGAGACGCAAGTTGGCGGGCGAAGCCGAAGTTGGCTTCGCCCGACGTGTTTCGGCGTCTCGGGACACGCATAAGCGAGTTCGGCGAGGAAACGGGCTCGCGACAAATTAATGTGGTCATGCACGGGGGCGAGCCGCTCCTCGTCGGAGTCAAGCGACTCGATCGATTGTTGTCTTGCCTGCGGGAGGCGGCGCGGCCCGTTGAGATAAAGTATAGTTTGCAGACCAACGGAACGCTTTTGAGCCCCGCAATATGCGACATTCTCGAAGCTCACGACGTCTGTGTCGGCGTGAGCCTCGACGGCGGGCCCGAGCACAATGTTTTCCGCAAGGATCTCAAGGGGCGCGAGACATGGGAGCGCGTCAGCCGAGCCATCCATCGCTTGAAGGCGCGCGCCACAAATCTATTCGGCGGTCTGCTGTGCGTCGTCGATTTCGACACCGATCCCGAGGCCGTCATTACCGCGCTTTGCGACTTCGATCCGCCGGCGCTCGATCTGCTTCATCCATTCATCACTCATGATATGGCGGGCGCGCGTCGCAAGGAACTCGCCCTTCGGTACGGGCGATGGATGAACGAAGCGATGAGGTTCTGGCTCTCCCGCCCGGATTTCGCCCACATCTCCATCCGCGTGTTCGAAGACGCTCTGCAAGCCGCGGTTTCCGCATATCCGCGGACGGACTGGTTCGGACGAAGGAGCGTGAGCCTGCTGATCGTCGAGACCGACGGATCTTACGATCTGCTGGATCAGCTCAAAGTGATCGGTCAATCGAGCGCTGGCGTGCGAAATCTCAAGAAAACCGTCTTCGATTGCTCCCTCCTCGAAGCCGAGCGGATCGCCTGGGGACTGCTTCGCGACGCCAAGGGCGATGTGCTTCCGTCGGATTGCGCAGACTGCAGATGGCGCGAGATTTGCGCCGGGGGCCACCTTCCGGCGCGCTATTCGCTGGCGCGCGGTTTCGACAATAAATCCGTCTATTGCGAGGGCATCGGCGCTCTCCTGGACCTTGCTCAGGAAGTGATGCGTGCGCCGCAATGATCGCGGTTCGTCGCTCCTTCGCGAATGCGGACGCGGCTGGGCGCGTGAAGCGTTCTCGGTTACGGGTTCGATATCCGTGGGGCGACAGCCGGCGCGTTGCGCAGTGCGGGTTCGAGCGTTTTGAAGACGAAGTTGGCGACGACCCTATCGCCTTTCTCCGTCAAATGAATGCCGTCCTGCGAATAAACTCCGTCATCCTTCTCCAAGCTGCCCGTCGCGTCCACGATGAATTTGTGGGTTGAAGGGAGATCTATTATTTCCTGATAGAGAGACGACAGGCTGTCTACATATTCCCTGCCGTTGGTTTCAATCGAGGCCTGCGCCGCATGCCTGCTCCGGAAAAAAGCATGGGGTTGGATGAAGGCGTAAAATCTTGCCCCTTGCGATACGCTTATCGCATTCATCAGCTCGATGTTTTTTGAATATTGCTGTCCGACGCTGCGGCGACTCGCGACGCCCAAATTCACCGATACGCGGCGTTTAAATAATGCTGGCGTCAGCTGCGAAATAACAGAATAGGTGTTAGAAAAAATACAGACGAAGGCGTTAGGCTCGGGATTCGAGAATTGATCGAAAACATATTTTTGATAGGAATGCACCATCGGATGCGAGGGCTCGCCGTAAAAACCCCTGTCGTTGACCCCGCTATAGGAAATAACGAAGTCAGGATTATACTCCAGCCCATCCCTGACAAGCTTGAGCAGTTCCTGGTTTGTCGAAAACCCGCCAACGCTTCCATTAATAATGGTGCCCTTCATATTATTGACGATGAGCAGCTTTGCTAATTCCTCAGGCCAGCTGTGCCCGTACAGAACTCCATCTGCCGTTGACCCGCCAAGAACAAGTATGATGGGCCTGTCCCACCTTTGATTTTTTGATTTATATATAACATTGCCGTTATCCCACGAATACGACTGTTCAACGCGCTTGAGCTTCGGCTCGCCGCCGCCGTATCCATAGCCGATGTGGGGATCTAGCGCGGTGAACTCGGCTCCGAGCCGGTCAAGCCGCTCCCGCTTTTGGCTGATTTCGGCGGTCTTGCGATGGCAGTCGATGTTCGGTTTCCTGTTGGTCGCCTGTAGGAACAAAAATGCGCCGAGCTCCGTGCAACCTAAAGTGACCAATATTGCAAGAATGACAGGAAGATGTTTGAGCCTCATCGGGACCTCGCTTGCCTCCGTCGGTTTTTTTTAAATGCTGGAGCCAAACTGCGGTGATGGACGATAGGACAGGGAATAGCGGCGCGCAACGCGGAGAGGCCAAGCGCGCTAAGGCCTCTCGCGTCCGCCGTCCGCTGCGCGGGAGGAGCATGTCTGTGGTCGCCTCGCGCTCGGAGCCTGTCGCGAAAACCCATATTTCGGAACGCTCAAAAATCCTCCGCCTTCAGCAGACTCCATTTCTTCTGGCCCCAGGCCCCGCTGCGCAGGGCGAGCAAGCGCGGTTCGAGGCGAATGCGAAAACAAATGTCGCCGGCGCAAGCTTCCCTTAGCGCGCGCAGCAGCGCTTCCTCGTCAATGGGAAGGCCGTCGCTGCTCACATAGCGGAATGTGACTTCGCCTGGTTGGCGCTGCACGCAATCGAACAAGCGCACGTTCCGGAGTTTTTCGACCACTGGCTTCGCGCCCATGATCAGACCCAGCAGATAGGGGTTTCCGCGACGATCCAGCAGGACGTCCTTGCTGCGTCCTTCCACGGCGCCGAATCGCAACGGGGCCGGGGGACACGCGCCGCAAGCTTCGGCGCGTCCGCTCGCGATGTCGCCGGTGGCGTAGGCGATGAACAAAGTGTCGAGCGCCCAGAACGCGGCGCCGATGATGTCGCAGAGGCCATCCGGCCTCGGCCGCAAGGAGATCAGGCCGAGATTGCCCAGTTCCGAATAGGCGCCGCAATGGGGACACCGCAAAGCGAAGCCCGCGCCTTCCGACAGGCCGTAAGTCCCCACAATCTTGTCGGCGATCGTCCCGATCGCCGAGATTTGTCCCGCCGCAATGTTTTCGGAGCCGATCACCGCAAGGCGGAAGCGGTAGCGCCCCTCAAGCGTCGCGGCCAGATCGGCCGCCAAGGTCGGCCAGCCGAAGAGCGTGGTGGGTCGATAGATATCGAGCAGGCGAAGCAGCAGGTCGCGTTCGCGAAGCGTCGCGAGGCCGATCAGAAGGCTTCCGCCCGAACCCGTCACGCTGAGGCCCGGCACAGACCGGCAAAGGTTCAGGAATTTGTGACGCGGCGGGGCAAGCCCTGGAAGGCCGTAGCTGCAGGCGGCCCCGATGAGGCTCGTATGCGCCGAATGCAGAGTCGAAGTGAAGCGGAAGGGCAGCGGCTCTCCGGTCGAGCCGGCGGTCGTGAATTCCTGGCTTCTTCGGCGGTTGAGCGAAAATGCGCCTGTGTCCGCGCGAATCTGCTGCTTGGTGACGACCGGAATCTCATTGGCGTCCTCGAGGCGGCGCAACTCCGAAGGTCGCCAGCCGTTCTGCGTCCACCAATCCCGATAGCCGGGGCAATGACGCCATGCGAGATCGACGAGACGACGCAGTCGACGAAACCTCCAGTTGGAGGCGACCTCCGCCCGCTCGCCAACTCGCCAGAGCGTTTGGGCGAAAGCGTTCTCGAAGGGTTGATCGCAAAAGGCGCCGCTATACGGCTGCTCGAGCCAGGAACGCCATGCAGCGTCCCCGCTGGCGTCGTCGAGGTCGCTCCATCTGAGCGCATGCAGAACGACCCGCAGCGGCGAGCGAGCGCTGTTGCGGACGAATATGGCTTCGCATTCGTTCGGCTCCCAAAGCGTCAGCCGGATGCGGCGCGGATGCGGCGCCGCGTCGACGAAGATCTCTTCGGCGATCGATTTTGAGGTCCGCCAGCCGACTCCCGCCTGGCCCTCGGCGACGGTGATCGTCACCGTCACAAGGCTGGAGTTCGCTCTGGGCGGCGCGGGCGCGGCGATGAGTTCGATCGCCGTGGACCATTGCAGCGGCGCTTCCAGCGAAATTGGGAAAACCGCGTCCGATTCTCGCAGCGCGTTCAATTCCTAAGTCCGGTATGAGTTCGCCGCTCAATGGCTCTCCCGGACAAAGTTTCGCCGGGTGTCGAGAAGGTCTGTCGCGCTCGATGCCAATAAACAATGAAAACGTTAGCGCATTGCGGGTCTTGAACCCAGCGCGGGCGGCAACGTTGCGCCCACGATCGAGGAAATGCCGCGCTTGTCAAAAGTGTAGACCGCATTTCTTACAGTCCCCATCGTAGCGTCGTGTCAATGGCGCCCGAAATTTCCCATTTTCTGGCGCCCGAAATTTCCCCAGTCTCGGGGCTTTGGCGATCAGCCTGCGACGTGATTGGCGTTGATTCGCCCAAAATCGAATATCAGCTCCGCGCGGCTCGGTCGTGCAATCGGCGGGTTTATTGTGTCACGCCGCTGCGAGGCGGTCGTGAAACTTGCTGCCGGTCGCCTCGGCGAAGCGCAGGAGCGTTTTTGCGCTCGGCAACGTTTGCCCGCTCTCCAGCCGAGCGATGGCGGACTGGCTGAAACCGCGCCTGTGGGAAATTCCGTCCTTATGGAGACGGCCTTATCGGTCTCAGGGCTTTTGTGGGACGGCGCCTTCAATTCCGTGATAGGCGGAAACCGTCCGCCTCTTGAGAAACTCGTTCCAGCTTATGTCGCGCTCGCTCGCTCCCGTTCTATCGCCGCAAGGCGTTCTGCGCCTCGATCGGTGCGACGATGAATTTCCATTCGATGAGGCGGTCGCCAATCGGCTCGAAGAGCATTTCGCACGCGATTGCGGTCATGGTCTCTTGCAGCTTGGCGCCGGCGAGGCGGGGAGCCATCTCCCGCCGGCGCTCGCCTTTTGGCGCGCATTCGCCATGCGATTTGTGGCTGCGCTGTGCGCGCGCGATGATCCGGAGCAGGCCAGAAAGCCGGCGCATGTCCCTCCGCCGCCGCTCTACGATCTCGCCGCCCTGATCGACGAGGCGCCGCCGATGCAAGGCGCCGAATATCTGCAACCCCGTGTGCTGGAGGCGTTGTGGCGCGGCATGGAGCGCGTCCTCGACGCCGAACTCGCGGAAAGCGGGCTTTCGCTTCAGGAGTTTTTCAGGAACCGCGACAGCCGATGGCGTCTCGTGGGACGCGTGCATTTCAACTTGGCGGAGAACCGCAAGGACTCGGACTATCCCTTCGCCTTCATGGCGACCTATACGTCCTCGCTCGCGGCGCATGGCGCTCTGCGCCATCTGCCGCTCGGGCAAGCGCTGCGCGAATACGCCGGCGCCGGCGACAAGGCGAAGCTCCTCAAATTGCTCGATCCCGTGCAGGAGGCGAGCGAAAGCTGCGCATGGCTTAAAGAGATCGTCGATCGCGGCGAAGTCTTTCATCCCCTGCGATGGACGCCGAAAGACGCGATGCGGTTCCTAGCCGACGTCGAGGCGATGGAGCGGGCCGGCCTCGTCATCCGAATGCCCGCGGCGTGGCGGATGAACCGGCCGAGCCGCCCTGCCGTCGAGGCGACGGTCGGCTCGACCGCGCCGTCGCTGCTCGGCGTGGAATCGATGTTGGACTTTCGCGTCGACGTGAGCCTCGACGGCGAAGTCCTCACCGACGCAGAGATAGAGGGGCTGCTCGCCGCGTCCGATGGCCTCGCGATGCTGCGCGGCAAATGGGTCGAAGTCGACGCCGAGCGCTTAAGGGCGACTCTCGACAAATTTCAGGCGGTCGAGCGTCTGGCGAAAAACGAGGGCGTGCCCTTCATCCAGGCCATGCGCCTGCTCGCGGGCGCCGACATTGGCCAAGCCTCCGAAGCCGCGGCGGATAGGGCGTCCGGAAGGACGCCCGTCGCGAGCGACGGGCTGTCGCAATGGGCGCATGTGACGGCCGGCCCCTGGCTGGCTGAGGCGCTCGCCGGATGCCGCAGCCCCGAGGGGCTAGCCAAGGAACGTCAGCTGGCCGATCCGGGAGCGGCGCTGAAAGCCGAATTGCGACCCTATCAGCAGGTCGGCGTGCGCTGGCTGTCGTTTCTCATCCGGCTCGGTCTCGGCGCCTGCCTCGCCGACGACATGGGGCTCGGCAAGACCATTCAAGTCCTCGCGCTGCTTCTCACGCTCGATCGAGGCAAATCAGGCGCGGCGCCGAGCCTCCTCGTCGCGCCCGCCTCGCTTCTCGCCAACTGGGCGTCCGAGGCGGCGCGCTTCGCGCCATCGCTGCGCATAATGGTCGCGCATCCTTCTTTCACGCCGCCCGACCAGTTAAAGGCGATGGCGGGGGAACGCCTTGCGGACGTCGACCTGGTGGTGACGAGCTATGCGACGCTGTTGCGTCTGCCGTGGATCACCCAATTCCGATGGCGCCTAGCGGTGCTGGACGAGGCCCAGGTCATCAAAAACCCGAACGCCAAGCAAACGAGGGCGGTCAAATCGCTTCTGGCCAAAGGCCGCATCGTGCTGACCGGCACCCCGATCGAAAACAATCTGCGCGACTTGTGGTCGATCTTTGATTTCCTCAATCCGGGCCTCTTGGGGTCGTCCAAAGCCTTTGCGAGTTTCGTCAAGACGCTGGAGTCGCAGGAGCATGTCTCCTACGCGCCGCTGCGCCGGCTCGCGGCGCCCTACATCCTGCGGCGGCTCAAGACTGACAAGAGCGTCATCGCCGATCTTCCCGACAAGACGGAAGTCAAGGCTTTCTGCCCTCTGACGAAAAAGCAGGCGGCGCTTTATCAGGCGGCGGTCGTGGAGCTCGAAGAGCGGCTGAAACAATCGGGCGACGACATGGCGCGGCGCGGACTCGTGCTTTCGTCTCTCATGCGCTTGAAGCAAATCTGCAATCATCCGTCGCAATGGCTGGGAGACGGCGCCTATGACGAAGAGGACAGCGGCAAATTCGCGCGCCTGTTCGAAATCGCCGAAACGGTCGCCAGCCGACAAGAAAAGCTGCTGGCGTTCACGCAGTTCAAGGAGATCATCCCGGCGATCGAAAGACTGCTTCGCGCGGCGTTCGGCCGCCCCGGCCTCGTATTGCATGGCGAGACGGCGGTGGCGAAGCGCAAGGATCTCGTTAAGAATTTCCAGGAAGACGAGCGCGTCCCCTTCTTCGTGTTGTCGATAAAGGCGGGCGGCGCGGGACTCAATCTCACTGCCGCTTCGCATGTCGTTCATTTCGACCGCTGGTGGAATCCAGCCGTCGAGAATCAGGCGACCGACCGCGCCTTTCGCATCGGGCAAAAGCGCAACGTCCTCGTGCATAAATTCGTCTGCCGTGGCACGATTGAAGAGCGAATCGACCAGTTGATCGAATCGAAGCGGCAATTGGCGCAGGATTTCCTCGGCGGCGGTGGGGAAATCAAGCTGACCGAAATGAGCGACCGCGACCTGCTGGCGCTCATGCGGCTCGATCTCGATGCGGCGATGAAAGAAGCCTGACGCCAAGGACCTACGCCATGAGCTATTACGGCTTTCGTCCCTATGTGCCGGTCGCAAAATGGCGGGCGCTGGCCGCCCGGGAAGTGGAGAAGCTCAAGAAGAAGGGGCGCGTCATCGCGCCGGTGACGATCGAGGGGCGCACGATCGCGCGCAATTTTTGGGGCAAGGCTTGGTGCGAAAATTTGGAGCGATACTCCGATTTCGAAAACCGTCTCCCGCGCGGCAGGACTTATGTCCGCAATGGTTCGGTCGTCGACTTGCAAATCGAGCGCGGGCAGGTGCGAGCGATGGTCAGCGGCTCCGAGATCTATGAGGTGAAAATCTACATCGCCACGGTGGCGCCGTCACGCTGGAAGGCGATTTGCGCGGATTGTGCGCGCTCCATCGGCTCGCTTGTCGAATTGCTGCAAGGCAAGCTCTCGAAAAACGTCATGGAGCGCGTGTGCCGGGAAGGCGAGGGGCTGTTTCCAGCGCCGAGCGAAATCAAGATGTCGTGCACTTGTCCCGACTGGGCCGACATGTGCAAACATGTGGCGGCGGCGCTCTATGGCGCGGGCGCGCGTCTCGACGCTGCGCCCGATCTCCTGTTCGCGCTGCGCGGCGTCGATCGCGCGGAATTGATCAAAGACGCAGGCGCCGATCTGCCGATGACGCGGACGGTCGCGGCGAACGAGCGCGTTCTCGCGGACGACGATGTGGCGGCGCTGTTCGGCATTGAAATCGCGCCAGCTCCAGACGCGCAGCGAACCACGGACAAGAAAAGAAAGCCGCCATCGCAAAGCCGGACGCCAGCGCAAGCCGCGAAAGCGTCGAGCCGTTCCCGAAAGGAGACGGCGCCGAAGGCCGCCGGTCGGCGAACGATAGAGCCGGTGGAGCCGACTTCTCCCAAAGCGGCGCGCGCGATGAACGCGCTTGCGGCGCCAGAGGAAACGCCTGCCCGCGAGAAAGGGTCGAGAACCCGCGCCGACGCTCGCAAGGCGACGTCGCTGAAAAAGAATGCGCGCCCGGTCGTGGCGATGCCGAAAAAGGCTCCTTCCCAGACTGAGAATCGCGAGCGAATAGCCAAAGCCGGATCGCGCCGGCAAGGCCGCACTCGAGCCACGAAATGGATTGGCGCCCGCGCGCGCAAGGCATGCGAACGATGACAGAACAGGCTGAGCTGGGTTCGGTCAGCAGCCCGATTTGCGTGGCGCCACGCGGCGCGAGAGTGAGTTCGCGAATTTCGAAACTCGATGCTGTCAATGCACGAGAACGAGCTGGCAATCGGCAGAGAGAAACATGCGACCCTCCTCGCTCCCACGCCACGACACGACACGAAAGATTGTAGCGGCATAGTGGCGAGACTGGCGGTCGGAACTTGGATAATTTATTGATTGAACATGATAATTTGCTGATCTTCGCCATTATCGATTATGCGTGGAGAATCGCCGTAATATCGAACCTCGCTTTTCCGCCGGCAGTCCGCCGGCAGCGTCGCCTCTCGCCCGCCATATCGAACGTGCGCGCTGGCTTCGCCGTCGCGGTAAGTCACGATCAGAAAGGGATGCGCCAGTTCCCAAGAGTTCCAATGCAGATCACGATCCATGAGGTTCAATCCCTGAGCATCGCCGCCGCCAGGCGCATTGGCAGTACCAACCGGAGCGCGATCGTACCGCTCACCGAGCAGCGCAATCTCGAGGTCCTTGGAGGGATGTCTCGCCATTCACGGCGCAATCCGCCGCTTGTGCGCCGCAAAGGCGCGCCGGGACGCATCAGCGACCAGCGCAATCAAAAAATCCTGCTGTCGGTCATTGACGCAGTAGCCCTTAATCCTCAGCCATTGCCGCCTCGCGCTCATGAATTATTGCAGGCGGTGGTCAATGCGCCCAACCCCCAGCCGTTGCCGCCTGGGCCATCCTAACGCTGTCGGATATGGCGGTTCCATGCTCGTCAATGTGCATCAAAATTTCGGACGGGTGCGTTTTGGGAGCTGACCGGTACGTCGCGGGGGCGCCTTGCGCCAGCAAATCTTGTAGATCGCGCTCATGCAAGCCGTGTCGGCGTGTTGATCGCTTTCCACAGCCTGGACAGACACCAGCCCCGATGGCCGACGCTGAAATCAGCCATTGGCTGCCGAGTTGCTTGGCGTCCAAAATGCGTAACGCGCCTCCCGAGGGACCAAATCGATTTTCCTGCCACGCGCTCAAGTTATGGCTTCCTCTCTGATTGATCAAGCGCGCAACAGGAAGTGAGGAAGAGCCAATTAAATGGATATTCCGAAGCTTGATGGCTTCGATTAAAAATCATTGAATTTCCTGAAAGCGCATTCTCAAGCCAAAATGGCTCCCGACACGGGTGGCGCGGCAAGCTTGACGCGGCTGGGGTCGGGTTCATTTATCATGTCGTCCCGCCTTGTGCGGGAGCATACAGAAAAAATTCCAGGAGACGGGACATGACTTTCCAGATTGGCGACACGGCGCCGGATTTCGAGGCGGAGACTACGCAAGGGCGCATCCGATTTCATGACTGGATCGGCGATTCCTGGTGCGTGCTGTTCTCGCATCCTAAAGACTTCACCCCCGTCTGCACCACCGAACTCGGCTACGTGGCCAAACTCGACCCGGAATTTAAGCGACGCAACGTCAAGGTGATCGGACTCAGCGTCGATCCTGTCGATAATCATGCCAAATGGGCGAAGGACATCGAGGAAACGCAGGGCGCGGCCCCCAATTACCCCATGATCGGCGATCCCGATCTGAAAATTTCGAAGCTTTACGGAATGCTGCCGGCGAGCGCCTCGGGCGACGCCAGCGTGCGCACGCCCGCGGACAACCAGACTGTGCGCAACGTGTTCGTCATCGGACCCGACAAGAAGATCAAGCTGATGATCGTCTATCCGATGACGACGGGCCGAAATTTCGACGAGGTGCTGCGCGTCATCGACTCGCTGCAGCTCACCGCGAAACACAAAGTGGCGACCCCGGTGAATTGGAAGCAGGGGGAGGACGTCATTATTGCCGGTTCGGTTTCGGACGAAGACGCCAAGAAAACCTACCCACAAGGCTGGAAGGCGCCGAGGCCCTATCTGCGCATCGTGTCGCAGCCGCGGTGAGGAAGAGGTCTCACTCCGCGTCGGGAGGCGACGTTGATCTTTCGACAGCTGTTCGACAGCGTTTCCTGCACCTACAGCTACATCCTCGCCGGCGGGCGAGGTGGCGAGGCGTTGATCATCGATCCGGTATTCGACAAAGTCGACCACTACATCCAGCTGCTGCAAGAACTCGACGTCAGGCTCGTCAAGGCCGTCGATACGCATACCCACGCCGACCACATCACGGCCCTCGGAGCGCTACGCGACCGAACCCATTGTGTCACGGTGATGGGAGAGAAGAGCGGCGCCGACGTCGTCTCGATGCGCGTTTCCGACGGCGAGCGTATCGACATTCCCGGCGTCGCGTTGGAGGTCATCTACACGCCCGGACATACCGACGACTCATACAGCTTTCTCATGGAGGACCGAGTTTTTACCGGCGACACGCTGCTTATTCGCGGTACCGGTCGCACCGATTTCCAGAACGGCGATCCGCGCGCGCAATATGAATCTCTTTTCGGTCGGCTCTTGAAGTTGCCCGACTGGACGCTGGTCTATCCCGCGCACGACTACAAGGGCGATACGGTCAGCACGATCGGCGAGGAAAGGGCATACAATCCACGCCTGCAAGTCAAATCGATCGACGAATATGTAGATCTGATGAACTGCTTGCATCTGCCCAATCCCAAGATGATGGACGTGGCGGTGCCGGCCAATCGGCACATTGGCTTGCACCAGGAGGAAATCGCCAAGCGCGGCTGGGCGCTCATGGCGGAGGAGGCGATGCGGCTCGTCGGGCAGCCGTCGATCGAGCTTATCGATCTGCGCGAAGCGCACGAGCGCAAAGCGCAAGGCGTCATCCCTGGCTCGATCCACATGCCCTATGACGATTTGGAGGAAAACATTCGCGAAGGCGGATTGCTGCACTGTCCTCGGCCTGCCACATCCAAGGCGGCGTGGACGCATGGAAGAAGGCGAACGGGAAGGTGGTTCGGTGACTGGGGTCAAGAAGGCGTTGTCACGTTAGCATCGGGACAGCCGGTGTTCGGCGTTCTTGATGATTTCAGGCGCTCACGGCTGCAGCGGATTTCCAATGGCTTGGCCGAGACTGAAGTGCCCTTTCGGGCAGTTCAATCGAAACTCGTGCAGGCGCTATGGGTACGCGAAATGGAATTCGTCGACCGATTGATCGACCAAAGCATTTTCGACCGCAATGTCAGTTTCGCCCGAGAAAACTCG
>JACOWC010000155.1 GCA_016177005.1 Methylocystis sp.
CCATAGGCGTGTCGCGACATCGCGCCGCGATCGGTGGTTCGGCAGTTGAAGGCGCTCGTATTATTCGCCGCCATCGATCGCGCGTCGTCGCCGCCGAATTCATCGATCAGCGACATTCGATAGATTCGAAATTTCCCGCTGTCGTAGATTTCCTGAAAGGCGGCCGCCACCGCTTTTGCGGCGCTTCTTGCGACGATCAGAGCGCCGGTTTGCGCGTTGCCGTCAAAATCCAGGTAAGGGACCCTCAACAGAATAAGCTCGCCCCGTCCCGGACATGGAAGCTCCGCGCGCCACGACTTTCCCTGCATATAAGCCCATATTGCATCCGATATCGGCTTGGCCGTCACCTTGGCGCTCCGCGCATGAGCGCCTGCGCCGATAAGAAGCGAACACAGAAGCGCAACCGCTCGGATGGCCCGCAAGCGGCGAATTTGACCCTTTCGAAATTCCGACAATACGGTCGACATGCGCGTTTTCTGGCGGCTCTATGCTTTCTGAAACAATAACCGCGCTGTTACGGTCAATCCACTCGTTGGCTTCGCCGAGATTGAATGGGCGCGGAAAACTCCCAGCCTTCAAACTGTCGCAGGGTCAAAACATGGTTGGCGGCGTTTAACGCGCTCCCTGTCCCGACATGGAAACGCCCCGACTGCGGCGTCGCAGCCGAGCGTTTCCGCCGAGGAAAGCCGCGCCCGCCGCAACCGGTCTCCTCGGTCTGCTATACTAGGCTTAAGGTGTGGTCGCCTCGTGCGGCATTTGTGGTGGGAGGCGGCGGCGCGGCCGCTGTGCTAGCTTTTTAACCATGATCGGGAGGGGCTTGAATGAACCATAGAACCAAGATGGGAATCGCCCTGGGGATTGCGGTTTCCGCCGGGCTCACATCAATTTTGCTCGCCATGCTGCTGTTGGCGCTGGCGGGATTCCTCATCGTCTGGGGTAGAGAACCCAAGCGCACGGAGGAATTTGTCGGGGGCTTGCCGTTCGGCAATTACCTTCTCAAGGCAATGGTTCAACTGGACTCGCTCATCTCGTCGCGGGAAGATTGAGCTGCGACCCCGCGCCTGGATCACGCCGCATTTGGGTGGGTTCGCCCAAATGCGGATGACGCGATCGATTCCAAAAGCTTAGCGCGCGCTTTGCGCGAAAAACCGGCGGCCGCTTTTTCGCGAGCCGCGCTCTAACGCTTCAGAAAAATTCGCGCGCGACAGGAGGGCCTAGCGCTTCGCAAATCGTTCTATGGCGTCGATAAAGGCCTCCGGCGATGCGGCGATGCGGCGCGCGACATTCAACGGCAGCCTGAGAAGGATCAGAACTGTCGACAAGCTCGCCGCAACCGTTGCCAAAGACACCAAACGCTGCATTCATATCTCCATTCACTGGCGGTCCGCTCATGCCGCAGCGCCCTGTTCAAGGGGCGGAAGGCGGCCGAGAGAGCGCGCGAGCATGTAGTTTAGCCATGCAGACGTTACGGCCGGGTTGCTGCAGTGTTACCGATCGGTTTCGGCCCTGCGGCAAATTTGCGCGCGAGCGAAATGAGGCCAAGCCGGGCGCTCGCCGCTCCGCCAATCATCCGCCGAGAACGTCTGTCCGCAGTCGCGCCGCGACGATATCGACCGCCGCCGCGACCTGCGGCGACAGCGACGCGCCAATATCGAAGATCGCGCCTTCAATCGCGTAAACCACGCAGCGCGGCGGCAAAACGCCAAGCGCCCTGGCGAGCTCCAGAGCTTCGGCGAGGCCGAAGCCGTGCGTTGACGCGCCGAAAGCCGTCTGCGGAAGCGGCACAGCGCCGACATCGAAGCGGCGTATCTCGCCAGGGGGCGCGCCGGAAAGACAGGCGTCGACGATGAAGGCGGCGTCTGCGCCTTCCAGCCGCGCCAACACTCTTGTCGCCTCGCCCTCCTCCTCGACGATTTCGAGGCCGTCGAGCGAAGCGCGCAACACTCGTGCGACCGCGCGGCCCGCGCCGTCGTCGCCGCGCCGGGGATTGCCGACGCAGAGCACGATGACGCGGCGGCTTTCGCGCACGCTATCCGCCACGATCGATCTCGAGCCGCAGGAAATGCGTCGCGCAGGAAATGCAGGGGTCGTGATTGCGGATCGTCTGCTCGCAGCGGCGCCGCAGAGCATCGTCCGGCAGATCGAGCCAGGCGGTCGCGAAGGTTTTCAAATCCTCTTCGATGCTCGGCTGATTCTGCGATGTCGGCGGGACGATGCGCGCGTCCGCAATCTTTCCATCGGCGTTGAGACGGTAGCGGTGATACAGCATGCCGCGCGGCGCCTCGGTCGCGGCGTAGCCGGCGCCTGCGCGCGGCTCGATATCGATGGCCGGGCGCTCCGGCTCTTCATATTCGTCGATGATCCGCAGCGCCTCGTCGCAGGCGTAAAGAACCTCGACGGCGCGAACGATGATGCTTCGGAACGGATTAACGC
Organism: Methylocystis sp.; assembly: GCA_016177005.1. GTDB lineage: Bacteria > Pseudomonadota > Alphaproteobacteria > Rhizobiales > Beijerinckiaceae > Methylocystis. The sequence goes on from JACOWC010000155.1 coordinate 2,434, forward strand.
AGACGATTCCCAGTCCAGCCTCCTGCGCAGCCTCGCGCGCGAGCGGCGAGAGAGACGCCGCGTTCAGCGCGTAGCGCGCCAAGGGACCGGTGAGAAAGGGTCCGCGCGCCTTGATGTGCGCATGTAGCGCGGTCGAATGCTCGACCTGCGTCTCTTCGAAATGCTCGTCATATTCCGCGGCTGAAATGTCCAGTCCGCGACTCGAGGCGATGCGGCCCTGACTGAAGGGATATTCTCCCATCCCACGCAACGCGACGAATTCATAGTCCCGCTCAACGTCGGGGAAGTCGAAGCCGGCCGTCCAGCGCACGGTGGCCAGCGCCCAGTCCCGCGCGCGCTTCAAATCTTCGGCGAGCGGCTGAAGCTCGCGTTTGCGCGGCGTGCGGTAAAAGCCGCCGACGCGGACATTGATCGGATGGATTTCACGGCCGCCGAGAAGCGCGATGATCGAATTGCCGGCTTTCTTGAGATTGAGCGCGCGCCGCACGATGTCGGCGTGATCGCGCGCCATTTCGATTGCGCCTTCGTACCCCAGAAAATCCGGCGCGTGCAACATATAGACATGCAGCGTGTGGCTTTCGATCCACTCGCCGCAATAGATGAGCCGTCGCAGCGCGCGCAGCGGTCCGTCGACAACGACGCCGAGCGCGTTCTCCATCGCGTGAACCGCGCTCATCTGATAGGCGACCGGGCAGATGCCGCAAATGCGCGCCGTGAGGTCCGGCGCCTCAGTATACATGCGGTCCCGCAGGAAGGCCTCGAAGAAGCGCGGCGGCTCGAAGATGTTGAGCTCCGCCGATTGCACGACGCCGTCGCGCGCGACGACCTTAAGCGCGCCCTCGCCCTCGACGCGCGCAAGCTGATCGACCTTGATCGTTTTAACGGTCATGACGCTCGCTTTCCTTTCGGAAGGCTTCGGCATTGGCGTTGAAGGTCCGATAGACGCGCTTGAGCGCGTCCTCGTCCATGCCGAGCTTACTCAGCCAAGCCGAAAGCGACGGCGCGTTGGGCGTCTCCATCGGCCCGTAGCAGCCGTAACAGCCGCGGTTGTAGGAAGGGCAGATCGCGCCGCAGCCCGCGTGAGTCACAGGCCCCAGACAAGGCGTCCCGTGGCCGACCATGACGCAAAGATTGCCGGCGATCTTGCATTCGACGCAGACGCTGTGCGGCGGCGTCTGCGGCTTGCGCCCGGCGAGAAAGGCGGAAATGACCTCGACGAGCTGTCGCGTGCTGATCGGACAGCCGCGCAATTCGAAATCGACCTTCACATGTTCGGCGATCGCCGTCGACGTCGCCAGCGTCTGGATATAGTCGGGCCGTGCGTAAACGATGGCGGCATATTCGCGCACGTCGGCGAAATTGCGTAGCGCCTGCACGCCGCCCGAGGTGGCGCAAGCGCCGATCGTCACGAGGAAGCGCGATTGCTTGCGGATGTCCTGAATGCGCGCGGCGTCATGCGCCGTCGTCACCGAACCTTCGACGAGAGAAAGATCGTAAGGGCCCTCGACCGTGGCCCGCGTCGCTTCGAGGAAATAAGCGATCTCGACTTCGCCGGCAATCGCCAGCAATTCGTCTTCGCAGTCGAGGAGGCTGAGTTGGCAGCCGTCGCATGAGGCGAATTTCCAGACGGCGAGCTTCGGTCGAGCGCGGTCCACGTCACAGCTCCCGATAGGCGAGAAGATTGCGCACACGGTCGTAGGAATGCACCGGCCCGTCCTTACATACGAACAGCGGACCGAACTGGCAGTGGCCGCAATGACCGATCGCGCATTTCATATTGCGCTCCATCGAGACAAAGATCCGCGAATCCGCAACGCCGGCGTCTTCCAGGGCAAGCGCGGTTGCGCGGATCATCACCTCCGGCCCGCAGATCATCGCGACAGCGTCCCTCGGATCGAAACGGAGCTTGGACAGCAAAGGCGTGACGTAGCCGACGTCTCCGGTCCAATCCGGTCCGGCGCGCTCCACCGCCACGCGCAGCTGAAAGTCGGGCGTTCGTCGCCATGCCTCAAGTTCGCTGCGAAAGATGAGGTCATCCGGCGCGCGCGCGCCATAGAGAACGCCGATGCGGCCGTAAGCGGCGCGATGGCGCAGCAGCCAATAGATCACCGGCCGAAGCGGCGCGAGGCCAATGCCGCCCGCAATCAGCACGACATCAAAGCCTTTGTATGCGTCGACCGGCCAGCCGACCCCGAAGGGGCCGCGCAAACCCACGCGACCGCCGGCCTTCAATCTGCCGAGCGCGGCGCTCACCGGCCCGACGGCGCGGATCGTATGCGTCAATCGTTCCGGCGCCTGCGAGTCGCCGCTGATGCTGATCGGTATTTCGCCGACGCCGAAGGCGTAGAGCATGTTGAATTGCCCAGGCGCGAACGGCGTGGCGCGCTCAGGCGCAAGATCTAACGTAAACACGTCTTCCGACTCGCGGATGAAGCGCGTCACCGGCGTCATGCGCGGCGCCATCGGATCAGGCGGCGACGTGCAGGCTTTAAGCGTCTGCGGCATCATACATCCCGAGCGCCTGCATGCGCGCCGACTGCAAACGTTTGACGAGCGGCGGAATAAACCGCTTCATCATTTCATAGCCGACGCGCGGATCCGCCTCGCATTTGCCGCGCAGGCACTTGCCGTCGAAAGCGATGGCGCGCGTCAGTTCGATGGCGCGCGCGTCGAAGGACGAGCGGTAGGGCGGAATGAGCCAGTCGGCGCCGAGAATCTCTCCGCTTTTTACGGTGAGAAAGGTGAAAGTTCCCCGTCCCGGCACGAAAGTCTCCAGCGCCACGGCGCCGTGCCGCACGAGATAGAAGGAGTCGGCCGCGGCGCCTTCGCGGAAGAAATAGTCTCCCGGCTGCAGCACGACGTTCTTGGCGCATCCGGCGACGAGCGCCAGCGTGTCTTCATCGAGCCCCTCGGCGAAGGGATGATGACGAACGAGATCGGCAATGTCCTTCATCGCGGCTCCTCGGCGGAGGCGTCACATCCGCGGATGGCGCGGACCTCTTCGGTAATGTCGATGCCCACTGGACACCATGTGATGCAACGGCCGCAACCAACGCAGCCCGAAGAGCCGAACTGGTCGATCCATGTCGCGAGCTTGTGGGTCATCCATTGGCGGTAGCGCGATTTTGCGCTGGCGCGCACGCTGCCGCCGTGAATGTAGGAAAAGTCCATTGTGAAACATGAATCCCAGCGACGCCAGCGTTCGGCGCGCTCGCCGGCAAGATCCGAAACGTCTTCCACCGACGTGCAGAAACAGGTCGGACAGACCATCGTGCAGTTTGCGCAGGTCAGACAGCGCGTCGCCACCTCGTCCCAGCGCGGATGTTCGAGATTGCTCATCAGCAGTTCGTTGAGATCGTCCGAGCGCATTTTGCGACCCATGGAGGATGCGGTTCGTTCGATCACGGCTTCGGCTGTTTCGATCTCGCGGTTCGATGCGGCCCGATGGGGAATTTGCGCCAGAAGCGCGCGTCCTTCGTCGCTGGCGGCCTCGACGAGAAAGACATGTTCGCCCCCGTCGAGAAGCTCGGTCAGCGCGATGTCGAAGCCCTGCTTTGCCTGCGGACCCGCGTGCATTGAGGCGCAAAAGCAAGTATTTCCGGCCTGGCCGCAGTTTACGGCGACGATCAGCGCGCGCTCGCGCAACGCCTTGTAGTGCGGATCGACGTAGAGGTCGCCGACGAGCGCCCTGTCTTGGATTTCTATCGCGCGAATTTCGCAGGCCCGAACGCCGATGAAGGCGAGACGATCGCTGGGCGACGCTTCGGGCGCGACGCTTACGTCCTCGCCATGACGTTCCGCCGTCCAAAGCCGCAGCTTCGGCGCATGGAGATATTTCTTCCACGACTGCGGGCCGACCGAATAACCAAAGAGCGCTTCGTCGGCGCGACGCAATAATCTGTAGCGGCCGCCGTCCTGCTCATCCGTCCATCCACGCGGCAGATCGTCGATCGAGTCGATATCGTCGTAAACGATCGCCTGATTTTGCAAGGTCGGACCGAAGGCGCGATAGCCGCGCGCCTGGATCGCCTGCAGCAAGGCCTGCAAGCCTTCGACCGTTACGGTCGCCATCGCGCCGTCTACTTGCGCCGCCATCCGCTCCTGTCCGACTCCCTTGTCATGCAAATCAAAATATATTGGACGACGTTGGATTTTGTCTGCCCCAATCAAAGCCTTGCCGGCGCCCATGTGACGCAGCCATGACAAGCGGACGCTGACGCGCGCGCCGACTCTCGACGCCTTGACGCGCCCGCATTAAGACACGCGCGCCGAATTCGCGCTTCGCCGGTTGCTCGCTTCCCGCGCCCGAACTATCTTGAGCCTCTATTTCGGCCAACAGGCGCGAGAAGCAAGGCGAAGACGCCGCTCTGTCTTACGCGCCCGAACCAGCGAGGATTGCTCATGTCGAATAGCTCCGACCCGGCCGAACCGACACCGCCGCAAGAGGAGAACTGGGCGACGACGATCGAGCACGGCATCGAGACGCTCGAGCACGGAATCGAGGAAATCAGGACCCAGCCGGCGGAGGTTCTTTTCCTCGATGTCCTGAAAATCGACCTGCCGTATATCGTGATGCTTTCGACGGCCGTGCTCGGCATCGGCATCGTCACGTTCACCGGACAGCCAGTCGCCCTTTATTGGGAGTTGCTGACGCCGGTCTATTGCGCCATCTGCATTTACGTCGGGTGGCGTCACGCGGAAACCACGCACGAGCGCACGCGCCTCATCTGGACGCAAATCCTGCACTGGGCGGCGTTTCTTTTCGGCATGTGGCTGATCTATTCGCCGCCGTTGCGACAGCTCATCGACGTCAACGCCGCCGGCCTCAATCTAATGGTGCTGCTCGCCGTCGCGACCTTCGTCGCCGGCGTTCATGCCGCCGCGTGGCAAATCTGCGTCGTCGGGATCATTCTTGGACTCTTCGTCCCCTTAGTGGCGATTATTCAGCGCTCCTCGCTGTTCATTCTCGTCTCCGTTCTTGGCGTGGCCTTTGTCGTCTCCAGCGTCTACATCACGATGCACGCGCATCGGCGAAAAGTCAGGGAGGCGGAGGAGACCGTCTGATACGAATTCCGGTTGATCAGTTCGTTGCGACTGTCATTCCCGGCAGGCCGAAGGCCTGACCGGGAATCCACCCCAACAGAGCCAATCCAAGAATGCTGGTTTTGCTCTGGATTCCCGATCGCGCGCGTTGCGCGCGTCGGGAATGACACCCGAGCCGTTCAAACGGATGTCGTCTGAGGGGATGCGCGCCGAAAGCCATTCGGCGCGCAGTTCTGTTAGGCGGAGGCCGATTGCGCTGAGAGCGCGGCGCGGATCGCGTCTTCCTTGGATTTGTCGAAAGAGGTCCGCAGCACGACGCCGCCGACGCCTTTCAGCCCATCGAGAACCTTGTCGGTCGTCATTTTGCGCACCAGAAGGAACAAGGCGGCGCCTCCCGGCGGAATTGCGTCCGCCACGTCCTTCATGAATTTGTCGTCGATGCCGAAATCGGTCAGCGCCCCGGACACTGCGCCCGCGCCGGCGCCGATCGCCGCGCCGGCAAGCGGCATCATGAAGATCAGCCCGATCAAAGCGCCCCAGAAAGCGCCGGAGACTCCGCCAAGAGCCGTGGCGTTGAAGAGCTGATTGAGCTTCACCGCCCCGTCCGGATTTTTTACGGCGACGACCGCGTCGCCGAGCTCGATCAGATATTCCTTCTGCATGGTGAAGAGCTTCTGCCGAACTTCCTCGGCCTTTGCTTCCGAGGGAAACGCAATCACGAGAAGATCATTCATTGGCTTCTCCTATTTCGCGCGCGGATCTCGGCGCGGCGCCATTGACGATCTAGTTCAGTGAAAGAAGCAAGACAATGCGCCGCGCGATGAGCTTTTTCGTGCGCAACAAAAAGGCCCGGCGCAGAACGCCGGGCCTTTGCTTGAAATCGCCGAATTTAGACCGGCTGAGGCTCCATGCCGCCGACGTCTGGCTCGGGCTTTTGTCCCGTCGTCGGCACCGCCGAGCCGCGCGGCGGCGGCGGCGTCGACTCGTCGCGCACCGGCCGCTTGCCGACGAGCAGGCCTTTCATCTCATCGCCGGTCAACGTCTCGAATTCGAGAAGCGCATTGGCGAGCGTGTCGAGTTGGCTGCGCTTTTCGGTTAGGACGCGCTTCGCCTCGTCATAGGCCTCCTGCACCAGCCGGCGCACCTCGGCGTCGATCGTCTGCTGCGTCGATTCGGAAATCGTCTGCTGGCGCCCGATCGAATAACCGAGGAACTGCTCCTGCTCAGGATTGGCGTAGGCGACGGCGCCGAGCTTGTCCGAGAAGCCGAGCTGGGTGACCATCGCACGCGCAACGCGGGTGCATTGCTGAATGTCGGAGGCCGCTCCCGACGTCACCTTGTCGTGACCGAAGATCATCTCCTCGGCGACGCGCCCTCCCATGGCGATGGCGAGCATTGCGGTCAGCTGCTCATATGTCTGCGAGATCTGATCGCGCTCGGGAAGACCCTGCACCATGCCGAGCGCTCTGCCGCGCGGAATGATCGTCGCCTTGTGAATGGGCATCGCGCCTGGAACCGAGAGCTGCACGAGCGCATGGCCGCCCTCGTGATAGGCGGTGAGCCTCTTTTCCTCGTCGGTCATCACCAGCGTGCGACGCTCGGCGCCCATCATGATCTTGTCGCGCGCGTCCTCGAACTCCTGGTTGGTCACGATGCGCTTCGACCGACGCGCCGCGAGCAGCGCCGCCTCGTTCACAAGATTCATCAGATCGGCGCCAGAGAACCCCGGCGTGCCGCGCGCGACAACCTTCAGATCCACGTCCGGCGCCAATGGCACCTTGCGGGCGTGAACCTTGAGGATTTTCTCGCGGCCGATGAAGTCGGGGTTCGGCACCTGGATCTGCCGGTCGAAGCGGCCAGGCCGCATCAGCGCCGGGTCGAGCACGTCAGGACGGTTCGTCGCGGCGATCAGGATGATGCCCTCATTCGCTTCAAAACCGTCCATCTCGACGAGCAACTGGTTCAAGGTCTGCTCGCGCTCGTCATTGCCGCCGCCAAGTCCGGCGCCGCGATGACGCCCGACCGCGTCGATCTCGTCGACGAAGATGATGCAGGGCGCGTTCTTCTTCGCCTGCTCGAACATGTCGCGCACGCGCGAGGCGCCGACGCCGACGAACATTTCGACGAAGTCGGAGCCCGAGATCGAGAAGAACGGCACGCCC
>JACOWC010000156.1 GCA_016177005.1 Methylocystis sp.
GGGGTGAAACGGGCCTTGGCGGCGGAAGGCGCGTAACGCCGGCTCGACCGCGACGGCCGCAGGCGGGGCGTCGTCGGCCGCCTGCTGGTCGTCGATGGCGGATCGATCGCGCGCAAATTGAGCCTGCGCGCGCGCGGCCCTTGATTATCCGCCGCGCCTCCCGTAACGTCGCTCGCGATAGAGGGAACGCTTATGCGCGCAATTCTCGTATCTGAAGCGCCGGGAACGGAGCGGGGCTAGGCCCGGCCTCCGCCAGCGGCGCTTGACCCAAGGCCCCAAGAGGGCCTTTTTTGTTGCCCGAAGCAGGAAACAGCCAGTCCCCGCCGCGAATGAGACGGAAAGAGACGATGTCGAAGGAAATGTCCGGCGCCGAAATGGTGGTCGAAGCCCTGAAGGACCAGGGCGTGGAGATTATTTTCGGCTATCCCGGCGGCGCCGTCCTTCCGATCTACGACGTGCTTTTCCATCAGGACAAGGTGCAGCACATTCTCGTGCGCCATGAGCAGGGCGCGGCGCACGCCGCCGAGGGCTATGCGCGCTCCTCGGGCAAGGTCGGCGTGCTGCTCGTCACCTCGGGACCGGGGGCCACCAACACCGTGACGGGCCTCACCGACGCGCTGATGGATTCGATCCCGGTCGTCTGCATCACCGGCCAGGTGCCGACGCATCTCATCGGCTCCGACGCCTTCCAGGAATGCGACACGGTCGGCATCACCCGGCACTGCACGAAACACAATTATCTCGTCAAGAACATCGCCGATCTGCCGCACGTGCTGCACGAAGCCTTTTATGTGGCCTCGTCCGGCCGGCCCGGTCCCGTGGTCATCGACATCCCCAAGGACGTGCAGTTCGCGCGCGGCGTCTACGCGCCGCCGCGCAGCGCCGCGCACAAGACCTATCATCCCAGGCTCGACGCCGACATGGAGATGATCCAGAAGGCGGTGCGGATGATGGCGGCGGCCGAGCGTCCGATCTTTTATACCGGCGGCGGCGTCATCAATTCCGGACCTGCGGCCTCGACCCTGTTGCGGGAACTCGTCGGCCTCACGGGTTTTCCGATTACCTCGACGCTGATGGGGCTTGGCGCCTATCCCGGGTCGGGCGAGAACTGGCTCGGCATGCTCGGCATGCACGGCACCTGGGAAGCCAATCACGCCATGCATGACTGCGATCTGATGATCGCGGTCGGGGCGCGCTTCGACGACCGCATCACCGGGCGTCTCGACGCCTTTTCGCCGGGCTCGAAAAAAATCCATATCGACATCGACCGTTCGTCGATCAACAAGAACGTCAAGGTCGATCTCGCCATCGTCGGCGATTGCGCCCATGTGCTCGAAGCCATGGTGCGCATGTGGCGCGCGGAAGCAATGAGCGCCGAGAAGCAGCCGCTCGACCATTGGTGGGCGAAGATCAACGAGTGGCGGGCCAAAAAATCGCTGGCCTTCCGCAATTCGGACACGGCGATCAAGCCGCAACACGCCGTGCAGCGGCTCTATGCGCTGACCAAGGATCGCGACGTCTACGTCACGACCGAGGTCGGGCAGCATCAGATGTGGGCCGCCCAGCATTATCATTTCGAAGAGCCCAACCGCTGGATGACCTCGGGCGGGCTCGGCACCATGGGCTATGGCCTGCCGGCGGCGATCGGCGCGCAGCTCGCGCATCCGAATTCGCTGGTGATCGACATCGCCGGCGAAGCCTCGATCCTGATGTGCATTCAGGAAATGTCGACGGCGATCCAGTATCGCCTGCCGGTGAAAATCTTCATTCTCAACAACGAATATATGGGCATGGTGCGCCAGTGGCAGGAGTTGCTGCATGGCGGCCGCTATTCCCACAGCTACTCCGAGGCGCTCCCTGATTTCGTCAAGCTCGCGGAAGCGTTCGGCGCCAAGGGCGTCCGCTGCGCCGATCCGGCGTCGCTCGACGCCGCGATAAAGGAGATGATCGACCATGACGGGCCGGTGATCTTCGACTGCGTCGTCGACAAGGTCGAAAACTGCTTCCCGATGATCCCGTCCGGCAAGGCGCATAACGACATGCTGCTCGCCGATCTTGCCGACGACGCCGGAATCGAGATCGGCGCGGTGATCGACGAGAAGGGAAAAATGCTTGTTTGAAGTGAGTGGTGAGTAGTGAGTAGTGAGGTAGAAAACTTTCTCACTACTCACTATCTCACTATCTCACTACTCACCATTTCGCTGGAATCGTCATGAACGCCCCTGCCTCTCCGCCATCTCCCTATGCCGCCGCGACGACGAACGCGAGGGTCGAGTCGCATACGCTTTCCGTGCTCGTCGACAATGAGCCGGGCGTTCTCGCGCGCGTCGTCGGCCTGTTCTCGGGCCGCGGCTACAATATCGAGAGCCTCACGGTGGCCGAAGTCGCTCACGCCGAGCACCTCTCGCGCATCACCATTCTCACGTCGGGCGCGCCGGAGACGATCGACCAGATTCATCACCAGCTCGAGCGCCTCGTCCCCGTGCATCAGGTGACCGACCTCACCGTGTCGAAGCGCTCGCTCGAGCGTGAGCTCGCCATGGTCAAGGTCAAGGGCCGCGGCGACCACCGCACCTTCGCGCTGCAGCTTGCCGAAGCCTTTCGCGCCCGCATCGTCGACGCGACGACCGAGAGTTTCATCTTCGAACTGACCGGCAAGCCGAACAAGATCGATGAATTCATCGATCTCATGCGCCCGATCGGCCTTGTCGAGGTGTCCCGCACCGGCGTCGCCGCCATCGCCCGCGGGCCGGAGCCGATATAGAGCGCGGCTCGCGAAAAAGCAGAACCCGGTTTTTCGCGTAAAGCGCGCTCTAAACTTTTGGAATCGGTCAATTTATCTGCATTTGGGCGATTCCGCCCAAATGCAGCGTGATCTAGAGCGCGAGAATTTTGGCCTTCCGGGACGTCCCGCGTAGAAGGAGCCGCCAGCGAATTCGACGGCGCGCGGGCTGCGCCGTTCCCCTCAAAGAGCGCGCTGCGAAAAAGTGGAATCCGGTTTTTCGCGTAAAGCGCGCTCTAAACTTTTGGAATCGATCACCCCGCATTTGGGCGATGCCGCCCAAATGCGGGGTAATCTAAAGAGCGCACGCCACATCAAGGGAAACAGAGCACATGCGCGTTTATTACGATCGGGACGCCGACATCAATTTGATCAAAGGCAAGAAAGTCGCCATCGTCGGCTACGGCAGCCAGGGCCATGCGCATGCGCTCAATTTAAAGGACAGCGGCGTCTCCCAAGTCGCCGTGGCGCTGCGGCCGGGCTCGACGTCGGCCAAAAAGGCGGAAGCGGCCGGTCTCAAGGTGATGAGCGTCGCCGAGGCGGCCAAATGGGCCGACGTCGTCATGATGCTCACGCCGGATGAACTGCAGGGCGAAATCTACGCCAATGAGCTTGCGCCCAATTTCAAGCAAGGCGCGGCGCTGTTCTTCGCGCATGGGCTCAACATCCATTTCAATCTGATCGAGCCGCGCGCCGACCTCGACGTCGCCATGGTCGCGCCCAAGGGGCCGGGCCACACGGTGCGCGGCGAATATCTGAAGGGCGGCGGCGTGCCGTGCCTCATGGCTGTGCATCAGGACGCTTCCGGCAACGCCAAGCAGATCGCGCTGTCCTACGCCTCGGCGATCGGCGGCGGCCGCGCCGGCATCATCGAAACGACGTTCCGGGAAGAGTGCGAGACCGATCTTTTCGGCGAGCAGGTGGTGCTCTGCGGCGGCCTCGTCGAGCTGATCCGCGCCGGTTTCGAGACGCTGGTCGAGGCCGGATATGCGCCGGAAATGGCCTATTTCGAATGCCTCCACGAAGTGAAGCTGATCGTCGACCTCATTTATGAGGGCGGCATCGCCAATATGAACTATTCGGTGTCGAACACGGCCGAGTATGGCGAATATGTCACCGGGCCGCGCATCATCACCAAGGAAACCAAGGCGGAGATGAAGCGTGTGCTTGATGACATCCAGACCGGCAAATTCACGCGCGACTGGATGCTGGAGAACAAGGTCGGCCAGACCTCCTTCAAGGCGATTCGCGCCCGAAACAATGCGCATCCGATCGAAGAGGTGGGCGTTCGTCTGCGCGGGATGATGCCCTGGATCGGCAAGAACAAGTTGGTCGACAAAGACCGCAATTAGCGCATAATGATCCCAAAAAGGCGAGCGCGCGCTGGGGTTTGGCGGATTTCTGACCGGCCCGTTAGCGCGCAACAACGAATGCGTCGCCGCAGCGGGGGATGAATGCAGGAGCCGGACGGGGGGTCGAGTCAGCTTCTCGAGAGCGAAACGCGTCGGCGCGTCCATGAGATCGTGCGGAGCCGCATGACCTATGACGTCCAGGCTCTGGTCGAACACTTCGTCGAAGACGTCGAGCTGAACTACAGCTGCTCGCGCCTTGGCCTGGTCCCTCCGGGACAGTGGCGCGGGCGAGATGCGCTGCGCGCTCATTTGCGTCGCGTCGATGTCGACTATGAACCGCTTGAGGCGGAGATTCTCTTGGTTCTGGTCGAAGGCGACAACACTGTGTTGCGTTGGCGGAGCAGTTGGCGTCATCGCGCGACGGGCCAGATCCACCGGATGGACATGGCGCATTTTCTGCGTTGGCGGAACGGGCTGGTTTCGGAAATGTATGAATTCCGGGACCATCGTTGCGTTTCGCGCGGAGCGGATTACGCGCCGAAAAGTCTCGACGAAATTCTCAATCCACGCGGACCGGGACTGTCGCGCGATGAAATGGCGCGCCGGCTGGTCGCCGTGAGCAACTTCTCGCGCGGGCCCGATATCGCGCTGATCCGTGAAATATGTTCGCCCGACGTCGCGTGCGAATTCGTTGGCGACAGCGCGACGATTTCATACGCCGGACGGCATCGCGGCGTCGAGGCGCTGATCAACATCGTGCGCAGCATAGGAATGGAATTCGAGCAATTGGGACATGCGGCGCCCGAGCAGGTCATCGTCGACGGCGAAAACGCGGCGACGCGTCGAGCCGTCGAATGGCGCCACCGCGGCACCGGCCGTCGTGGCCAGGTTCAACTCGCCGATTTCGTGCGCTTCGAGGACGGCCGCATCGTCGAACTCGTCGAATTTCGTGACAGCACGGCGCTTGTGCAGATGCAGGCGTAACGCAGCGCCGCGACGCGCCTTCCCCGGCCCCGCGCCAGTGCGATCAAGGAGCCGTCCCACTGTGACTCTCGAAATCGTGGAGGTCGACCGGCTTGATTGTCGCTTCGTCGATCATCGCTGGGATTTCGCTGAAGAGGGCTCCGCCAGGATCGAGCGTCATTGGGAGGAGCGCCGGCGCGCCAATCCGACGCTCTATGATGGCTCCGTGTTGCTCGCCTGTCGCGTCGCGCGCGTCATCGGCGAGAATGGCGCGCGAACCCTGCGCATGTCGCTGTTCAAAACCCGCTTCTCGCGATTTCTCGCCTGGCGCGATCTCGGCTGGCCGGACAAATCCGTTTACAACTGCTTCTCGATGCCGGCGGTCCGCGCGCGCGACGGCGCCTATCTCCTCGGCGAAATGGGGCCAAACCATTCGTTCGCCGGTCAGCTCTATTTTCCCTGCGGCACGCCCGATCCTTCCGACATCGTCGCCGGCGGCCACGTTGACCTCGCCGGCAGTCTCGCGCGTGAACTCGCGGAAGAGACGGGCCTCGCCGCGGCGGAGGCGCGCGCGGCCGCGAACTGGACGGTCATATTCGATCGCCAGAATATCGCCTGCATCAAGAGACTGGATTTTGATGCGCCTTCGCACGCCCTGATCGCGAAGGTGAGAGCCTTTCTTGCGTCCGAAAGCGCGCCCGAACTCGCAGACGCTCGCATGATTTCGAACCCGGAAGCGCTGTCGGACCATCGGCTGCCCGTTTTCATGGTGGCCTATCTTTCGCGCGCGCTGGGAGAAGCGGATGAAATTCCGCTCCGCGCGGGTTAGATTTGGCGCAAATGTCTCGACCGCAATATTCCGGAGTCGTCCATCCGGCTCCTCAAGCGCCAAATGACGCGCGCGTCATGGCGGTCCGCGCGGCGCTTGACGGTCGGGCGATCGTGCTCGTCGGCATGATGGGCTCCGGCAAGAGCGCCATCGGTCAGAGGCTCGCGGCGCGACTGGGGCTGCCCTTCGTCGACGCCGACGCCGAGATCGTCGCGGCCGCCGGAATGTCCATTCCGGAGATTTTCGCCAAATACGGCGAGCGCTACTTCCGCGACGGCGAACGTCGCGTGATCATGCGCCTCTTGAACGGCGACTCGATCGTGCTCGCGACCGGCGGCGGCGCGTTTCTCGACCCGCGCACCCGCGACCGCATCGCCGAGCGGGGCGTGTCCGTCTGGCTCGACGCGGATCACAAAATCCTGTTGAAGCGCGTGCGCCGCAAGAACGACCGTCCCTTGCTGCAGACCGACGATCCGGAGGAAACGCTGCGCAGTTTGATGGAGGCGCGACGCCCGGTATATGAATTGGCCGATCTTCGCGTCGAGTCGCGCGAAATTCCTCAAGACGCGATGGCGGATGATACGCTCGCCGTTCTCGCCGCCGAGTTGCCGAGGATAGCAGAGCTGAGGCGGCGCGCGCAAAGCAAAGGTTTCGCCAAAGCCATGACCCATCTGCATCCCGCTCGCGCGGAAGGCCAAGAAGCCGCCCGTCAGGAGGCCGTGCGGGTCGCCCTTGGCGGACGCTCCTACGACATCATTATCGGCGATGGGCTGCTGCAGCGGGCCGGCGACTATATTGCGAAGATCGCTCCCGGCGCGACTTGCGCCATCATCACCGACGAGAACGTCGCGAGACTGCACCTTCCGATGGTCGAGCAGAGCCTGAAGGATGCCGGCCTGCGGATGACGACCATCATCGTTCCGCCGGGCGAGGCGTCGAAATCGCTTTCGGTCTTTGGCCGGGTCTGCGACGACGTGCTGGCCGCAAGGATCGAGAGAGGCGATCTGATCGTCGCGCTCGGCGGCGGCGTCGTCGGCGATCTCGCGGGTTTTGTCGCGGCGAGCGTGCGCCGCGGCTCGCGTTTTGTACAAATTCCGACGACGCTGCTGTCCCAGGTCGATTCTTCGGTCGGCGGGAAGACCGGAATCAATTCTCGGCACGGCAAAAATCTCATCGGCGCCTTCCATCAGCCGTCGCTGGTTCTGGCCGACGTCGATACGCTGCGGACATTGCCGCTGCGCGAGTTTCGCGCCGGCTATGCCGAAGTCGTGAAATACGGCCTTATCGGCGACGCCCGCTTTTTCGACTGGCTCGAAGCCGACTCGGAAGCCGTTTTCCATAGTCGGGCGGAGCAGATTTGCGCGGTCGCGGTGAGCTGCGAGACGAAAGCGACGATCGTCGGACGCGACGAAACCGAGCAGGGCGAACGGGCGCTACTTAACCTCGGCCACACATTCGGCCACGCGTTCGAGCGCTTGACCGACTACGACAGCGCGCGCCTCGTTCATGGCGAAGGCGTCGCGATCGGGATGGTTTGCGCGGCGCGTTTTTCCGTGCGCCGCGGCTTGTGCGCCGCCGCCGTCGCGGAGCGCGTCGAGCGCCATCTGAAGTCGGTGGGACTGCCGACCAGGATCCGCGACATTCCGGATTGGCGCGACGATGCGCGGGCGATTCTCGACGCCATGTTTCAGGACAAGAAGGTCGAGCGCGGGGCGCTCACCTTTATTCTTTTGCGCGCCATTGGCCAGGCGTTCATCGCGAAATCCGTCGACGCCGATGAGGCGCTCGACTTTCTCAAGGACGAATTGAGGCGGACCTAGCTCCATGCATGGCCTCGATACCGGCGCGCCGCAGGTCGATATATGGACTGCGATTGTCATCGTCGCGATCTGCGTGTTCCTTTCGGCGCTCTTTGCAGGGTCGGAGACGGCCCTCACCGCCGCCTCGCACGCCCGGATGCACTCTCTCGAAAAAGAGGGCGACAAACGCGCCGTGGCCGTGAACCGCCTGCTGCGCCAGCGCAACCGGATGATCGCCGCGCTGCTGCTCGGCGGCACGCTGGTCAATATCGGCGGCTCCGCTTTCATCACGAGCGTGCTCGTCGTCGTCGCTGGCGACAATGGCGCGATCTACGCGACCATCATCATGACCGTGCTGCTGCTCGTGTTCGCAGAGGTGCTGCCGAAGACGCTGGCGATCAATCATCCCGACGAAACCTCTCTGCGCGTCGCGAAATTCATCGCGCCCTTCGTGCGCATCGTGGGCCCGCTTCTCGCCGGCGTCGAATATATTGTGCTCGCGGTGTTGAAGATGGTGGGCGTTGAAGTCGGTCACGGTCGAACCGTGCTTTCGCCTTACGATGAATTGAAAAGCGCCGTCGATATTCTGCACGAAGAGGGCAACGTCGAACGCGCCGCGCGCGACATGTTCGGCGGCGTCCTCGATTTGCAGGTGCTGCATGTTTCGGACGTGATGATCCACCGCACCAAGATGCGCACGATCGACGCCGATCTGCCGCCGGCGCAAATCGTGCGCGAGGTGCTGTCCTCGCCGTTCACCCGCATGCCGCTGTGGCGCGGGCGACCGGATAATTTTATTGGCGTTCTGCATTCGAAAGATATGCTGCGGGCGCTGAACGCCGCCGGCGGCGACGCCTCGAAAATCAACGTCGACGAGGTGATGTTCGCGCCCTGGTTTGTGCCCGAGGCGACGACGCTCGAGGATCAGCTCGAAGCCTTTCTGAAGCGCAAGACCCATTTCGCCTTGGTCGTGGACGAATACGGCGAGGTGATGGGACTTGTGACGCTTGAAGACATACTCGAGGAAATCGTCGGCGACATTCGCGACGAACATGATCTTGCCGTTCAGGGCGTGCGCCCGCAGCCCGACGGATCGGTGTTGGTCGACGGCGCCGTGCCGGTGCGCGATCTGAACCGCGTCATGGACTGGGAATTGCCCGATGAGGAAGCGACGACGATCGCCGGCCTCGTGATCCACGAGGCGGGGGCGATTCCTGAAGCTCGCCGGCCTCGTGATCCACGAGGCGGGGGCGATTCCTGAAGCGGGACAGGTCTTCACCTATCATGGTTTCCGTTTCGAGGTGATGCGCAAGATCAGGAACCGCGTCACCGCTCTGCGAGTGACGCCGCCGCAGGAAGCCGCCTGATACGGAATTCGGTTGATCCGTTCGCTCGGAACGTGTCATTCCCGGCGGACCGAAGGTCCGACCGGGAATCCAGAGCGCTGGTTTTGCTCTGGATTCCCGATCGCGCGCGCTGCGCGCGTCGGGAATGACACCCGAGGCGTTCAGATGGATTTCGTATGACGCTTGAGCCGCGCGACGGGCGCGTCTTCAAATTTCGGCGGATATTTCGGCTTGCAGGCCCTCGGCGAGATAGGAGAGTCTGACGTCGCCGCCCATCTGGCGCGCAAGCACATTTGTGATCAAAAAATGCCCAACGCCCGTTTGCTGCGGGTTTTCAACGGTTGGCCCGCCTGCTTCGGTCCAATTCAATATAAGGCGCGGCGGCCGATCCTCTTCACGATCGACGCGCCAATTGATTGAGACCCGGCCGTTGTCGTCCGACAGGGCTCCGTGCTGCTCGGCGTTGGCGAGCAACTCGTTGAGCGCCAACCCCAAAGCCGACGCGACCGCGGAACGCAATTCCACGTCTTCGCCCGACAGCGAGATGCGGTCGCCATAGTCATGGTTGCCGCAGGACACCGCGACCAGGACCAGGTCTCTGAGCGGCGTCCGTTCCCATGAGGTCTGCACGAGCAGCGTCGAGATGCGGCTCAAGCACTGCACGCGGTGAGAGAAGCCCTGCTGAAAGCATGAAAAGTTCTGCGCCGTGCGCGCCGTGATGTTGGCGATTCCCTGAATCATCGCCAGTGAATTGTTCACCCGGTGATGCAGCTCGCGATTCATCATCTGATTGTGAATTTCTGCATTCTTGATGTTGTCGACGTCGGAGACGGCGACGATCGCGCCGATGATCGCTCCCTGGTCGTTGTGGATCGGCGCGCCGACGATGTTGATCCAGACATAGGCGCCGTCGCCGCGCTCGATCTTACACTCAAGCTGCGGATGATCTTCGCCAGCAAGCGCGCGGGCGAGCGGATAATCCTCGCTCGCGACGGGTCGGCCGTCCGGAAGGATGGCGCGCCATTGGTCGTAGCTCACCTGACTTTCCGAATAGCGAACCGGCCGACGCAGAATCGTTTCCATGAGGGCGTTGCCCTCGACAATGCGTCCGCTTGGCGCTTCCGCAATGAGGATTCCAACCGGCACGGCGTCGAGCAGCGCGCGCAGTTGCTGATTGGCTCCGGCTCGGCTGACGATGGTCGAGCTTTTCATCAATAGATCGTCCAACTCAGACAGTCTTCGGCGCTTCTCTCGCAAGCGCTCGTCCATGTCCTGGATGCTGTGAGCGATGGCGTCGACCTCGGGGACTCCCGTGTCGCTCCAAGGGGAAGCGTTGCGCGCTCCCACCGTCAGGGTCAATTTGGCGAGTTCATGTTGCGCCCTTTGCGCCTCGCCGCGCTCCCTCGCTAGCCAGAAAATCGCCGCTAAGGCGGCGGCCAGCGCCACGGTTAAGGCGCCCGCGACGCCGAGCCAGACCTCAGCCATTATCGATAACCCGTCTGCGGCGGACGTCCCCGACGTCAGGAACAGCGAAACCAGGATCGTGGCCGGGGCGCGAGCAGGCGCGCTTACGCACGTCTGCGCCGCCGCTGGCGCGCGGCGATGGCGAATATTGACCTTCGCAGCCTCTTGTCATCCTCGCCGCCGTGCTTGGGGAATATCAGGCGTAAATTTCAGATAGAGCGGATGCTTCTTGGCGCACACCCACGCAAAGCCTCGCCCGCTAAATCGCGCGGGACGGCCGCCGCGCGGCAAGGTCCGAGACGGCGGGATCGGTATCGCTTGGCGCAAGCAGGCCCAGATGCTCGGCAAGTTTGGCGCGTGCGCGATTCAACCGGCTCTTCACCGTGCCGATGGCGACGCCGCAAATCTCGGCGGCTTCCTCATAGGAAAGCTCGGTGATTCCGATCATCAGCAGGATTTCCTTGTGCTCGGGAGCGAGCTTATCGAGCGCCGTCTGGACATCGGAGAGGGTCAGCGCCGATTCCTGGCCGCCCTTCACCGGGATCTGCAGGGCCAGGAGATTGTCGCTGTCCTGCACTTCGCGTGAGAGCTTCCGATAACTCGAAAAATAGGTGTTGCGCAGGATGGTCACGAGCCAAGCGCGCAGGTTTGTATTCGGCTGGAATGAATCAGCATGTGACCAGGCCTTGACCAGAGTGTCCTGGACAAGATCGTCGGCGAGACTGTGCGAACCACAAAGCGATATCGCGAATGCGCGCAGATAGGGCATCTGCGCCACCATTTGATCTCCAAAGGATTCTTCGGTCATTTCTTTTCGCGCTGTTTGGCTTCCAGCTTGGCCAGCAGCACAGTAAATTTGTCGGGAATCGGTTGATGTATCAGATCGTCGCAATAGGCTCGAAACACCCGGCCGAGCTGAGTTTGAATCTTTGGATCCAGCGTAACGCCATCGGCACTGGCGCCGTCTACCTCATTCTCGCTGCCCTCGGCAGCCCTATGCAAATTGGATTCCGCGTTGCGGCAGGGGCCGTCGTCGTCATGCTGATTTTCACGTTGGCTCATTCCGGACCCCGAGTGCCCCCGAGACTGGCCGCCTGAACTCGGGGCAGTCGCGCGCGACGACCTCCCTTGTTGGAACGCGTAGGAATACTAATTGTTCCGTTAGCGCAAGCGAAGAAGACCGTGACTTAACAAAACGGGGCGAAATTGACTTCGCGTTGGCCGGCAATAGGATGTAGCCATGAACCTCTCCCGAGAAATCTCGGTGCACTTGCCTTACTTGCGCCGCTTCGCGAGGGCGCTCTGCGGTTCGCAAAAGAGCGGCGACGCATATGTCGTCGCTACGCTCGAGGCGCTGGTCGCCGACCCGGACGCTTTCCCCGCGAACATGTCGCCCAAAGTTGGGCTTTACCATCTGTTCATGGCTTCCTGGTCGTCGATCCGGCTGAACACGGAGCCGTCGCTCACCGACGAAATTTCAGCGGCGCAGCGCAATATCAGCATGCTGACCCCGCGTTCGCGGCAGGCCTTTTTGCTGCGCACGGTCGAAGGATTCTCGGTCGCGGACGCCGCCGCAATTCTGGATGTGACCGAAGCAGAGGTCGAAGCTCTCGTGAGAGAGGCCGGCCGCGAAATCGCCGAGCGCGTCGCGACGGACGTGCTCATTATCGAGGACGAGGCGCTGATCGCGCAGGACATAGAATTCATTGCGCGTGATCTCGGTCATCGGGTGATCGGCGTCGCGCGCACGCATCAGGAGGCGGTGGAGCTCGCCAGGCGTCAGCGGCCCGGGCTGATCCTGGCCGACATTCAGCTCGCTGACGGCAGTTCGGGTCTGAACGCCGTCAATGAAATGCTCGAAGGTTTCGACGCTCCAGTGATTTTCATTACCGCATTTCCCGAACGCCTGCTGACCGGAGAACGGCCGGAGCCGGCCTTTCTCATCAGCAAGCCCTACAAGGTCGACACGGTCAAGGCCACGATCAGCCAGGCGTTGTTCTTCGAGCGCAAGGCGTCTCGCGCGGCATAGGCATCGCGCCCCGATTTCCAGTCGTCGGCCTCGTTCCACAAAAAGGGCGCCTCAAAGCTGTAGTCTCGTGTTTTTTGGCGCTCCATATAAAGGACGCGCATGAGCATGGTTGACGCGCCATAAGCGCTGCGCGCCAAGCCGTTCGAAACGAGACTTTCATTCGAGCTCGAGCGCTCAAGCAGAGGGGCGCTTCCAACATTGAATGGTCAAGCTATAGCGCAGGCCGCCGCTTCGCAGATCAAGCCGTCGGGTCGAGGCCGTTGGCGTGCGTTCTGCGCGTTCGCGCTGGAATACTGGACCGGCGAGACCAGCCGGCGAGCGTGGACTTTAACGGGCCTGGTCGCGCTTTGCATCGCCCTGCAGCTCGGGGCGCAGCTCAGCATCAATGAATGGAACCGGAAGTTCTTCGACGCGCTCGAAAGCAGGAACGTCGAATCTCTTGGCTGGGCGACGATATTGTTGCCGGCGCTTGTCATTTTCAGCGCCGCCGCCGTCAGCGGCGCCCTTGTCACGCGCATGACATTGCAGATGCGCTGGCGACAATGGCTCACCCAGAGACTCGCCGGCTGGTGGCTCGAGGACCAGCGCTACTACCGCCTTGAGATCGCCGCGGGAGAGCAGACCTCGCCGGAATACCGGATCGCCAAGGACGTTCAACTAGCAATCGATCCGCTCGTCGAATTCGCGGTCGGCTTTTTAACCGCGCTGGCGACGGCGTCTGCTTTCGTCGGGATTCTGTGGACGGTCGGCGGCGCCCTGGAGTTCGATCTGTTTGGCGCCCGGATTGTGCTGCCGGGATATCTCGGCTTCGCAGCAATCGTCTATGCCACGGCCGCCGGCGGCGTCGCCTATCTTGCGGGACGGCCGCTCGTTTCGGCTGTCGCGCAAAAGAACGAAGCCGAAGCGCAGTTTCTCGCCGAACTGTCGCGGCTCAAGGAGAATGCGGAAAGCATCGCGCTCATTCGCGGCGACGCTGACGAGCTAAGTTCTATCCTGCAGAACTATCGACGCGTCGTCGCCGCCTGGGTTCGCCAGATCCATCGCAACGGGGTGATCGCGACCGTCCAAAGCGCCAATGGCGCGCTGGTTCCGCTCATTCCGCTCGTGCTCGTCGCGCCAAAATATTTGTCAGGCGCGTTGACGCTCGGCGCCGTCATGCAGTTGGCCGCCGCTTTCATCTCGGTGCAGGTCGCCTTCAACTGGTTCATCGACAATTCCGTTCGCGTCGCGGAATGGGTGGCTTCCGCTAACCGGGTTGACGAACTTGCCGAAGCTCTTGAGAGCCTCGATGTCGGCGTCATCATGGAAGAAAAGGAGTTTATCGAGTTCGGCGTCAGTGATGACGACGCGATTCACATTCAAAATCTCGCCGTCGCGCATCGCAACGGACGAATTGTGATCGCCGACGCGAACGTCGTCATTCCGATCGGCGAGAAGTTGCTGGTCGCGGGACCGAGCGGCACGGGAAAAAGCACGCTTATTCGCGCGCTCGCAGGACTATGGCGATGGGGCTCCGGCCGGATTCTGTTGCCAAAAGACGCGCACATCGCCTTTGTGCCGCAGAAGCCATACATTCCGCTGGGCCCGCTTCGGCAAGCCATGCTCTATTCGATCTCCGATAAGGAGATCACCGATGGAATGATCGAAGGCGCGATGCGACGCTGCGGCCTGGGCTATCTCGTCAAACATCTCGACGAAGAGCAACGCTGGGACCAAATCCTTTCCGGCGGCGAGCGGCAGCGTACCGCCTTTGTTCGGCTTTTGCTGCAAAGGCCGCAGATCATCATCATGGACGAGGCGACGTCGGCGCTCGACGAAGAAAGTCAGGTGTCGATGCTGCGACTGTTTAATGAAGATTTGGCCGGCGCGACGGCGATCAGCGTTGGCCATCGCGTCGGTATGGAAGATTTTCACGACAAGAAACTCGTTCTCGAGCGCCGGGCCGCCGGCGCGCATATCACCAGCCGCAAGCTGCAAAAGTCGCTGTGGCATTTGTTCGATGACGCCGCGCTTTTCTGATTTTTTGGCGCGCGCCGCGGCGGGCGCGCTCTATCGCCCGCCGCGCATGCAGGGCGCTCCAGACCGCATCCTATTTCTTCTCGAGATAGAGGATGACATTCTCTTGTTCGTTCCAGTCAGTGCGGGCGACGATCGCGATCGCCGCTTCGCTGTCGCTCAGGTTCACTGGCTGATGCGGCACGTCTGGCGGAATAAAGATGAAATCTCCAGCGACGTTCACGATGCTCTTTTCGAGACGTTCTCCATAGCGCGTCTCGACGCGGCCTTGCAGAAGATAGATCGCGGACTCATGGCCCTTATGGATATGAGCTTCCGCCTTGCCGCCGGGAGGAATCACCACTTTGAGCAGCGACAGCCCCTTTGAGCCGACGGTCTTTGTGGAAATTCCGGGAAAGAAAGGCAGAGCCTGCCTGGAGCGCGTCGCTTCGTCGACGCGCACCGTGACGATGTCCTTTCCATCCCTTTCGCCCATGATGGCTGTCTCCGACGCCGCGGGGGCCGCAAGCGCTGCGAAGATCAAGGAAACAAGCAATGTATTGCGCATGTCGCTCACCCTGTCGTGGCGTGCGAGAATATAGCGCAATTGCAGGATGAAGCGGCAAGCGACAGGTTGAGTCACGATGGCCGTCTCGCTGATGATCCATGGCGGCGCCGGGGCAATGCGCGACCCGCATCGCTACGAGGCCTCGTTGCGCGCGATTCTCGAGTCTGGCGCGAGCCTTCTGGCGGGCGGGTCGTCGGCGCTCGCCGTCGTGGCCCACTGCGTCGCTCTGCTTGAAGACGATCCTCTGTTCAACGCCGGACGGGGTTCGGTGCTGAACGCGGAAGGCGAAGTTCTATGTGACGCATCGATCATGGACGGTCGAACGCTCAGGGTTGGCGCCGCCGCCGCGATACGCGGCGTGAGAAATCCGGTGCGTCTTGCATATGAGATCATGGAAAGGAGCGGCCACGCGCTGCTCGTCGGCGAGGGCGCGCAGCGCTTCGCGCGCGCGCGGCAATTGGCGTTCGAACGCGAGGATTATTTCAAAACCGAAGAACGCATCGCGCAGTTGGCGAAGGCCAAGCGAAAGCGTGAGACCGCGCTCGATCATTCGGAGGCGACCGACGCGAAGCTTGGCACGGTGGGCGCCGTGGCGCGCGATCGAAATGGCGATCTCGCAGCGGCGACGTCGACCGGCGGCATGACTAATCAGCTTGCCGGCCGTGTCGGCGATTCGCCGATCATCGGCGCCGGAACATTCGCCGACAACGCCAGTTGCGCCGTCTCGTGCACTGGCGTCGGCGAAGATTTCATTCGTACTTCGCTTGCGCGGACCGCCAGTTTCTTCGTTGAATTTCGCTCCATGCACGCTGAAGAAGCCGCGCGTGCGGCGATACGTTATCTCGTCGACAAGGTGAGCGGCCAGGGCGGACTCATTCTGGTGGATCGGCAGGGAAGATGCGCCCGCGCGCATTCGACTCCGGGCATGCTGACCGCGCAGTTCGCCGGAGGCGTGGCGCGGGTGGACGCCACATAGGCGTCATCCCGAATTCCGCCGATCTGCTCATGAAAAGCGCCACACGCTAATCGAGTTCGAACTTCTCCTTGTAATCGTGCTTAAGCGAGGCGTCCTGATTCTCCTTGCGCAGATAACAATCGCCGATCGCCAGAGAGTCCATTTCAGTGCCCATGAAACAGCCGAAGGCGTCCTCGGGCGCGCAGACGATGGGTTCGCCGCGCACATTGAAGCTCGTGTTGACCAGCACGGGACAGCCGGTCATGCGCTTGAATGTCGACAGCAGCGCGTGATAGCGCGGGTTTGTCTCCTGATGCACCGTCTGGATTCGGGCGGAATAGTCGACGTGGGTCACGGCCGGAATCGAGCTGCGCGGAACATTCAGCTTGTCGATCCCAAACAGCGTCTGCTGCTCGGCGGTCATCGCGAGACGATGCTTCTCAGCGACGTCGGCGACGAGCAGCATGTATGGTGAATCGACGTCGATCTCGAACCAGTCGGCGACATCCTCGCGCAAGACCGAGGGCGCGAAGGGGCGAAACGATTCGCGATATTTGATTTTCAGATTGAGGGTTTTCTGCATCGTGGCCGAACGCGGGTCGCCGAGGATCGATCGTCCGCCAAGAGCGCGCGGCCCGAATTCCATTCGGCCCTGGAACCAGCCGACGGCGCGCTCGGCCGCGAGATCCCGCGCCGCCGCCTCGATCAGTTCGCTTTCCTCCATTGTATCGAACTTGGCGCCGACAGCCTGCAATCGGCGCTCGATCTCGGCTTGCGAGAACGAAGGGCCGAGATAGGAGCCGCGCATGGCGTCGCCGGCGCCGTTGACGCTCCGCGGATTTTTCTTATGGCCGTAGTAGGCGGCGAGCGCCGCCCCCAACGCGCCGCCGGCGTCGCCGGCCGCCGGCTGAATCCAGATTTGATCGAAACTGCCGTCGCGCAGCAGTTTTCCATTCGCGACGCAATTGAGCGCGACGCCGCCGGCCAGACAAAGATTCCTGGCGCCGGTCTCTTGCGCCAGCTCGCGAGTCAATCTGAGGACAATCTCCTCAGTGACCGCCTGTATCGAGGCGGCGATATCCATATGGCGCTGCGTCAGCAATTCTTCCGGCTTGCGCGCCGGGCCGCCGAAAAGTCGATCGAACTTGGCGTTGGTCATCCGCAATCCGGTGCAATAGTCGAAATATGACTGATCGAGCCGGAAGGTGCCGTCCTGCTTGAGGTCGATGAGATGATCCAGGATCAGGTCTGCGTATTTCGGCTCGCCGTAAGGGGCAAGGCCCATCAGCTTGTATTCGCCGGAGTTCACCTTGAATCCGGCATAATAGGTGAAGGCCGAATAGAGCAGGCCCAGCGAATGCGGGAAACGAAGTTCGCGCTGCATCGTCAGTTGATTGTCGTCGCCGAAGGCGACCGACGTCGTCGCCCACTCGCCGACGCCATCCATCGTCAGAACGATCGCGTCCTTGAAGGGAGAGGGATAGAACGCGCTGGCGGCGTGACTGAAGTGATGTTCGGCGAACAGCAGCCTCGCCGCCCAGTCGACTTCCGCCGAATAAGCCTTCATCTCCTTCAGCAGCAGCGACTTCTGAAAGAGCTTTTCCCGCAGCCACAGCGGCAGCGCCATCTTGAACGATTGGAATCCGCGCGGCGCAAAGGCGATGTAGGTTTCGAGCAGACGCTCGAATTTGACGAACGGCTTGTCGTAGAAGGCGACGAAATCTATGTCGGAAGGCGTGGCGCGCGCGGCGTCAAGACAATAGTCGATCGCGTGACGCGGAAAGCGGGAGTCGTGCTTCTTGCGCGAGAACCGTTCTTCCTGAGCGGCGGCGATAATTTCGCCATCCTCCACCACGGCGGCTGCGCTGTCGTGGTAGTAGGCGGAGATGCCGAGTATCCGCATCTCAATCTAGAAGAGCGTGTAGATGAACGGAGCGACCGCGGTGCCTTGCAGAACGATCAACGCGCCGATCAGCAGCATGATGACCAGCACCGGCGCCATCCAGTATTTCTTTCTGGTCTTCAGATAGTCCCAAAGCTCGAGCAGAAAACTCATTTATCTCTCTCCTTTAGAACTGCTTGCTCATGTCGCTCGCCGCCTCGGCCGTATCGCGCATCGACCAGTAGGACGTCGCGCTCCTGTCGAACGAAAGTTTGAGCGGATCGGCGCGGCGCAAACGAAAAAGCGCCGCAATCGGGAGGATCACGCCAAAGAACAGCGCGCCCATGATGATCGGGTTGGTGATCTTGTGCAGTGCCAAGCCAAGCTTGAACCAAAGCCGGTTGAGCGGACGCAATTTGGCCGGGGCGAGGACCGCCGCGGCGACGAAGCCGAGCGCTGCGGCGAGCCCCCAGAAATGAGGCGGCTCCTCGTGGCGAATCGGCAGCGCGCTGATGATCGCAATCGCCGCGGCGATCACGAGTCCGAACGA
>JACOWC010000157.1 GCA_016177005.1 Methylocystis sp.
TGCGCGCCACAGGGCGTCGACCGGGCGCGCATCGAACGGATCGCCGACGCTGTCGCCCTGGGGCGCGATCTCGTCAATGCGCCGACCAATGAATTGGGGCCCGAGGCGCTCGCCGAAGCGGCGCTCGCTCTCGGCGCAAAACATGGCGCCAAGAGCCGCGTCATTGTCGGCGAGGCGTTGCTTGCGGAAAACTTTCCCTTGATTCACGCCGTCGGGCGCGCCGCCGCCCAGGCGCCGAGGCTCGTCGAATTCGAGCATGGACCTGAGGACGGTCTGAGCGTCACGCTTGTCGGCAAAGGCGTTTGTTTCGACACCGGCGGGCTCGACATCAAGCCTTCGAGCGCGATGGCGCTGATGAAGAAGGACATGGGCGGCGCGGCGACGGCGCTGTCGCTTGCGGCGATGCTGCTCGACGGCGAAACGCCGATCCGTCTGCGCGTTCTCTTGCCGATCGTCGAAAATTCGGTCTCGGCTTCGTCGTTTCGAACGAGCGACATTTACCGCAGCCGCAAAGGGCTGAGCGTCGAAATCGGCAACACCGACGCCGAGGGCAGGCTCATTCTCGCCGATGCGCTCGCCTATGCGAGCGAAACCACGCCGGATCTGCTGTTCGATTTCGCCACCCTGACCGGCGCCGCGCGGGTTGCGCTCGGTCCGGAAATTCCGCCGTTCTATACCGGCGATGACGGGCTGGCCGCCGAAATCGCCGCAAAGGCCGCGGCCGTGAACGATCCGGTGTGGCGAATGCCTTTGTGGGATAATTACGACAGCGGTCTCGACGGCAAAATCTCCGATCTCGTCAACGTCACGAGCGGCCCTTTCGCCGGATCGATCACCGCCGCGCTGTTCCTGAGGCGCTTCGTCGCCGACCCCAATCGCTGGGCGCATTTCGACGTCTATTGCTGGAACCCGTCGACGAAGCCCGGCCGTCCGGAAGGCGGAGACGTGCAATCGGCGCGCCTCCTTTATGAATTGATCGAGGCGCGCGCCCAGCAAAGGAAAGCGAATTCGTGAGCGAGAATTTCGACCGGCGGCTGACGCCCGCGCGCCCCGAAATCGCTGCGGCCTATCTCAAGGGCCGCGTGACCGCCGACCGTTATGTCGAAGGCGTTGCGATGGAGGTCAGGGACTGCGTCGTCGACCTTCGGCGCGATCCGCGCCCGGACGCCGCCGTCGACACCCAGGCGCTCTACGGCGAACGCGTCACCGTCTATGACGAGGAGGAAGGCTGGGCCTGGGCGCAGCTTGCGCGCGACAATTATGTCGGCTGGATCGCGGCCAATACCTTGTGGCGCGAATTGAGCGCGCCGACGCATCGGGTGTGCGTTCCGCGGACCTTTATTTATCCGGGTCCGAACATCAAATTGCCGCCGCTCAACGCCCTGCCGCTTGGCGCCGACGTCGCGATCGTCGAAGAGCGCGACGGTTTTTGCGCGACGCCGGAGCTCGGATTTATCTTCCGCAAACATCTCGTCACGCGCGCCGTCAAGGCGCCCGACTTCGTCGCCCTGGCCGAGACGCTGATTGGCGCGCCCTATCTTTGGGGCGGCAAATCATGGCTCGGCGTCGATTGCTCGGGGCTCGTGCAAGTCTCACTGCTGATGGCGGGGATCAAGGCGCCGCGCGACACGGATATGCAGGAAGCCGCGCTCGGCGCGCCGCTCGATTCCGGCGCGCCGCTGATGCGCGGCGACATCGTCTTCTGGAAGGGCCATGTCGGCGTCATGCGCGACGCCGCGACGTTGCTTCACGCCAACGCCACCCATATGCAAGTCACGAGCGAGCCGCTTGACGTCGTGCGCGCGCGCAATGAGGCGGCGGGAGCGGGACGGATCACGAGCGTGAAGCGCTTGGCGAAAGATGTTTCGGCATGACGAAAAGGCTTTACCTGGAAGATATTCGCGTCGGGCATCGTCTTCGTTCAACGAGCGTCACAATCAGCGCGCAGGACATCATCCGTTTCGCGCGCGACAATGATCCGCAGTATTTCCATCTCGACGAAGAGGCCGCCAAGGACAGCATGTTCGGCGGCCTTGTCGCCAGCGGCTGGCAAACCGGCGCGCTGAGCGTAAGGCTCCTCATCGACTCAGCCGACCCGCCCTTTGCTGGCGGGCTGGTGGGCGTTGAGGCGGATATCGCCTGGAAACGGCCGGTGCGGCCCGGCGATTCATTGAGAGTTGAAGCCGAGGTCACGCGGATCGTTCATCCGCGCCGCCATGCTGATCGCGGCTTCGTTTCGATGGATATGGCGACCTATAATCAGCGCGATGAAGTCGTCTTGACGCAGAGCGTCACAGTCGTCGCCTTCCGCGACCCTGCGCGAGCAGGCGCAAGTTCAAACGACGCCTCGGCAATTCCGGGATCATTTTCCGTTGACTGAATTGCCCGGAATGGGTTCCGCCTCGTTGCGAAAGGCCGCTGCGAAGAGCGCGCGGGTATAGTCGCTCTTGGGCTCGGAAAACACCTGGCTCGCCGGCCCTTCCTCGACCACCTTGCCGTAACGCATGACGATGAGATGGGCGGCGAGCGCCTTCACGACCCGCAGATCGTGGCTGATGAAGAGATAGGCGAGCGCGCGGCGACGCTGGAGATCGCGCAACAGATCGATGATCTGCGCCTGCACGGACATGTCGAGCGCCGACGTCGGCTCGTCGAGAACGACGAATTTCGGCTCGAGCACGATGGCGCGCGCGATGGCGATCCGCTGCCGCTGGCCGCCGGAAAATTCGTGCGGATAGCGATCCATCGTCGATGGATCGAGCCCGGTTTCCTGCAAGGCGCGCGCAACGATTTCGCGGCGCTGGTCAAGGTTGAGTTCGGGCCGTTGGACGGTGAGCCCTTCGGCGACGATTTCCGCCACCGACATGCGCGGCGAGAGAGAGCCGTAAGGGTCTTGAAAGACGATCTGCATGTCGCGGCGAAGCGGACGCATGGCGTCGACGTTTTTGCCGTCGATGCGCTGGCCTAAGAAAACGATCGGCCCTTCCGAGCGGATGAGCCGCAGCATCGCCAGCGCCAGCGTCGTCTTGCCGGAGCCGGATTCGCCGACCACGCCGACGGTGGCGCCTTCGCGCACCGCGACGGTGACGCCGTCTACGGCCTTCACATATCCAACCGTTCTGCGCATGAACCCGCGCCGGATCGGAAACCAGACGCGCAACGCGTCAGCAGAGGCGACGATCGGCGCTTCGCTGTTTTCAACAATCGGCGCGCCCTTCGGCTCCGCCGTGAGCAGCGCCTTGGTGTAGGGATGTTGGGGCGACGAGAAGACCGTCTCGACATCGCCCTGTTCGACGATGCGGCCCTTCTGCATGACGCAGACCGTATCGGCGAAACGGCGCACGAGCCCGAGGTCGTGCGTGATGAACAGCATCGCCATGCCGTAGGTCTGTTGAAGCCGTTCCAGAAGCGCAAGAATTTGTGCCTGCACGGTGACGTCGAGCGCGGTTGTCGGCTCGTCGGCGATGAGCAGATCGGGCTTGTTGGCGAGCGCCATGGCGATCATGACGCGCTGGCGTTGGCCGCCGGAGAGCTGATGCGAATAGGCGTTAAGCCGCGCCTGAGGATCCGGGATGCCGACTTCTCCGAGAAGCTCGACGACCCGCTTGCGAACGGCGTCTTCGCCGCGCATGCCGTGCAGTTCGAGAATCTCGGCGATCTGCCGCTCGATCGTGTGCAGCGGATTGAGCGACGTCATCGGCTCCTGGAACACCATGGTGATGCGCGCGCCGCGGACGGCGCGCAGCCGATTGTCGTCGATCGCAAGCATGTCCTTGCCGTCGAACAACGCTTCGCCGGACGCGATCGCGCCGGGCGGAAGCAGACGCACGATCGACAGCGCGCTGATCGACTTGCCGGAGCCCGATTCGCCGACGAGCGCCAGAGTCTTGCCGCGCTCGAGAGAGAAGGAGACGCGATCGACGGCTTTTGTCTCGCGTCCGCCTTGCAGAAAGGAGACCGAGAGATTGCGAACGTCGAGGAGGGAAGGAGACATTGTCGGCGTCACACTCATTTCATTGCGACCAAGCCGCCATAAGATGATCAATGCCGGAGCGATCGGGCGGAATCTGCATCATGCCCGCGGGCAGTCGCATTCTCTTGTCCCTCGATAGGAAAAGTCCGCACTTGGCGTGAACGGCGGTCGCAACATGGACTGCATCCGGGAGTTTGCAGGGCGTCGCTTGCCGCAAGTCGGCTGTCTCGATCAGGATTTCTCGAGTCACCGGTTTGAGTTCGATAAGATTACTCCAAATCAGAAGATCGAGATATAGACGCCGCCTTTCGTCAGGCGCCAAAGCCTTGGGGCTGAGATTCGGCGCCAGCAACTCCGCGAGAGTGAGTTCGCTCGTCACGGCGGAAAGCGGCTGCTCACGTAGAGCGACAAGGAGGTCCTGGACCGGCTTTGCCGTCTCGAAGGGCGACTCGAAGCCGATGATAAATACGTTTGTATCGATATAGACGAGCGGAACGCGCACTTGAGCTAGCGGCCCCACTCGTCTCTCATCGCGTTCACGTATTCGTCGATCTCGCGTGGTGACGCAAACACGTCGCGCCGAAGCGCAAACATTTCCTCCAGAGAGAGAATCTTCTCAGGATGGGCTTCCATCTCGACGGTTATCGTCACAGTGGCGCCGGGATCAATGCCCTCCCTCAGTTCTTTGGGAAGTTTCGCCGCCGGGTAATGTTCGCGTACGACCTTGTTCATCTGTCTCGCTCCAGCAACATCATAGCACGCCGTCACCGGAAATTCTTCCTCGGGTCGAAGGCGTCGCGGACCGCCTCGCCGACAAAGACCAGAAGCGACAACATCAGCGCGATGATCGCGAAGCCGGTCAGTCCCAGCCAAGGCGCCTGAAGATTGGATTTTCCCTGCAGCAGCAGTTCGCCGAGCGAGGGCGAGCCAGGCGGCAGGCCAAATCCAAGAAAATCCAGCGCCGTGAGCGTCGTGATCGACGAATTGAGAATGAAGGGAAGAAAGGTCAGCGTCGCCACCGTGGCGTTGGGCAAGAGATGCTTGACGATGATGCTGAGATTGCTGAGCCCGAGCGCCCGCGCGGCGTTGACATATTCGAAATTGCGCGCGCGTAGGAATTCGGCGCGAACGACATGCACCAGCGACACCCATGAGAACAGCAGCAAGATGCCGAGAAGCACGAAAAAGCCGGGCGTCAGGAACGACGAAATGATGATGAGCAGGTAGAGTTGCGGCAGCGACGACCAGACTTCGATGAAGCGCTGGAACACAAGGTCGACGCGGCCGCCGAAATAGCCCTGTATCGCGCCGGCGGCGACGCCGACGATCGAGGAGATCGTCGCCAGGATCAGGCCGAACAGCACCGAGATTCGAAATCCGTAAAGCAGCCGCGCGACCACGTCGCGGCCCTGGTCGTCGGTGCCGAGCCAATTATATTCGAGCGCGGCGCAGCCGCGATTGGGCTGGCCCGGCCGCAGGCCCTTGGCCGCCGCGATCTCGCATTGCTTCTGCGTCAGCATCCAGGTCGGCGGCGAGGGCGCCGGAGTCGGCAGCTCCAGATTATGCGTGTCATAGGAAAAGCGGACCGGGGGCCAAAGCATCCAGCCATTCGCCTTGATCTCGTCGGCGATGACGGGATCGCGATAATCGGTGCGCGCGAGAAAGCCGCCGAATTTTTCTTCCGGATAAGACACGAAGGCGGGGAACAGCAATTGGCCCTTGTACCACGCCAGAATGGGCCGGTCGTTCGCCAGGAAGTTCGAGCCGAGCGCCATGATGAACAGCGTCATGAAGACCCAGAACGACCAATAGCCGCGCTTGTTCGCCTTGAAACTTTCGAGGCGGCGTCGGTCGAGCGGCGTCAACCGCAGCCAGCCCTCCCGATGAATCGGCGGAGCGAGAGCAGGTTTAATGTCTGTCGCCGCGCTCACTGTCACACCTCGCGCGTTTCGAAATCAATGCGCGGATCGATCCACGTGTAGGTGAGATCGGAAATGAGATTCACCACGAGACCGAGCAGCGCGAAGATATAAAGATTGGCGAAGACCACCGGATAGTCGCGGTTGACGATGCTCTCGAAGGAGAGATAGCCAAGTCCGTCAAGCGAGAAGATCGTTTCGATCAGCACCGAGCCGGTCAGGAATGCGTGAACGAATGCGCCCGGGAAGCCGGCGATGACGATCAGCATGGCGTTGCGAAACACATGGCCGTACAGCACGCGCCGCTCGGTGAGGCCCTTCATGCGCGCCGTCTGCACATATTGCTTGCGGATTTCGTCGAGGAAAGAGTTCTTGGTCAGAAAGGTCTGGGTCGCGAAGGCTCCGAGCATCATCGCCGTGACCGGCAGAACGATATGCCAGAGATAATCTTTCACTTTGCCGAACAAAGACAGTTGCCAGAAATCGTCCGAGGTGAGGCCGCGCAGCGGGAAGATTTGCCAGAACGAGCCGCCGGCAAAGAGCACGATCAGCAGCATGGCAAAAAGAAAACTCGGAATCGCGTAGCCGATGATGACGGCGTTCGACGTCCACATGTCGAATTTCGTGCCGTCGCGAACGGCCTTGGCGATGCCGAGCGGAATTGAAATCGAATAAGAGAGAAGCGTCATCCACAGACCGAGCGAAATCGAGACCGGGAGCTTCTCGCCGATGAGCTTGATGACGCTTTCGTCGCGAAAATAGCTTCGGCCAAAATCGAACATCGCGTAATTTTTCACCATCAGCAGGAACCGTTGCCAGGCCGGCTTGTCGAAGCCGAACTGCTTTTCGAGTTCCGCAATGAACTTCGGGTCGAGCCCTTGAGCCCCGCGATATTTTGAGGCGGTTTCCGCGGCCATCGTGCCGGTCTGGCTCGCACCGCCCTGTCCGACGTCGCTCCCGCCGCCGGAAAAGCGTCCGGTTGCGCCGACGTCGAAGCCTTGCAGCTGCGCGATGATGCGCTCGACCGGACCGCCCGGCGCGAATTGCACGATGGCGAAGGAGATCAGCATGATGCCGAGGATCGTCGGGATCATCAGCAGCACGCGGCGGGCGATATAGGCTCCCATGCGCTCAGCGTCCCGTAAAGTTGATCTTGCGCGCCTTCTCCTCGTCCCACCACCAGGTCCACAACACGCCGGTGTCGAACTTCGGCGCCCGTTCGGGCCGGCCGAACAGGTCCCAATAGGCGAAGCGATGCACGGGATTGTACCAGTGCGGAATCCAGTAGCGCTGCGACCGTAAGGCGCGATCGAGCGCGCGGCAGCAAGTCACCAGCTCTTCGCGCGTTTGCGCCTGAAGCGCCTTCTCGACCAGCGCGTCGATCGCGGGATTGGCGACGCCCGGCAGATTGCGCGAACCGGGGACGTTGGCGGTCTTCGAGCTGAAATAGGCGCGAAGTTCTTCTCCCGGATTCCAGCTCATCATCAGCACGTCGTGCACGATATCGAAGTCGAAGTCCTCCAAGCGCTTCTTGTATTGAGCGGCGTCGACGATGCGGATACGGGCGGTTATCCCGAGGAGCTTCAAATTCTTGACGAAGGGCTGCGTGTGCCGCTCGAAGACATTGGAATTGTCGAGAAACTCGAATTCAAGCGGCGTCCCGTCGGGCAGTCGTAAGGTTCCGTCCTTGCGCGCGCAGCCCGCCGCAATGAAGAGATCATTCGCTTTCTTGAGCAGAACGCGGTCCTGTCCCGTGCCGTCAGACACCGGCGAGACAAGAGGTTCGCCGAATACTTCCGCCGGCAGATCGGCGCGATAGGGCTCGAGCAGCGCCTTTTCCTGTTCGCTCGGCAGGCCCTTCGCTTCGAGCTCCGAATTCTCAAAATAGGAGGAGATGCGCTTATAGGCGTCATACATCAGGTTGCGGCTCGTCCATTCGTAATCGAAGGCGTAGCCGATTGCTTCACGCACGCGCGGATCCTTGAAAATTTTGCGGCGCGTGTTGAAGAACCATCCCTGGATCTGCGGAATATTGTTGTTGGGCGTCGTCGTTCGCTTGACGCGCCCGTCCTTGAAGGCGGGAAAGTCATAGCCGGTCGCCCAGACGCGGGCGATGTTTTCCTCTCGCTCCGTGAACGCGCCGGCCTTGAACGCTTCGAAAGCCACTTGGCTGTCGCCGAAATATTCGAAGCGGATGACGTCGAAATTGCCCTGGCCGGTGGTTATCGGCAGGTCTTTCGCCCAATAGTCCAGATTGCGATGATAGGCGATGTAGCGGCCTTGCTCGAAGCCGTCGACCTTGTATGGCCCCGAGCCGAGCGGCGGCTCCAAAGTCGTCTCTTCAAAATCACGGTCCTTGTAATAGGCGCGCGAAAAGATTGGCTGCCCGACCACGCTGAGCGGCAAATCGCGCGTGCGGCCCGGCGCGAAGCGCACGACGAGAACGTCGTCCGCCTCCGCTTCCGCGCTTTCCAGATCGCGCAGCATCTGGCTGATGACAGGATGACCCTTGCTTTTGAGGATGTTGAGCGAAAAGGCCGCGTCATGCGCCGTGAGCGGCGAACCATCGTGGAACCGCGCCTCTTTGCGCAGGAGGAAAGCGTAGGTGAGCTTGTCCGGCGAGATGCGCACCTTCTTGGCGACAAGGCCGTAATAAGCGTCGCGTTCGTCGAGGCTCTGGTTCATCAGGCTGTCGAAGACGAGCGACATGCCGGTCGCCGGATTGCCGCGCAGAATATAGGCGTTGAAACTGTCGTAGGTGGGGCTTGCCGGCGACAGCGCCAGGGTTCCCCCTTTCGGGGCTTTCGGATTGACGTAGCCGAAATGTTTGAAGTCGGCCGGCTCGCCGAGATCGCCGAAAACCGAAAGGCCGTGGCTCTCGATGTCGCCCTGGGCGAGAGGACCGAAGCGGTTTGAGGCGGCGGGCGCTGCGGCCTTGGCCAGAACGCGCGGGGCGATCAGGGCGGCGGCGCCGGCGCCGATGACGGAGCGGCGGGACAGACGAATGCGCGTTAGATCGACGATCTTGGATTGAGCCAAAAGTGACCTCAGGCGGAGGAGGGCGCGGCCGGCCGCTAGCCCATGAGCCGCAATTATGTCGGTTTTTAGCGGGTTCGCGGGCGGCCCTTTACGGACCGTCGCGCCGCTTTGGCCTATTTATCAAAAAGCGCGACGAGCGCGCCAGAGGACATCAAAATATGAGTCAAATCAACCTCGGGCTTCGCGAGCAGGGCTTCATCGACGGCGCCTGGGTCGGCGCAGTCAACGGCGCATCCTTCGACGTTGCTAATCCGGCGACTGGCGCGATCCTTGGCCAAGTTCCCGACATGGGCGTCGTGGAGACGCGCCGCGCGATCGAGTCCTGCGCGCGGGCGCTGCCGGGCTGGCGTGACCGCGCCGCCAAGGAGCGAGCGCATATCATGCGCCGCTGGTTCGAGTTGATCATGGCCGATCAGGAGCGGCTGGCGCGAATCATTACCGCGGAAATGGGCAAGCCGCTTGCCGAGGCGCGCGGCGAAATCGCCTATGCCGCGAGCTTCATCGAGTGGTTTGCGGAGGAGGGACGGCGCGCCCTTTTCTGCGCTCGCGCTCGCCGAACTCGCCGAGCGCGCCGGCGTGCCCTCAGGCGTGATCAATGTCGTGACGGCGAAAGACCCGGCGCCGGTGGGGCTCGAATTCACCAGCAATCCTCTCGTGCGCAAGCTGACCTTCACCGGCTCGACCGAGGTCGGCAGGATTTTGCTGCGGCAGGCGGCCGAGAACATTCAGAAATGCTCGATGGAGCTTGGCGGCAATGCGCCGCTCATCGTCTTTGCGGACGCCGATCTCGATCGCGCCGTCGAGGGCGCAATCGCCACCAAATATCGCAACAGCGGACAGACCTGCGTTTCGGCGAACCGCATCCTGGTTCACGCCTCGATCATCGACGCCTTCGCCGAAAAGCTCGCGGCGGCGGCCGGCGCGCTGAAAGTCGGCGAAGGGACGGAGGAGGGCGTCGCGATCGGGCCGCTGATCGAAGAGGCGGCGGTCGAAAAGGTCGAGCGTCACGTCGCCGACGCCATCGCCCATGGCGCCAAGATTCTCACTGGCGGCGCCCGCCATGCGCTCGGCGGCGCTTTCTTTCAGCCGACCGTTCTCGCGAATGTGCCGGCCGACGCGCTCATCTTCAATGAGGAGACCTTCGGTCCGGTCGCGCCGCTCATCTCGTTTGAAACGGAAGCCGAAGCGGTGCGCCTCGCCAACGCCACGCCTTACGGCCTCGCCGCTTATTTCTACAGTCGGGATGTCGCGCGCGTCATCCGCGTCGCCGAACAGTTGGAATTCGGCATGGTCGGCGTCAACGAGACTTTAATCTCAACCGAAGCAGCGCCCTTCGGCGGCGTGAAACATTCGGGCCTCGGACGCGAAGGGTCGCGCTACGGCGTCGATGACTATATCGAGATCAAATATGTGTGCCTTGGCGGACTGTGATCTTTTCTGGATAGAAAGCTGGCGCTTTTCCTTATCTTCGCGGTGCGGATCGTCCGACTATTCGCGCAGCAAATGAGACGTGAGGCCGAAGCATATCCACCATGGCGCGATCCTCCCGTCAGGACAGCATCTGTTTGTCGTTCACCCTCAGAATTTGCTCCGGGTCCCAATCGCCCTTCGTTTTTTCTGGCAGTTTGTACTTTCTCCGAACTGTCCGCGCGAGGTCGGCAGCTTCGATGCCGAGCGGCGTATAATGCTTGGTTACCGTGTTCAGATGCTGAGGGTCGTGTTCAGTCGAGGCAACTTCCGCTATGAAAATGGTTGCGTTTGCAGCCGCTGCGACTTCGTTCGGCAACATGAGAGCGCGGTATGTTAGCTCGTGATCCACGAGTCGCCAGTCGATGTCATCGGGACACTTTTCTCCTGCCCAACCGCGCTGGCGCAATCCTCGACAAACTTGTCCAATGTGCAGACTAGCAGCCTGTCGGACTTAGTTGTGGCATCGTTGTTTTTATTGGAGTTCATAGCATTTGCTTCGAAGTGATTACCAAGTAATATCAGTGTGTTATAGATTTTCGTGGCTCAAGTCCGACAGGCTGCTAGTCTAGCGCGCTTTCCGATCGGACGGAATCGTCCGATCGATAAGAAATCGCGCCAAATGAATGAACTGGAGCAAGTTCTGATCGAAAAAGTTTGTCAACTTTTTCGGAACTTGCTCTAATGCCAATAGGTAAGAGCGGAGGCATTACAGCTTCTCCCAGAATGATTA
The DNA here is from genome assembly GCA_016177005.1 of Methylocystis sp. Lineage (GTDB taxonomy): Bacteria > Pseudomonadota > Alphaproteobacteria > Rhizobiales > Beijerinckiaceae > Methylocystis. The sequence continues at coordinate 11,132 of JACOWC010000157.1, forward strand.
TGAGCCTCGAATCGATTTCGAGCGTACGCCAACGAATATAGTGTAGCGGAAATCGAGGATTTCTGCCAGCTCGGCACAAATGGCGACTTTTAGGACGCCCTTTATGCTTAACCGCAGTCGATCATCGGTTAGCGCTTCGAGAACTGGAAGCTGCGGCGGGCTTTGCGCTTGCCGTATTTCTTGCGCTCGACGACGCGGGAGTCGCGCGTGAGAAAGCCTTCCTTCTTGAGCGCGGGACGCAGCTCCGGCTCGTAATTGGTCAGCGCCTTGGCGAGGCCGTGACGCACCGCGCCGGCCTGTCCCGACAGTCCGCCGCCAGCGACCGAAACGACGAGGTCGTATTGACCGGTGCGCTTGGCGACGACCAGCGGCTGCGCGAGGATCATCCGCAGCACGGGACGCGCGAAATAGGCCTCGATGTCGCGGCCGTTGACGGTGATCTTGCCGGCGCCGGGCTTCACCCAGACGCGCGCGACGGCGTTCTTGCGCTTGCCGGTGGCGTAGGCGCGTCCCTGCTTGTCGAGCTTTTGCACATAGCGCGGCGCTTCCGGCGCCGGGGCGACGCTCGACTGCAGATCGGAAAGCGAGGAAAGAGTGGTCTCGGCCATGGTCAGGCGCTCCGGCTGTTCTTGGCGTTCAGGGCGGCGACGTCGAGCGTCTGCGGGCTCTGCGCCTCATGCGGGTGTTCGGCGCCCTTATAGACGCGCAGATTGCCGAGCTGCTTGCGGCCCAGGGGTCCGCGCGGCAGCATGCGCTGCACGGCCTTTTCGAGAATGCGCTCGGGGAAGCGCCCCTCGAGAATGAACTTCGCCGAGCGTTCCTTGATGCCGCCAGGAAAGCCGGTGTGGTGGTGATAGACCTTCTGGTCGCGCTTGCGGCCGGTCAGAACCACCTTTTCGGCGTTGATGACGATGATGTTGTCGCCGTCGTCCATATGGGGCGTGAAGCTCGCCTTGTGCTTACCGCGCAGGCGCAGCGCGATGAGCGAGGCGAGGCGGCCGACGACGAGCCCGGAGGCGTCGATCAGCACCCACTTCTTTTCGATGTCGGCGGGTTTCGCCGAATAGGTCTTGCCAAACATGGATGGGAATTCCGTTTGAACGGTCTTGTTATCTCAGGCAACTCCCGAATAAGGTATTGTTATACCGGTACGGCGGCGCCGCTTGCGCCCGCGCCAAAATCACCTATTCTTACCTTGTCTTACTTTCTAGGGTCAAAGGCTTGTGATGGGCGGCGCGGACAAAAGAAGAGTTCGGCTCTCGACAAAGGGACAGGTCGTGCTCCCCAAATCGATCCGCCAGCGGCGAAATTGGGAGTCGGGGGCGTCCTTGACGATCGAGGAGACTGCGGAAGGAGTCTTGCTCAAAGAAGCTTCCCTTTTTGCGCCGACGAAGCTCGAAGACGTCTTCGGCATGCTCTCCTACGCCGGGCCGCCGAAATCCGTCGAAGAAATGGACGCAAGCCTTCTTGCCGAAGCGAAGCGCCGCAATGCTGGCGGTTGATACGAATGTCGTCGTTCGTCTGTTGACCGGAGACCATCCGCAAGAGTCGGCGAAGGCGAAAGAGCTTTTCGAGCGGGAAACGATCTTCGTCGCGCTGACCGTGCTGCTCGAAACCGAATGGGTGTTGCGAAGCGCTTACGGATTTCAGCCGGCCCGTCTCGTCGTCGCTTTGCGCGCATTCGCCGGTCTGCGCAATGTGGTGATCCAGGATCCGCCGGCTTTGGCGAAGGCTCTCGCCTGGGCTGAGCGAGGAATGGATTTCGCCGACGCGCTCCATCTTGCGCAAGCCGGCGATTGCGATGGCTTCGCCAGCTTCGACGGGCGCCTCGCCAAAGCGGCGAGACGCGCCGGCGCGGAAAAGGCGGTGAGTCTGTGAAGTTCACTGATGCAGCGCTTCGCCATGCAGGGCGATGTCGAGGCCCTCGCGCTCGTCGTCGGCGTTGACGCGCAGCGATGTGAACAGCGAGACGATTTTGAGCGCCGCCAAGGTGCCGACGACGCTCCAGACGATGGTGACAAGAACGCCGATCGCCTGCACGAGAAGCTGATGCGGGTCGCCTTCCAGGCCGGCGACGCCGGGATCGCCCCCAGAAGCGGTGATCGCGCGCGTCGCGAACACGCTGGCGAGCAGCGCGCCCAAAATGCCGCCGACGCCATGCACGCCGAAAACGTAGAGCGTATCGTCGTGGCGAAACCTGTATTTCGCGACGGTGCAGAACCAATAGCAGACGGCGCCGGCGATCAGCCCGATGACGACGCCTTGCCAGGGCAGAACATAGCCCGAGGCCGGCGTGATCGCGCCAAGGCCGGCGACGGCGCCCGAGACGACGCCGAGCACCGACGGCTTGCCGCGCTGGAGCCATTCCAACCCGCTCCACACCAGCGCGCCGGCGCAGGCGGCGAGATGCGTCGCGACACTGGCGAAGACCGCGCAAGAATTGGCGGCCAGCGCCGAGCCGCCGTTAAAGCCGAACCAGCCGACCCACAGAAGTCCCGTGCCGATGACGGCGAGCGAGACATCGAAGGGCGTGAGGTTTTCGCGGCCAAACCGACGCGATTGCCGAGTAGAGCCGCCAGCGCGGCTGCCCCTCCTAAAATCGTGCGACGCAATGCGTCGCCCTCATGCTGAGGAGCGTTTGAAAGGCGCGTCTCGAGACGCCCGCGTCGCGGGCTCCACGGCATTAGGAATTCCTTACTCGGGGCGCGCGCGAACGAGCTGTGCATTGCTTGATCCTGATTGACGATGGGAATGCGCCTAAAGCGCGTCTAAGGCGATGCCGCAAAATAATTGAATCGCTTTGGCGTGGGGATTCCTTGCAGCCATGGGTTGATTTATCACGGCGGCATGATCGATGAAACGGCGATTCG
>JACOWC010000158.1 GCA_016177005.1 Methylocystis sp.
ACGGACGCGCCGCTCATCGTTCTGGCGCATGGGCTCGCCGGCTCCGAATCGAGCCTGCACGGCGTCGCCACGGCGCGCTATCTCGTCGGCCAGGGCTGGCCGGTCCTGCGGCTCAATCTGCGCGGCGCCGCGCCGTCGCGCCCGACCTCGGGCGGCCGCTATCACGCCGGCAAGACCGATGACCTCGCCGCGGCGCTGCGCGGCCTTCCCGCCGACCTCATGCGCAACGGAATCGTGCTGATCGGCAATTCGCTCGGCGGCAATCTCGTGCTGAAATTCGCCGGCGAGGGCGGCCATTCTCTACCCGTGCGCGCCGCCGTCGCGGTGTCGACGCCGATCGACCTCGCCGCGACCTGCGCCCGGATGATGGCGCCGCGCAATTTCGCCTATCATCGCTACATGCTCGATCAGATGAAACGCGAGGCGCTGGCGCCGGGCGCCGCGCTCACCACTCGACGACCTCTTCGTCGCGCCGCATTTCGGCTATCGGGGCGCGCAGGAGTATTATGAGGCCAACGCCGCGAAGAATTTCTTCGCCGGCGTCGCGCTGCCGACGCTGATCCTGCATGCGCTCGACGATCCCTGGATTCCGGCGGAATGCTATACGACGATCGACTGGTCGACTCTGCCGGCGATTCAACCTGTGTTGACGCAAGGCGGCGGGCATATGGGCTTCCATGGCGCGGAAAGCCTCACGCCATGGCATGATCGCGTGACCGCGCGTTGGCTGGCGCGGCAAGGTCTCGGCCCCCGAGGCCTGTTCGAGACGACGTAGGGCTGCGAATGGACGCGCGCCAGACGATGGTGTTCGGCGACAATGCCGACGATTATCGCGCCTTTCGCCCGCATTATCCTGACGCGCTTTTCGCCTGGCTGGCGGGCGTCGTGAAAGAGAACCGCTTCGCCTGGGATTGCGGGTCGGGGAGCGGGCAGGCGGCGGTCGGACTGTCGCGCCATTTCGCACGCGTGCTCGCGACGGATGAGGACCGGCGCCAGCTGGCGCTCGCGCCGAAAGCGCCCAATATCGACGATCGTATCGCGCGGGCGGAAGACGATCTCGGCCTGCGCCAAGAGGTCGATCTCATCGCCTGCGCCTGTTCGATCCATTGGTTCGACCTGCCGAAATTTTACGAGAATGCGCGGCGCGCGTTGCGTCCCCAGGGGATCATCGCGGCATGGACCTATGACTGGCCATGGACGCAGGTCGCGGCGATCGATCTGATTTTGCGCAGGCTTAAGGAGGATATTCTCGGCCCCTTTTGGGGGGAGAATTCTTCGCTCTATTTCAACCGCTACGAAACGCTGCCGTTTCCCTTCGAGGAGATCGAAAGCCCGCTGTTTCAAACGCCGATCGCGCGATCGAAAGGCGAACTCGTAAGCGCATCCGCCGACTCTGCCGCTAGCCGTTCCTCATTACATGCGCTGCGGCGTCAACACGACGTAAGCTTGGATCACGCTGCCTTTGGGCCGCGCTCCAGCATGGCAGTTGCGCGCTTGCGCATACGGAACTCGGCGATAGCGGTTCGAGTTTGAGCGTTAGGCGCGCGCCGTTGCCTCAGATTGCTGGCGCCTCGCAGTGGAGACCAAGGCAATGTCTGGTACGGAAATAGTGACAAATGTCGTTGGCCCAACAATCGAAGAGATGAAGCAGGCAGTCGAAGTCCTCGCCGATTCGACAATCGCGCCGATCCAGGCCGCCGCTCTCGAACTTCAGGAAAATGCACAAAGCGCGGTTGACCAGGTGAAGGACGCCGTGACGTCTGCGGTCGACGCGATCGTTCAAGGCGGTTCGGCCGATCAGATGCGAGGCTACGCCAATGAGGCAATGGGCAAGGTAAAGGTGGCCGTCGCTCTTGCCGCCCAATCTCCCGAACTCGTCGTGGCGGGCATCGCGCAACAAACCATAGGCGAAATGCAGAAATTCGTGGGCGAAGCAAAATTGGCCGCCGATCCCGACGAATTGAAAATAGTCCCCGAGGCCCGGCGGAGCTAAGCTTCGCCCGTGCCGGCTGTTTCCGCCGTTAGACGAGCTTGCTCGAATGGCCGTTGTTCATCGCTGCGCGCTCTTCGACTTTAAAGCCCGAGGACGCGAAGAATTACATTGACGCCGAAACTGATGCGATTCTCGACGATCTGGCGTCTCGCCTCGATCGGCAGGAGCCCGCTTGAACTATTGGGCGCTATGGTCGAAATCGTCCCCAGGTCCGCACGCAGATGCTGAACCTGACACTCCAGCGCACCGCCGCCACTGAGTTATTGATTTTATTGGTGGAGCCAGACGGAATCGAACCGACGACCTCTTCAATGCCATTGAAGCGCTCTCCCAACTGAGCTATGGCCCCATTTCCATTCGGACGCCTCTTGGGGGAGGTCCCGCGCGGCTTGCCGCCGTTGCGCGCTGTATAGTTCAGCCGCGCCTCGCCCGCAAGCCCGTCGAAACCCCGGCGCGACGGCGGCGGAACGGTTTGCCTTGAACGCGGCTCGCGAAAAAAGCGGACGCCGGTTTTTAGCGCAAAGCGCGCTCTAAACTTTTGGAATCAAGAACTGCGACGTATCGGGAATCAATGATTTCCGATGCTAGCGGCGTCCGGCAAGAAAGAAATTCACCGTCTCCAGAAATTTCGCAATTGAAATCGGTTTCGACAAATAGGCTTCGCAGCCGCCCTGAAGGATTTTTTCCTCATCGCCCTTCATCGCGAAGGCGGTGATCGCCACGACGGGAATCGCGCGCAGATCGTCGTCGGCCTTCAACATGCGCGTGACGTCGAGGCCGCTGATTTCCGGCAACTGAATATCCATCAGGATGAGATCCGGACGATGGCTTCGCGCCAACAAAATCGCTTCGCGGCCGCTTGTCGCGCACAGCGTCGCATGACCGTCGGATTCAAGAAGATCGTTGAAGAGCTTCATGTTTAGCTCGTTGTCTTCGACGATCAATATGGTTTTGGTCATTGCCTTTCGGCCCGCTTACGGGGTGCGATGGAATATTGCTTAGCATAGGCAGATTAATGGAAAGCGCCAAAAATCCGCGCATTTCTAACGGTTATGCGGTCCTCACGGGCGGTCTCGGCGGGCTTGCGCGCAATCCGGGTCTCAACTAAACGGGTTGGACCAACGAGCGCAGCCCCGAGCACAGTCCACGCTTCGTAGGTGACGGAGCTGCGACGCTCAGCGGCGCTCTCGCTCGCATCGGAGGCGCGAGTCCCATGACTCTCCTCATGCCGGCGCCTGAGCCGGAAATCATGTCGCGACGCAACGAATTGATCGCGCGACTTGGCGCCATTCTGCCTCGTGACAGCCTGATCGTCGACGAGGTCGCGCGTCGCGCCTATGAATGCGACGCTTTCACCATGTATCGCGCGCTCCCTCTCGTCGTCGCGCTGCCGGAGAACGTCGAGCAGACCCGCGCGATCATGGCGCTCGCCGCCGAGATGAACGTGAAGATCGTGCCCCGCGGCGCCGGCACGTCGCTGTCCGGCGGCTCCATGCCGCTTATAGACGGCATTCTTCTCGGCATGTCCAAGTTCAATCGAATCCTCGACATCGATTACGAAAACCGCTGCGCGCGCGTCCAGCCCGGCGTTCAAAATCTGGCGATCTCCAAGGCCGTTGAAGCGCACGGCTTCTACTATGCGCCGGATCCGTCGTCGCAGATCGCCTGTTCGATCGGCGGCAATGTCGCCGAGAACGCCGGCGGCGTTCACTGCCTGAAATACGGCCTCACGACCAACAATATCCTCGGGCTCGAGGTCGTGCTGATGGGCGGCGACCTCATCAGGCTCGGCGGCAAGCATCTCGACAGCGAGGGGTACGATCTTATCGGCCTGATGACCGGCTCGGAAGGATTGCTCGGCGTCGTCACGGAAGTGACGGTGCGACTGCTTCAGAAGCCCTCTGTCGCGCGGGGACTGTTGCTCGGCTTTGCGAGCGTGACGGCAGGGGCGCGCTGCGTCAGCGCGATCATCGCGCGCGGCGTCATCCCCGGCGGTTTGGAAATGATGGACAGAGCGACGATTCACGCGGTCGAGCGCTTTCAACCTTGCGGCTATCCGCTCGACGCCGAAGCGCTCGTCATCGTCGAACTCGACGGGACACAAGCGGAAGTCGACCATCTTGTCGGGGTGGTGGAAAATATCGCGCGGGAAGAAGGGGCGACGTCGATACGGGCCTCGACGAGCGAGGCCGAGCGGCTGCAGTTCTGGGCCGGGCGCAAGAACGCCTTTCCGGCAGTGAGTTGCATCGCGCCCGACTATCTCTGCATGGACGGCACGATTCCGCGGGCGCGGCTGCCGGAAGCGCTCGCCGGCATGGATCGGCTCGCCAAGGAGCAGGGGCTGAGCGTCGCCAATGTGTTTCATGCCGGCGACGGCAATCTGCATCCGCTCATTCTCTACGACGCGTCGAAAGAGGGCGACATCGAACGCGCGGAGAAGCTCGGCTTCGACATTTTGCGCCTATGTGTTTCGCTCGGCGGCGTTCTCACCGGCGAGCATGGCGTCGGCGTCGAGAAGCGCGATCTGATGGGGGAGATGTTTACCGACGTCGATCTTGCGCAGCAGATGCGGCTCAAATGCGCCTTTGATCCCGCGGGCCGCCTCAATCCGGGCAAGGTGTTCCCGACGCTGCATCGTTGCGCGGAACTCGGCATGATGCATGTCTCCGGCGGCGCGATGCGCTTTCCCGATCTGCCGAGATTTTAGCAATGCAGTGCGCTTCGGCGACGCTTGAACTCCGCGACGAGGCGGACGCCGTTGAGGCGATTTGCGCAGCAAACGCCAAAGGCGTCGCCTGCGCGATCGCCGGCGGCGGCTCCAAGTCGCGGCTCGGGCGCTGCGCGCCGCAGGCGCAGACGCTCTCCACGGCCGCGCTTTCCGGCGTGACGCTCTATGAGCCAAACGAACTCGTGCTCTCGGCCCGTGCGGGCGCGCGTCTGAGCGAAATCGAAGCATTGCTGGAGAGCAATGGGCAACAGCTCGCTTTCGAGCCGATGGACTATGGACTGCTCCTCAGCGCAGAGACAGGCGGCGCCACAATCGGCGGAGTCATCGCGGTGAATGCCTCCGGTCCGCGGCGGATCAAGGCGGGCGCGGCGCGCGACCATCTTCTCGGGTTTCGCTGCGTCACCGGGCGAGGCGAGATTGTGAAATCCGGCGGCCGCGTCATGAAGAACGTCACCGGCTATGACCTCTCGAAGCTCGTCTGCGGCTCTTATGGCACGCTCGCGCTCCTTACGGAGCTGACGCTCAAGGCGCTTCCCAAGCCCGAGACCGAATGCACGCTGCTGGCGATCGGGGCGGACGAGGCGGAGAGCCTCGCGCTCTTGCGGCGCGTTACGGCGACGCCCTGCGAGCCCTCGTCGCTCGCAATGCTGCCGGCCGGCGCCGCCTTGGCTCATGGCGGCGACGCGGCCGCGATTCGCCTCGAAGGACCCGCGATATCCGTAGCGGCGCGCCGCGACGATCTCGTTGCGCGATTAGCGAGCGGAGGGCTCCGGTTTGAGACGCTCGGCGAAGGCGACTCGCAGGCGCTGTGGCGAGGCTTGCGCGACGCCGCGCCCGTCGCCGGAGAAATCGGCCAAGTCTGGCGCATTTCCGTCGCGCCCACCGAAGGTTTTGCCGTCGTCGAGCGCATTCGCCGCGCCGGCGCGCCCGTGCTCGCGTATTTTTACGACTGGGCCGGCGGATTGATATGGCTCTGCCTGGAGTCCGCGCCCGACGCGCACGCCGCCGTCGTACGCGGCGCGGTCGACGTCGGCGGCGGCCATGCGACGCTTATTCGCGCGAGCGCGGAGACTCGCGCGAGGATTGACGTCTTTCATCCGCAACCGGCGGCGGTGGCGGCGCTGACGCGTCGCGTCAAGGAAAGCTTCGACCCTGCGCATATTTTGGAGCGCGGCCGAATGCGCGCGGAGTTCTAAAGAAGCGATGCAGACGTTCTTCTCTCTGCGCGCGCTGGCCGATCCCGACATGGCCAGACGTTCTTCTCTCTGCGCGCGCTGGCCGATCCCGACATGGCGGAATCGGAGAAGATTCTGCGCGCCTGCGTGCATTGCGGCTTCTGCACGGCGACATGCCCGACCTATCTTCTCACCGGCGACGAACTCGACGGCCCGCGCGGCCGCATCTATCTCATCAAGGAAATGTTCGAGAAGGAACGGCCGGCCGACGCGCGCACGGCCCGCCATATCGATCGCTGCCTGTCCTGCCTCTCCTGCATGACGACATGTCCTTCGAGCGTGCATTATATGCATCTCGTCGATCATGCGCGGGCGCATATCGAGAAAACTTATGCGCGGCCTCTCGACGAGCGCGCCATGCGCACCGCGCTCGCTTTCGTCTTGCCGCGGCCTGCTCTCGCGCGTCCGCTGTTTCGCCTTGCAGCGGCGCTGCGTCCACTGGCGCACATGCTGCCGCGCCGCATCGCGGCGGCGCTCGCGCTGGCGCCGGCGCGGCTTTCGTCTCCTTCGTGCGTCGATGCTCCGCAGGTCTTTGCGGCGCAAGGCGCGCGCAGGAAGCGTGTCGCGCTGCTCAACGGCTGCGTTCAGACGGTGCTCGACACGTCGATCAATGAGGCGACGATCAGGCTGTTGACGCGGCTTGGCGTCGAGGTCGTCGTGGCGAAAGGCGTCGGCTGCTGTGGCGCGCTGCCGCATCATCTCGGAAAGGTCGATGAGTCGCGACGCTATGCGCGCGCCAACATCGAGGCCTGGGCGCGCGAAATCGAATCTGGCGGGCTCGACCATATCGTCGTCAACGCCTCGGGATGCGGAACGAGCGTCAAGGACTATGGCCATATGTTCCGCAACGATCCGACTCTCGCGGATAAGGCTGCGCATATTTCGTCGATCGCGAAAGACGTGACGGAGATTCTGCAGGAGATCGGCTTTGCGCCCTCGGGCGACGCGCCGAAACTTCGGGTCGCCTATCACTCGGCCTGTTCCCTGCAACATGGGCAGAAAATCTCGCAAGAGCCGGTCGCGCTGCTTCGCACGGCGGGCTTTGACGTCGTCGCCGTTCCGGAGGGTCATATCTGCTGCGGTTCGGCGGGAACCTATAATGTGCTGCAGCCCAAGTTCGCCGAAGCGCTGCGGTCGCGAAAAGTCGCCAATATCGAGAGCGTCGCGCCGGACATCGTCGCCGCGGGCAATATTGGTTGCATTGTTCAGATCAGGTCGGGGATGAGCCTCCCTGTCGTTCATACTGTCGAATTGCTCGACTGGGCGAGCGGAGGCCCGAAGCCTCCGACGCTCGGTTAGAAGATATCTGCTATAATCCTTTGGAAGAGGTGTGAAATGCCGCTGCTCGACACATTGCTGGAAAATCGCGCCGATCTCTTGCGCGCGGCGGTGCGCCATGGCGCATCGAATCTCAGGCTTTTCGGGTCGGTGGCGCGAAGAGCGGAAACGCCTTCGAGCGACGTCGACATTTTGATCGATCTCGCCGAGGATCGGGGCTTCGCGGAATTTTTGGCGCTTGCGGAAGAGCTTGAGGCGCTGATCGGTCGGAAAGTCGACCTGATTACCTCGCGAGGGATCAGTCCTTATTTGAAGCCGTTCGTCGAAGAGGAAATGCTCCCACTCAATGCTGACGACTGCTGTTGTGGAACGAGCAATACTGCTTCGGATGGCGCCGCCAGTGTCATTCCCGACGCTCGCGAAGCGAGCGATCGGGAATCTAGAGAAAGGCCAGCACTCATGGATTGATTCTGGATTCCCGGTCGGACCTTCGGTCCGCCGGGAATGACGCGTCATGTGAACTGATTTACCGGGTTCCGTATAGTTCCCGCCTACCGCAAGAACCCGACGATGTCCTTCACCGCATTCATATTCTCGCGGGCGATGGCGCGGGCGCGTTCCGCGCCGTCGCGGAGCACGCCGTCGACATAGGTTTCATCTTCGCGAATGCGGCGCATCCTGTCGGTGATCGGCGCGAGCTTGGCGACGGCGAGATCGACAAGCGCGCTCTTGAAGGTCGAGAAATTGGCGCCGCCGAATTCGCCGAGCACATCCGCCTTGCTGCGCGCCGAGAGCGCGGCGTAAATGCCGACGAGATTGTCGGCCTCGGGGCGCCCTTCGAGCCCCTTTTCCTCGGAAGGCAAAGCGTCGGGATCGGTCTTCGCCTTCTTCACCTTCTGCGCGATCTGGTCGGCGTCGTCGGAAAGATTGATGCGCGAATAGTCGGAGGCGTCGGATTTCGACATTTTCTTCGTGCCGTCGCGCAGGCTCATCACCCGCGTCGCCGGCCCGGAGATCAGCGGCTCGGGCAAGGGAAAGAAAGCCTCGCCAAAGCCGTTGCGCGCGATCGAGTCCGAGAAATCATTGTTGAACTTCTGGGCGATGTCGCGCGCCAGCTCGAGGTGCTGTTTCTGGTCGTCGCCGACCGGCACATGCGTCGCGCGGTAGATCAAAATATCGGCGGCCATCAGCACCGGATAGTCGAGCAGGCCCATGGAGGCGTTCTCGCGATCCTTGCCGGCCTTGTCCTTGAACTGCGTCATGCGATTGAGCCAGCCGATGCGCGCGACGCAATTTAGGACCCAGGCGAGCTCGGCGTGCTCCGGCACCTGGCTCTGATTGAAGACGATGTTCTCTTTGGGGTCGATGCCGCAAGCGATGAAAGCGGCGGCGATCTCCCGCGTATTCGCCTTCAGTGCGATCGGGTCCTGCGGCACGGTGATCGCATGCAGGTCGACGACGCAATACATGCAATCGAAGCTCTTCTGCAGCTCGACGAATTTGACGATCGCGCCGAGATAGTTGCCGAGATGCAGATTGCCGGTGGACTGCGATGTCTTTACGGAACTCGGGGTCCATCATGGTTCAAGCGCGAAAGCAAACCAAGTCCGCGCCGCGCGGACTTGTGAACCTCCGCATGGCGCAGGATGACCGGAACATCATCGACCGCGCGGCGAAAGCGGTTGGCAAGACCCGAACCGAATTCATGGTCGAGGCGTCGCGCCGCGCAGCCCATGAGACTCTGCTCGACACGAATCTGGTCGTTGTCGACGAAAAAACTTTCGATCGGTTCCGACGTTTGTTTGACGCGCCGGCGAAGCCAAATGCGCGTCTGCGGAAGCTCATGAATATGAAGGCGCCATGGGATCGGACGTGACGCCGATTTCGGCGCCGGAGGCGCTGACCGATGCGCATGAGATAGATGATTTCTGTAGTGGCGAACCATCGCTTGACGACTGGTTGAAGCAGCGGGCTCGCGCAAACCAGGTCAGCGGGGCTTCGCGCACATTCGTGGCGCCGCGCGGTTCGCGCGTCATCGGCTATTACGCGTTGGCGGCCGGCGCCATCGCCTCGAACAAGGCCCCGAGCCGGCTGCGCCGAAATATGCCCGACCCGATTCCGGTTTTCGTCCTCGGCCGGCTCGCGGTCGATCGCAGCGAGCAAGGCAAGATGCTCGGCGCGCTGCTTCTGCGGGATGCGATCTTGCGCAGCCGCAAGGCGGCCGAGTTCGGCGGCGTCGCGGGGGTGCTCGTACACGCCATCTCGGAGCGCGCACGGCAGTTCTACCTGCGCCATGGCTTTGTCGAATGTCCCCATCATCCGATGACGCTGGTCGCGCGCATGAAGGATCTGGCGTGATCACAAAATAAACCGGCTCAAATCCCTGTTCTTCGCCAGATCGCCGATGTGTTCCTCGACATAGGCGCCGTCGATCACGATCCTGTCGCCGGCGCGGTCGGACGCCGAGAAGCTGATGTCGTCGAGCACGCGCTCCATCACCGTCTGCAGGCGTCGCGCGCCGATATTCTCGACGGAGGTATTCACCTGCACGGCGATCCTGGCGATCGCGTCGACGGCGGAGGGCGCAAATTCGAGCGTCACCCCCTCAGTCCCCATCAGCGCCGAATATTGTTTCGTCAGGCAGGCCTCGGTTTCGGTGAGAATGCGGCGGAAATCGTCTTCGTTGAGCGAGGCGAGTTCGACGCGAATCGGCAAGCGTCCCTGCAATTCTGGCAGGAGGTCGGAGGGCTTCGCCACATGAAAGGCGCCGGAGGCGATGAACAACACGTGGTCCGTTTTCACCGTTCCATGTTTCGTTGCGACCGTCGTGCCCTCGATCAGCGGCAATAGATCGCGCTGCACGCCTTCTCGCGAGACGTCGGCGCCGCCGCGCCCCTCGCGCGCGCAGATCTTGTCCATCTCGTCGATGAAGACGATGCCGTTGTTCTCGACCTCGTGGATCGCCTCGCGGACGCTCGCCTCCTGATCGATCAATTTTTCGCTTTCCTCGGCGACAAGCGGCCCCTGCGCCTCTTTCACCGAGAGTTTGCGCGGCTTGCCACGCTGCATCGCCTTGCCGAAAATATCGCCGAGCGAAAAGGCGGAGACGCTCGCGCCCGGCATGTTCGGCAATTCGAACATCGGCATCGACGGCCCCGACTGCGTGAGCTCGATCTCGATCTCCTTGTCGTCGAGTTCGCCCGCGCGCAGGCGGCGCCGAAAGGTTTCGCGCGTGCCGGGCGAGGCGGCGGGGCCGACAAGCGCGTCGAGCGTGCGCTCTTCGGCCGCCTGTTGGGCGCGCGCCTGCACATCCTTGCGGCGGCGCTCCTTGACCATCACGATGGCGACCTCGATCAGATCGCGCACGATCTGTTCCACGTCGCGGCCGACATAGCCGACTTCGGTAAATTTCGTCGCCTCGACTTTGAGGAATGGCGCATTGGCGAGACGCGCCAGACGCCGCGCGATTTCGGTCTTGCCGCAGCCTGTCGGGCCGATCATGAGGATGTTCTTGGGCAGCACCTCTTCGCGCATCTGGCCTTCGAGCTGCAGCCGCCGCCAGCGGTTGCGCAGCGCAATCGCCACGGCGCGCTTGGCGTCATTTTGCCCGACGATGAAGCGATCGAGTTCGGAAACGATCTCGCGGGGCGAGAAATCGGCCATGGGGAGTTCCTTCGGAACGGCAGTCGGCGGTCGGCAGTCGGCAGTAGTCCGTCGTAGTGTCTTACTGCCGACCGCCGAATACCGACTGCCCTATATCTTCTCCACCACCACGTTCTGGTTGGTGTAGACGCAAATTTCTGAAGCGATAACCATCGCCCGGCGGGCGATGGTTTCGGCGTCGAGCGGCGAATCGAGCAGGGCGCGTCCGGCGGCGAGCGCGTAGTTTCCGCCCGAGCCGATGGCGGCGACCGCGCCTTCGCCGGCGCTTTCCGGTTCGAGCACGTCGCCGGAGCCGGTGAGCACCAGGCCGACGCTCTTGTCGGCGACGAGCATCATCGCCTCGAGCCGCCGCAGATAGCGGTCCATCCGCCAGTCCTTGGCGAGTTCGACGCAGGCGCGCATCAATTGTCCGGGATATTGCTCGAGCTTCGATTCCAGCCGTTCGAACAGCGTGAAAGCGTCGGCCGTGGCGCCGGCGAAGCCGGCGATGACGTCGCCCTTGCCCAGACGGCGCACTTTCTTGGCGTTGCCCTTCATGATCGTCTGGCCGAGACTGACCTGACCGTCGCCGGCGATCACCGTTTCTCCCGCTTTCTTGACGAGAATGATCGTCGTGGCGTGCATCGCCGCCGAGCGGTTTTGTTCGCTATCCATTCGCCTATCCAGCCTGAGACGTTGAGCCGATGTAAGGTTCTGCGGGCGTTTGAGCAAGGGCGGAGCGGCGGCGGCCTCACGTCGCCGGGGTCATTCGCGCGGCGCGGGCGCGGGAAAATCCAAGATCTCTCGCGTATAGGTCTCCTGCACTTCAGAGACCGGACGTTGATCGCGCGCGTAAACCACCGCCGTGTGCTCGAAGAGATCATGCGGGATGGAGAGAGCGCCGCTCTCCTTTTCCGGCAAGGCGGCGGTCGCAGAGACTTCCCAGCCTTCGGGCAGGGGCGACCAGCGCATCTTCATCTCGAACGTGCGACGGAACGGCTGAAGCGGGGCGATCGCCTTGCCGAAGGGCGTTTCCGTCGTTTCCAGCGCGCGGTTCATGTCGTCGGAAAGCCGCCCCGGCACATACCAATTATCGGCTTCCGACAGCACATGTTCGCCGCAGGCGAGCTGCACCCGCCGATATTTCACCGACTCTTTGGCGCCGACATCGAGCCGCCGACGCGTTTCCTCGCTCGGCTGCTTCTCAATTCCGGCGATGCGGCGCGCGACGATTTTGGGCGCCGCGGACATTTTGTGATCGGCGCACCATTTCTCGAGAGTCGCCGTTGCGCTGCGGCTGGCGAGCAGCGAGGCGTTCAGCGTTTGGATGAGGGCCAGCGCTTCGATGCGCGCCACGAAGCCGTCCCGCCAAGGTTCGGCGGTCGCCGGTTGAGAGGCCAACGCCGTTGCAATGAGGCCAAGAAGCAGTCCAACGCGCATATTTTCTTGTCTCCTCGCCTCGCCCCAAGCCGTTTGGCTGAGCGAACGGCAAATCCCGGCGCATGCGGCGTTTTGCGCGTAGGCGTCTTCTTGGAGCGTTTTCGCCAAGCTATAAGCGTTTTAGGGCAACAGACAAATTGCCGTGGTCGCGCTTGGGCAGGGAATCAACGGGACCAGAAGGACCATTCTCTGCTTTGCTTCCGATCTGCCGACAAAATGTGTTCGTTGGCGCGTATCTCGCTTCTTCTGGACGCGGAAGCGGCTCGGGTGGTTGACGCGGAAGCGGCTCGGGTGGCTTATCAAGGACGGAATTGATACATGCTGGCCGCTTGCGGCCGCAATCGCCGGAACCGCCGGCTAGCGCGCTTTCCGATCGGACGGAATCGTCCGATCGATAAGAAATCGCGCCAAATGAATGAACTGGAGCAAGTTCGGATCGAAAAAGTCTGTGAACTTTTTCGGAACTTGCTCTAAAGGCACAAAAAAGGCAGGAAATGCGCAGCGCGACGATCGTGCGCAACACCAAGGAAACCCGGATTTCCGTCGCCGTCGACCTCGATGGGGCCGGCCGCTCGGAGATTTCGACCGGCGTGGGCTTTTTCGATCATATGCTCGACCAGATCGCCCGCCATGCGCCGCTGGATCTCACCGTGCGCGCCGAGGGCGATTTGCACATCGACGGCCATCACACGGTCGAGGATGTCGGCATCGCCGTCGGCCAGGCGGTGGATCGCGCGCTCGGCGACCGCAAGGGCATTTCCCGCTATGGCGACGCCCATGTGCCGCTCGATGAGGCGCTGACCCGCGTCGTCGTGGACGTTTCCGGCCGTCCCTTTCTCGTTTACGACGTCGCCTTTCCGGCGCAACGCATCGGCGAATTCGACACCGAACTGATGCGCGAATTCTTCCAGGCCTTCGCGGTGCACGCCCGCGTCGGATTGCACATCGAGCGCCTGCGCGGCGTCAACAGCCACCATATCGCCGAAAGCGCCTTCAAGGGCTTCGCCCGGGCCTTCGGCAAGGCGGTCGCGATTGATCCCCGCCGGATGCAGGGCGAAGCGCCCTCCACCAAGGGAACGCTCACCGCCTGAGAGAAGGCGCGTGACGCCGACAAGGGGACGGCCGATGGCCATATTCACTATTCATTTTCCGCCAAGTCCTCCAGGCCAGGCTCCGTCGCCGGAAAAAATCGTCTTTCTGCGCGACGGCTTTTCCTGGCCGGCCTTCATATTCGGTCCGTTCTGGCTTGCCTGGCGTCGGGCGTGGCTGGTCGCCGTCCTGTGGACGCTTCTGCTCGCCGCATTGGCGCTGGTCGCTTGGAAGCTGAGGGTGTCGCGCGACGCCGTCTCGTGGCTGACGCTCGCGCTCGCCGTCTGGCTGGGCTTCGAGGGCGAGCGGCTCGTCGCCTGGACTTTGGCGCGTCGCGGCTATGTCGAGCAGGATCTTGTCATCGGCGACGACGTCGACGAAGCGGAGGCGGCGTTCTTTCACCGACATCGCCCTGCGCAGCCGATCGCCAAGGGAGACATCGCTCAGGAGCCCGCTCCTTGACGACGGCGATCATCGACTACGGGTCGGGCAATCTTCATTCCGCTTTGAAAGCCTTTGAGCGCGCCGCGCGCGAGTCGCTGGGGCCGACCGATATTCGCGTCACCAGCGATCCTGACGTCGTGCGCGCCGCCGAGCGCGTCGTTCTGCCAGGCGTTGGCGCTTTCGCCGATTGTCGTCGCGGCCTGCTGGCGATCGAGGGCCTTTACGTCGCTTTGCAGGAGGCGGTCATCGACCGCGGTCGGCCGTTCTTGGGGATTTGCGTCGGGATGCAGCTCATGGGCGCGCGCGGCCTCGAGCACGGAGAATCGCCGGGGCTCGGCTGGATTCCAGGAGACGTCGCGCCGATCACGCCCGCCGATCCTTCGTTGAAAATCCCCCACATGGGCTGGAACACGTTGACGCTGCGCCGCGAACATCCGCTCTTTGCCGGCGTGCCGCTGGGAGAGCGCGGATTGCACGCCTATTTCGTCCACTCCTTTCAACTGACGCCATCGACGCCGGAACACGTCCTGGCGACGACCGACTACGGCGCGCCGCTGACCGCGGCGGTCGCCCGCGACAATCTCGTCGGCGTGCAGTTTCATCCCGAAAAAAGCCAGAGGCTTGGCCTGGCGTTGATCGGCAATTTCCTTAGGTGGCGACCGTGATTCTGTTTCCCGCAATCGATTTGAAGGACGGGCAGTGCGTGCGCCTCGCCCAGGGCGACATGGACCGCGCGACGGTGTTCAATGACGACCCCGCCGAGCAGGCGCGCGCCTTCGAGCGGGTTGGATTCGAATATCTGCATGTCGTCGATCTCGACGGCGCTTTCGCCGGCGCGCCGCGCAACGCTTCCGCCGTCGAAGCCATTCTCGCCGCGCTGACCATTCCCGTGCAGCTTGGCGGCGGCATTCGCGACATGCGCACGCTGTCGCGGTGGCTCGAAAAAGGCGTGACGCGCGTGATCATCGGCACGGCGGCGGTCAAGGACCCCTCCTTCGTGCGCGAAGCGGCCCGCCTTCATCCCGGCCGCGTCGCGGTCGGGGTGGACGCCAAGAACGGCTGCGTCGCCGTCGACGGCTGGGCGCGCGCGACGCGCATGTCGGCGCTCGATCTCGGCAAGAGTTTCGAAGACGCGGGCGTGAGCGCCATCATCTACACCGACATCTCGCGCGACGGCGTTTTGACCGGCCTCAACATCGAGGCGACCCTGGCGCTCGCCGACGCCTTGACGATTCCCGTCATCGCCTCTGGCGGCCTCGCCTCGCTCGCCGACGTGGAGCGGCTGCTGCAGCCGGACTGCGGCAAGCTCGCCGGCGCCATCACCGGGCGGGCGCTCTACGACGGGCGGCTCGATCCGGCGCAGGCCCTGGCGATGATTCGCCGCGCCCGTGTGGCGACCGAGGAAGCCTGATGCTCAAAGCCCGCGTCATTCCCTGTCTGGACGTAAAAGAGGGCCGCGTCGTCAAGGGCGTCAATTTCGTCGATCTGCGCGACGCCGGCGATCCGGTCGAATGCGCGATCGCCTATGATGCCGCCGGCGCCGACGAACTCTGCTTTCTCGACATCACCGCGAGCCACGAAAATCGCGGCATTCTGCTCGACGTCGTGCAGCGCACGGCGGAGGCGTGCTTCATGCCGCTGACCGTCGGCGGCGGCGTTCGCACGTTGGACGACATCCGCAATCTCTTGCTCGCCGGCGCCGACAAGGTCTCGATCAATTCAGCGGCCGTCGCCAATCGCGGCTTCGTTCGCGAAGCCTCCGAGAAATTCGGCGCGCAATGCATCGTCGTCGCCATTGACGCCAAACGCGTCGCCGACGGACGCTGGGAGATATTCACCCATGGCGGACGCCGTCCGACCGGGATCGACGCCGTCGACTATGCGCGCGAGGTGACTGAGCTTGGCGCCGGCGAAATCCTGCTCACCTCGATGGATCGCGACGGCACAAAAAGCGGCTTCGATATCGCGTTGACGCGCGCCGTCGCCGACGCGGTGCATGCGCCGGTCATCGCCTCGGGCGGCGTCGGCACGCTCGATCATCTCGTCGCCGGCGTCAAGGAAGGCCATGCGAGCGCCGTGCTCGCCGCGTCGATTTTCCATTTCGGCGAATATTCGATCCCGCAGGCGAAGCTCCACATGGCCGCGGCGGGACTGCCGATGCGCCTCGACGGCCTGGAGGCGGTCGGATGATGGCAAAACGTCATCGTGGCGCGCAGGCGACGACCCCCTCCCTGTCCCTCCCCCGCTTCGCTTCGCTCGCGGGAGAGGGGACGCTAATGACCAACGCTCGCGCGATGCGGATGAAGCGCCGAATCTGCTCCCTCTCCCGCGAAGCGGGGGAGGGTTGGGGAGGGGGTCCGCCATGACCTTCACCCTCGACGACCTCGCGGCGCTGATCAAATCGCGGCGCAGCGACAGCGCCTCGACCTCCTACACCAAGACTCTGCTCGACGCCGGCATGCCGAAGATCGCCAAGAAATTCGGCGAAGAAGCGGTCGAAACCGTGATCGCGGCGATGGAGGGCGACCGAAGCGCACTCATCAACGAAGCCGCCGATACGCTTTACCATCTTCTCGTCATGCTCGAAGCGCGCGACGTCTCGGTCGACGACGTGTTGCGCGAACTGGAGCGGCGCACCAGGCAGTCCGGCCTTGCGGAGAAGGCCGCGCGCGGAGCGAAGGCATGACGGCGGCGGAGCTTGTCCCCAACAACGAAGTTCTTTCGCCCTACCGGCACTTCACCCGCGCCGAATGGGCGGCGCTGCGCGCCGATACGCCGTTGACGCTGACCCTCGACGATCTCACCCGGCTGAAATCGCTCAACGATCCGATTTCGCTCGAAGAAGTCATCGAAATCTACCTGCCGCTGTCGCGACTGCTGGCGCTCTATGTCGCGGCGACGCAAGGCCTGTTCAAGGCGACGCAGCGCTTTCTCGGCGCTGAAGACGGCAAGGTTCCCTACATCATTGGCGTTGCAGGCTCGGTCGCCGTCGGAAAATCCACGACGGCGCGCGTGCTGCGCGCCTTGCTGTCGCGCTGGCCGAACACGCCGAAAGTGGAGCTCATCACCACCGACGGATTTCTCTTGCCGAACAGAAACCTTGAAGCCGAAGGGCTGATGGACAAGAAGGGCTTTCCGGAAAGCTACGACAACAAGTCGCTGCTGCGGTTTCTGTCCGACGTAAAGGCAGGCCGTCGTAACGTCTGCGCGCCGGTCTATTCGCATATGACTTATGACGTCATCGAGGACGAATCGACCTGCGTCGACCGGCCCGACATTCTCATCGTCGAAGGCGTCAACGTTCTGCTTGCGCCGCGCTTGCGCGACGGGCGGGAGATCCCTTTCGTTTCTGACTTCTTCGACTTCTCGGTCTATCTCGACGCGCCCGAAGACGTGCTGGAGACATGGTACGTGGAGCGCTTCCGGCGGCTTCAGCAAACGGCGTTCCGCGATCCGAAGTCCTACTTCCGCGTCTACGCCGATCTCGGCGAAGAGGAAACGACGCGCGTCGCCAAGGACATCTGGACGCGCATCAATCTCGAGAATTTGCGCCAGAACATTGCCCCGACCCGGCCGCGCGCGAGTTTGATCCTCACCAAGGACGCCGAACACAGAATCGAGGAAGTGGCGCTGCGAAAGCTGTAGACTTCGCTGCAACCGCGGCGGCGGGCTCGCCGCCCGGCGCGGGCTCCGGCGCGGGCTATAGGGGGCCCCGCCGTCGCATCGAACGCGAACTTGATCTGCGCGAGGCGGATACGCTGAATCGAAGGAATGAGCGGCTGTGGTAGCGCGACGCGCCGCGTCAAGAAAGCGGCGCTCGGGAAATGTGAAGCGGCCCCCTCCCTGTCCCTCCCCCGCTTCGGGGGAGAGGGGACGCTAACGACCGGCGTTGGCGATCAGGACGAAAGAGGGCGCGCTCTGCTCCCTCTCCCGCGAAGCGGGGGAGGAGGGTTGGGGAGGGGGCTCAAGCGTTCCCCACCGTCCGCAGCAGCGGCGCGGCGCGGCCATGCGTCGACTTGCCGTCGATCACAAGCCCTTTCGCGTCGGCCGAAACTTCGACGCTCG
>JACOWC010000167.1 GCA_016177005.1 Methylocystis sp.
ATGGTGGGCGGCACAGGGATTGAACCTGTGACCCCTCCCGTGTGAAGGGAGTGCTCTCCCGCTGAGCTAGCCGCCCGTCGCCATCGGCGATCGATCCTCCTCGTGTAGGAGAGCGCGGCGCCCTCCGTCAAGCGCGCAGATCGCCCCTTCGGCGCCGAGGCTCGAGCCGGCGCTCCGCGCCGATTCGTCCCGCGCGCCGCCCCCGCACGGTTCATGGCGGGGTCCACTCCTTCGCCAGAACGCGGCGCACCATCGGCTCGAAGGTCGAGAGCGGCTCGCTTTTATAGTCGGGATCGAAGGAGACTTCGTCATATTTGGCGCAGAACTCGACCGTCCGCTCATAGGCCGGGTCCGACTTGAATTTATCGCGGGCGTTGGGATCGAGGCCGAGATGCGCGGCGTAGAAATAGGTCTGGAACAGGCCGTGCTGCGCCAGCATCCAATAATTGTCGCGGCTGATGAACGGCTTCAGGATCGCGGCGATCACCTCGCCGTGATTGAAGGGCCCGAGGGTTTCGCAGGCGTCGTGCAGCAGCGCGACGACGACATATTCTTCGTCCTTGCCGTCGCGCAGCGCGCGGGTCGCCGATTGCAGACAGTGATCGTAGCGCGTGATGTTATAGGCCGTGTCCCTGCTCAGATCGCGCAGCAGCCCGAAGAGCCGGTCCGGCAGTTCGTTGAGCGTGTGCTCGTGAACCTGTTTGAGGATTTGAAAGTCTTCGTCGCTGCCCTGGTCCATCCGGGTGAAATGCATTTTCTCCATGGCGTCGACCTTTCCCTCAACCTTGCGCGGACTGCTGCATAAGCTGGAGTGGAGCTGGCCCGCCGGCAACGCGGACCGACTCAGGAGCTGAAGGATTGCATCGGGGACGCCGTTGCGAACAGCGACGCATCCAGCGACGCCACCGCGTCCCACAGCTCGTCGAAATGAGAAATGACGCGATCAGGCGAAAACGCCGCGACCGGCGTGTCGGTATAGCCGAAATCCACCGCCACCGCGGGCGTCCCGGCGGCCCGGGCGGTGTCGATGTCGGTCTTCGAATCACCGATCATCACCGCGCGCCGCGGATCGCCGTCGGCAGCTTCGATCGTCAGCCACAGCGTGCGCGGATCGGGCTTGCGCATGGGAAAGCTGCCGCGGCCGCAAATCGCCGCGAAGCGGTCCGCCGCCGAGAGCTTTTGCAGCAGCAAACGCGCCAGCGCCTCGGGCTTGTTGGTGCAGACGGCAAGGCGAAAGCCCGCCGCCTTGAAGCGATCGAGCGCCGCAAGCGCGCCGGGAAAAAGGCGGCTTTCGTCGGCGATATGCGGCGGCGCGCCGTGACAGGCGAAGCCGCGTTCGATCAGCGCCCGCGCGCCGGCCCCGACAAGCGGCCGCGCGGCTTCGAGCGCGAGCGGCGTCAGCCCCTCGCGCGCCAGCAGCGCGTTGAGCGCGCCGGTGAGATCATGAGCGGTGTCGGCCAGTGTGCCGTCGAGATCGAAAACCAGAACGGGAGGCTGGAACGTCATAGGGTCAAGGCGTAGCCGCGTGGCCGCCCCGGATCAAGCGGCGTCGGGCGCGGCGTCGGGCGAATGACGAAATTTACCCGCTCCGCGCGCGAAGGCTCAGCGTGTAGACTGCGCCGACCGATTCGCGACAGGGAGCGCAAACATGCGTGGAACGGGCCATTTCCTTTTGAGGCGACTTGCGGTTTTCGCGGCCGGCGCGCTTGTCTTAGTCCTCTTCTTGGCCGGGCTTGGCGCGTCGGCGGCTGCGGCCGGCAATTACGAGTTTCTCGCGGCGCCGCAGACCGACCTCAATCGCGTGTTTCGCCTTGACCGTTCCAACGGCGAGGTCGGCGCCTGCCAATATGGCCTGAAGGAAGGCGCCACGATCGGCGTCACGCTCTGTTATCCGCCGGGCGAAGGCGCGAGAGCCGGCGCCTTCAGCGAATATGCGCTCGTCGCGTCGCGCCACACCGGCGAAGGCGGCGTGTTCCGCGTGGATCTCCGCTCGGGCATGATGTCGATCTGCTTCGTGCTGAACGAAACTGCGGTGGTCTGCACCCCGCCGGCGAAATAAGCGGGCGACGAAGCAAAGCGAATGTCCGTATGAGCGCACTTTCCGCTGAGGCAATGAAGCGCGCCGCCGCGCGCGCGGCGCTCGAGTCCGTGACGCATGGCATGCGGCTGGGGCTCGGCACGGGATCGACGGCGGCGCATTTCGTCGATCTTCTCGGCGCCCGCGTCAAGGACGGCCTCGAAGTCCTTTGCGTGCCGACTTCCGAGCGCACCCGCGCGCAGGCGGAACGTCTCGGGATAGCGCTCTCGACGCTCGACGAGACGCCGCAACTCGATTTGACCGTCGACGGCGCCGACGAATTCGACTCCGCGCTTCGCCTGATCAAGGGCGGCGGCGGCGCGCTTTTGCGCGAAAAGATCGTCGCCGCCGCATCGACGCGCATGTTCGTCATCGCCGACGCGACGAAAGAGGTACGCACGCTCGGCGCCTTCCCGCTGCCGGTCGAAATCGATCGGTTCGGCGCGCGCTCCACCATATTGCATATCGAACGGGCGGCACGGGGGCTTGGGCTTATCGGACCGCTGACGGTGCGGGAGGCGGCGCCCGGCGAGCGCTTCATCACTGACGGCGGCCATTACATCGTCGACTGCGCGTTCGGCGCGATCGACGATCCGGAAGCTCTCGCTGCGCGGCTGGCGGCGATCCCCGGAGTCGTGGATCACGGGCTGTTCATCGGACTCGCCACGGCGATTTTCATCGCCGGCGCGGAGGGCGTGCGCATCATCGGCAACATATCGGGCGACAACCTATGATGTTCGACTATGACCTTATCGTCGTCGGCGCCGGCTCCGGCGGCGTCCGTGCGGCGCGCGTCGCCGCCAGCCATGGCGCGAAAGTCGCGATCGCCGAAGAATTTCGCGTCGGCGGCACCTGCGTCATCCGCGGCTGCGTGCCGAAAAAGCTTTACGTGCTCGCGAGCCGCTTCCGCGATGAATTCCAGGACGCCGCCGGTTTTGGTTGGCGCGTCGGCGACGTCTCGTTTGACTGGCCGACGCTTGTCGCCGCCAAGGAAAAGGAGATTACGCGACTCTCGGACCTTTACGCCGAAACGCTCGCAAGCTCGGGCGTTGAACTTATCCGGGCGCGGGCGACGCTCACCGACGGCAATTGCGTGCGGTTTTCCAACGGCCGCTCCGCCCGCGCCCGCCACATCCTGATCGCCACCGGCGGCGCGCCGGCGCTCGCCCCGCACATTCCGGGCATCGAATTCGGCATCTCGTCGAACGAGATTTTTGATCTGCCGAAATTTCCGCAACGGCTGCTGATCGTCGGCGCTGGATATATCGCCGTCGAATTCGCAAGCGTCTTCGCGCGTCTTGGCGCGAAAACCCATCTCGCCTATCGCGCCGATCTGCCGCTGCGCGGCTTCGATGACGATTTGCGCTCGCGCCTCGCAGAAGCCCTGAAGGCGGCTGGCGTCGAACA
>JACOWC010000159.1 GCA_016177005.1 Methylocystis sp.
CATCCGCGATCGATTTGGCGCTCGCCGCTCCCGCGCTCGCGGGTCAATATCCGCCGCGTCGCCCCGAAATTTTTGAGCCGCCGCCGCTCGTCGCGCTCTATGGCGCTGAGCGCGTCCCGACGCGCGCGCCGTTGGATCATCCGGACTTCGCCGACGCCGCGCCCGCCGCCGCTCTGCTCGACGCCAGGCCGCGCGCCGAGCCTGCCCAGCCGGACCCGCTCGGCCTCGCCTGGAGCCTCCAGCCCGAGGAGAACCGCGAACTCGCCTCGGCGCTCGACGCCTGGGCCGGCGACGCCGCCGCGGCGCCGGAGCGCCGCCGCTCGCGCGCGGCGCTCGCCGCAGCTTACGCGGCCAAGAATTTCGCGCCGTTCTGGATCGAGAATGGCGAATGGCGCGCTTCGGCCAGAGCGGCGCTGGCGCGGCTCGCGCATGCCGCCGACGACGGGCTCGATCTTCGCGCCTATGCCGCGCCCAATGCGGAAAGGTCAGCGCCGACGGCGGCGGACGAACTCGCCCTCTCGGAGGCGGTCGCCGCCTATGCGCTGCAGGCGCGCGGCGCCAGGCTCGACCCCGAGCGCATCTCTCGCCTCGTCGGGTCAAAAACCACCCTCCCCGACCCGGCGCGAGCGGTAGCTGACATCGCCGGCGCCGGCGAAACGGCGGGCGACGCGCTGCAAGCCTATAACCCTGCGCATTACGGCTATCAGCAGTTGCGCGAGAAGCTGATCGAGCTGAGAGCGCAACGCGCCGGCGCGCCGGGCTCCGACGGCCGTTACGCGGCCGCTGAGGGCGTCTCGCAGAGCGACGCTCTGCCGCCGGCGAGCAAGTCGAAGCGGCGCCGCGCCGCCGGGCTCGCCCAAGCCTCGACCTCGCGCGTCGAGGCCGAAATCATCGCCAATATGGAGCGCTGGCGTTGGCTGCCGCGCGACCTCGGCGACGAGCGAGTCGAGGTGAATATCCCCGACTTCGAACTCGCCGTCGTGCGCAACGGCGAGGTGACGCATCGCACGCGCATCATCGTCGGCAAGGAGACGACGCCGACGCCGATTTTCTCCAACGCGCTGCAATACATCATCGTCAATCCCTATTGGAACGTGCCGCCGTCGATCCTGAACAAGGAGATGCTGCCGAAAGCCAATGGCGATCCCGCCGCCATCGCGGCGAGCGGCTTCGATGTATCGTATCGCGGCGGCAGGCTGGTGGTGCGCCAGCCGCCCGGCGAACGCAATGCGCTCGGGCGCATCAAATTCATGTTCCCGAACGACTTCTCGGTCTATCTGCACGATACGCCGTCGCGCAATTTGTTCGCCGCGTCGCATCGCGCCTTCAGCCATGGCTGCATGCGCGTCGATGCGCCATTTGCGCTCGCCGAAGCGGTGCTCGGCCCCGGCAGCGGCTGGTCGGAGAGCCGCGTGCGCCGGCTGATCGGCGGCACTGAGCGCTACATCAATCTGTCAAAGCCGCTGCCGATCCACATCGAATATTTCACGGCTTACGTCGATGAAGGCGGACGACTCGTGCTGCGCCCCGATCTCTACGGCTATTCAGCGCGGGTGCGGAACGCGTTGGGACTGGGCGCCTGAGTCCTGCGCTTTCGCGGTAACGGACTGCGAGCATTTGCGCCGAGGTTTATGGCCAACGCAGGGGGTGACAAACGGCTCGACGACGTGGAAAAGCTTATCCCATGTCCAAGAGACGCCGCTAAGCTTACATGCCGCCGCCGCCCCTCCTCGCTCTGCAAGGCGTAACGCTGACCCTTGGCGGCAAGCCGCTGTTGGAGGGCGCCGATCTCTCCGTCGCGCCTGGCGCGCGGCTCTGCGTCGTCGGCCGCAACGGCTCCGGCAAATCGACGCTGCTCAAAATCGCGGCCGGCGAAATCGAGCCTGACGGCGGGACGCGCTTTCTGCAGCCCGGCGCGGCGCTGCGTTATCTGCCGCAGGAGCCGGATTTCTCCGGCTACGCCACGACGCTCGCCTATGTCGAAGCGGGCCTCGGTCCGCTGGATGATCCTCACGTCGCCCGGACGCTGCTCAACGATCTCGGGCTGAACGGCGACGAGAACCCCGCGCGCCTCTCGGGCGGCGAAGCGCGGCGCGCGGCACTCGCCCGCGTTCTCGCGCCGGAACCCGATATTCTGCTGCTCGACGAGCCGACGAATCACCTCGATCTGCCGACGATCCTGTGGCTCGAGGAAAGGCTCGTGGGGTTGCGCTCGGCGCTGGTCCTTATCAGCCACGACCGCCGCTTTCTCCAGGACCTGACCCGCGAAACGCTATGGATCGATCGCGGCCGGACGCGCCATCTGGCGCGCGGCTTCAAGGAGTTCGAGGCCTGGCGCGATCGCGAATTGGAGGAAGAGGAAAAGCAGCAGCACAAATTGGAGCGCAGAATCGTCGCCGAGGAGCATTGGCTGCGCCATGGCGTTTCAGGTCGGCGCAAGCGCAATATGAAGCGGCTTGCCGGCCTGCATCATCTGCGCGCTGAGCGGCGCAACCGCGTGATGCCGACCGGCGACGTGAAGCTTGAAGCGAGCGAAGCGCAGCTTTCCGGCAAGCTGGTCATCGAGGCGATCAAGATCGGAAAATCCTATGACCCGCGCGCCATTGTCGACAATTTCACGACGCGCATATTGCGCGGCGATCGCCTCGGAATCGTCGGCGCGAACGGCGCCGGCAAGACGACGCTCGTCAGTCTCCTGACCGGCGCGCTCGCCCCCGATCGCGGCAAGGTGCGGCTGGGCGCCAATCTGGAAATGGCGACCCTCGAGCAAAGCCGCGCCAGCCTCGATCCTGAAACGACTTTGCAGGACGCGCTGACCGGCGGCGGCTCCGACACCATCGAGATCAATGGCGAACGGCGTCACGTCGTCGGCTATATGAAGGATTTTCTGTTCAAGCCAGAACAGGCGCGCACGCCGATTGGCAGGCTTTCGGGCGGCGAACGCGGCCGCTTGATGCTCGCGCGGTCGCTGGCCAAGCCCTCCAATCTTCTCGTGCTCGACGAGCCGACCAACGACCTCGACCTCGAAACGCTCGATCTTCTGGAAGAAACGCTTGCCGATTATCCTGGCACGCTCATCGTCGTCAGCCATGATCGTGACTTTCTCGATCGCGTCGCAACGAGCGTGCTGATGAGCGAAGGCGACGGCCGCTGGATCGAATACGCCGGCGGCTATAGCGACATGGTCGCGCAGCGCGGCAAGGGCGTTGAAGCGCGCGGCGCGACGGCGACGCCGCGAGAGACCAAGGAAAAGCCCGCGCCGCGCGAGAAAGCGGCGGGTAAACAAAAGCTCTCCTTCAAGGAGCAGCATGCGCTCGCGACCCTGCCCGGCAGAATCGACGGGTTGCGCCAAAGATGCGGCAAGCTGCAGACGCTACTCGACGATCCTGAGCTTTACGCGAAAGACCCGCCGAAATTTGCCAAGGCAAGCGAGATGTTCGCGGCGGCTGAGTCGGAACTCGCGGCGGCCGAGGAGCAATGGCTTGAGCTGGAGATCAAGCGCGAGGCGATCGAAGGATAGAACGGACCCGCCTCTTGCCTTAAGCCTGAGCGCGTTACCTTAGTATAGGGGGCGACACAGAGCGGGGGGACGAAACATGACCGACACATCGGTTCCAGCGCCTTACAGCAAAGTGACGCCCTATCTCTGCATCGCTGGCGCGGCGAAGGCGCTCGACTATTACAAATGCGCGTTCGGCGCCAAGGAGCGTGTGCGCGTCGAACTTCCCAACGGTCTCATCGCCCATGCCGAGATCATGATCGGCGATTCGATCGTCATGCTTTCCGACGTTTATGAAGAGAGCGGGCTGACGTCGCCAAGAGCGCTCGGCGGTTCGTCAGTCAGTCTGAATGTCTATGTGCCGGACGTCGATTCAATCTTCATCAAAGCGATAGAAGCCGGCGCGACCAAGGTCTGCGGGCCGCAAAACATGTTCTACGGAGATCGCAGCGGAACGGTGCGCGATCCCTTCGGCCACGTCTGGGCGTTTTCGACACGCAAGGAAGAGATCACCGTCGACGAGCTCAGGCGTCGCGCGATCGATATCTATTATTCGCTCAACGCCGCGCCCGCAAAAGCAGGAGCGCCGTAATCAGCGGTCCCAATGCGAGCGCGAGCAGCGCGTCCGAAAATTCCCCGGTCGCGCTTTTGACGAGGCCTATGAGATAGGGACCGGCGAAGCCTGACATATTGCCAATGGAGTTGATCACCGCGACGCCGACGACGCCGTCCCCCGAACCGAGCGCGAGGGTCGTGAAGCTCCAGAAGGTCGGCAGCGCCGCGATCGCGCCGACGGCGGCGACGGACAGCGCAATCATCGACAGCATTGGCGTCGGCGCATAGGCGGCGCAGGCCAGTCCCACGGCGCTGAGGACCCCGGCGAACGCCGTGTGATTGATGGTCTCGCGCCGGCGATCGGAGCTGCGGCTCCACGCCCACATCGCGAGCGCGCTGCAGACATAGGGAATCGACGCGAGCAAACTCGTGGCGACGACGCCAAAGCCGAACGACTTGATGATTTGCGGGAGCCAGAAGCTCAAGCCATAGAGCGCAATGACAATTCCGAAATAGGCGATCCCGAGAACAAGAACGCGCTTGTCCGCGAGCGCGCGCCAGTGGTCGCCGTGATCCCGCCCTGCGTCGTTCTCGAGCGCCACGCGCAGAGATGATTTTTCGCCGGAGGTCAGCCATTTCGCCGACTGCGGTCCGTCAGGCAGACAGAAGAAGCAGACGATCCCTAAAATGATCGACGGCAGCGCCTCCACCAGGAACAGCCAGCGCCAGCCGCTGATCCCGCCGACGCCGTCCATCGACGCGAGGATGAGCCCCGAAATCGGCGATCCGACCGCGCTCGACACGGGCACCGCAATGAGGAAGCCGGCGAGAACGCGCGCACGTTGCGCGGCGGGAATCCAATAGGTGAGATAGAGGATGACGCCCGGCGCAAAGCCGGCTTCCATCACGCCGAGCAGCAGACGCACAACAACGAAGCTCGCCTCGCTCCAAATGAAGGCGGTGAGCGCCGATACAAGGCCCCAACTGACCATGATCCGCGCGATCCACACGCGCGCGCCGACGCGATGCATGATGTAATTGCTCGGCGCTTCGAACAGGCAATAGCCGATAAAGAAGACGCCGGCGCCCCAGCCGAAGAATTCCGGCGTGAAGCCGAGTTCGCCATTCATCGTCAGCGCCGCGAAACCGATGTTCACGCGGTCGAGATAAGCGACGATGAAGCCCGTGACGAGAAAAGGGATCAGTCGCCGCGCCGCTTTCGCGACGACGCGGTCGGCGTCGATCTCTTGCGGCGCGCGCGGCATTGGCGGGGCTGCAACCGCCGCGTCCGACATCGGCTAGGCTCGCTCGAAGCGCATGAGATGGCGCCAGCGATGCGGGATTTCGCCTGCCAGGCGCTTGAGACCGGCCGCGGACAGCATGCCGCTGCGCCCGAGCTGCGCCGGACACGGCGGGGATTTGAGATTCTCGGCAGCCTTTGTCTCGTCGCTCACTTAAGGCCGAAGCCCAGCGCGTTCAGCGCTTCGCGAATGCGGTCGCGCCCGCTCAACGCCTCCGGCCCGCGCACCCGCGACAGCGCTTGGCGAATCCAGCCCTGATCCGGCAGGCCTTGCTCCTTTTGGAAATCCTTGAACTTCGCATCGAGCGTTTCAATCGCCTCGCGCTGCGCGTCGCCCCATTCATATTGCTCGCGATGCAGCACGGCGCCTTGCCCGAGGCGAGGTTTGACGGCGGCGTTAGCGGCGGGATCGGGAACGCCGACGGCCATGCCGAAGACCGCGAAGACATTCGGCGGCAGGTTCAATTCCTTCGCGACCTCTTCCGGCTTGTTGCGCATCGCGCCGATATAGCAGCAGCCGAGACCAATCGATTCAAGCGCGGTGACGGCGTTCTGGGCGGCGAGCGCGGCGTCGGCGACGCCGGTCAGGAACAATTCGAAATACGACAATCCGGCCGCATCGCGGCCCCTTTCGCGTCCGATATTCTCAAGCCGCGCGAGATCGCACAGCCAGACGAGAAACAGCGGCGCGTTATGGATGTGCTTTTGACCGCCGGCGAGATCGGCGAGACGAGACTTGCGCGCCTCGTCCTCAACGGCGACCACGCTCCAGACCTGCAGATTCGATGATGTCGACGCCGACTGCGCGGCGGCGACGATCGTCTCCAGCGCCCCCTCGGGCAGCGGCTCGCGCAGGAAGTTGCGATGCGAACGATGCGCGAGAATGAGATCCAGCGTAGCGTTCCACTGCTTGGGCTTTGGCGAATCGTCGCGACGGTAGCGCTCAAACATCGCCGCCGCGCCGCGCGGATCGAAGGGCTGCGGGCTCAAAGGCTTGTTCATGGCGTTCCTTTAGGCGGGTTGCCCGGCTGGCGCAACACTCCCGCGCATTCGCTTTATTGACTTTAATGTATATTATGGAAATATACGCAAATGGTCAATTTCGAGCATGTCGTCGGGTTCGAATGGGATCAGGGCAATGCACGCAAAAACGTGGAAAAACACGGCGTCAGCCAGGCGGAGGCCGAGCAGATTTTCGTCAACGATCCGCTGATCGTGACCGACGACTTGGCGCACAATGAAAGTGAGCCGCGCTATCACGCTCTCGGCCGAACCGATGCGTCTCGACTGCTGCATGTCACATTCACGCTCCGCTCAAACGGGACGCATATTCGAATCATCTCAGCGCGTGACATGAGTCGCAAGGAGCGACAACGCTATGAGCAAGACGACTAAGCCTTTGCCAACCTTCGCAACGGAAGCGGAGGAACGCGCCTATTGGGAAAGTCACGACTCGGCGGAACACGTCGACTGGAGCAAGGCGAAGCGCGTTCGGATGCCGAATCTCAAACCTTCGACGGCGTCGATCTCTCTGCGGCTGCCGATCAGTCTGCTCGAGCAGATAAAGATCGCAGCCAATAAGCGCGATGTTCCCTATCAGTCGCTTATAAAAATCTGGCTCGCCGAAAAGGTCCGCTGAGCCAGCGCTTGCGGCCGTCCTTGCGAGGAGCGCAGCGACGAAGCAATCCAAAGTCGCCGGGCGCGTTTCTGGATTGCTTCGCCTTCGGCTCGCAATGACGGCGAGGGCAATGTTCGAGATATTTGTTGTGACTATGGATTCGCGATCCCGCTTCGCGCGTCGCGAATGACAATTGGCCAGATGTGTCGTTATGCCCGCTTCGGCACGAGGATCGCGCGAAAATCGTTGACGTTGGTGCGCGTCGGCTTGGTTACGACAAGATCGCCGAGCTTCTCGAAAGCGGTGTAGGCGTCATTGTTGGCGAAAAGCGCCTTCAGATCGACGCCCGCCTGTTTCGCGCGCTCGAAGGAATCCGCGGTCATGATCGCTCCGGCGTTGTCTTCGCTGCCGTCGATGCCGTCGGTGTCGCAGGCGATCGCCGATATGCCGCCAAAGCCTTCGAGCGCCAGCGTCAGCCCCAGCAAGAACTCGGCGTCGCGCCCGCCCCGCCCCTTGCCGCGCACGGTAACGGTGGTCTCGCCGCCGGAGATGATGGCGACGGGCGGCTCGAAAGGCTGACCGTGGATGGCGATCTGCTTCGCGACGCCGGCGTGCACGAGCGCCACGTCGCGCGATTCGCCCTCAAGATCGCCGAGAATGCAGGGCGTGAACCCCGCCGCCTTCGCCACTCCCGCGGCCGCGTCGAGCGAGCCTTGCGGCGTAGCGATGAGAATGTTCTGCACTCTATTGAAAATGGCGTCGCCGGGTTTGGGCGTTTCGCATTCCGCCTTTTGCAGATGCGCGAGCACGGCGGCCGGCGCGTCGATCTTATATTTGGCGATGACGGCCAGCGCGTCTTCGCGCGTCGTCGGATCGGGAACCGTGGGACCGGAGGCGATGACCGACAGATCGTCATTCGGCACGTCGGAAATCATCAGCGCCACGACGCGAGCCGGCGCAGCGGCGCGGGCGAGACGCCCGCCCTTGATCGCCGAGAGATGCTTGCGCACGCAATTCATCTCAGAAATATTCGCGCCGCTCTTTAACAGCGCCTTGTTGACCGCCTGCTTTTCTTCAAGCGTCACGCCCTCGGCCGGCAGCGCCATCAGCGCCGAGCCGCCGCCGGAAATCAGCGCGAGCACGAGGTCGTCTTCGGAAAGCCCCTGCACTTTCTGCAGAATGCGCTTCGCCGCCTCGCGCCCGGCGGCGTCCGGCACCGGATGCGACGCTTCGATCACCTCTATGCGCTGCGTCGGCGCGCCATGCTCGTAACGGGTGACGACAAGGCCTTCGAGCGATCCTTGCCACTGCGCTTCCACCGCCGCCGCCATTGAGGCCGCCGCCTTGCCGGCGCCGACGACGATCGTGCGGCCTTTCGGCGGCGCGATCTTCGCGAGATGCGGCGGCAGGCACACCGCAGGCGACGCGGCGCCGACCGCGGCGTCAAACATGGCGCGAAGAAGCTGGCGATGGTCCTGGGACATGAGCACAATCCGGCGCTGATTGGCGAGAGGCGCCAATACTCCTCTCCCCGCTTGCGGGGAGAGGCTGGGTGAGGGGCTAGGGGTGTAGGCGCGAACACGAAAAACGCGGCAAGGCGTCCGCGCCGTTATCGAAGCCCGGACAATTTGCCCCGGCCCCTCACCCTAACCCTCTCCCCGTAAACGGGGAGAGGGGAGGCGTTCTTACGCCGCCATTGCGTTGGCCTTTTCGATCAGCGCCTCGGCCATGCGGATCGAGGCGATGTCGATCAGACGCCCGTCGAGCGACACGGCGCCCTTGCCTTCCTTGGCGGCCTGGGCCATCGCGTCGAGAATGCGGCGCGCCTTCGTCACCTCGGCTTCCGACGGCGTGAAGACCTGATTGGCGAGCTCGATCTGCGAAGGATGGATCGCCCATTTGCCCTCATAGCCGAGCACCGCGGCGCGCTTGGCGGCGGCGATATAGCCGTCGGGATCGCCGAAATCGCCGAAGGGGCCGTCGATCGGACGCAGGCCATAGGCGCGGCAGGCGACCATCATGCGAGTCTGCGCCGCATGCCACTGATCGGCCCAGTAATATTCGCGATTTCCTTTGGCGTCCTTGTCGGTGAGCACGCCGTAGTCCGGGTTGACGCCGCCGATGACGGTGGTGCGGGCGCGGGTCGACGCCGCGTAGTCGGCGACGCCGAAGGACATGGCCTCAAGGCGCTTGGACGACTGGGCGATGGCTTCGACATTGGCCATGCCGAGCGCGGTCTCGATCAGGATTTCGATGCCGATCCGCTTGGTGCGCTTTTTGTACTGCTCGATCTGCGTGATCATCATGTCGATCGCGTAGACGTCGGCCGG
>JACOWC010000168.1 GCA_016177005.1 Methylocystis sp.
GGCGATGACCGTCATCATGGCGCTTGCCTCCGAATTCGTTCTTTCGCTGCCGTTCTTTCCGGCGATGATCGCCATCGCGCTTTCGGGACCCGTGCGCGCAACTGAAAACACGGTGGTTAGCGCGCTGAAACGCGCCTATGAGCCCATCTGGAAATGGGCGATGGCTGCGCCTTTGAAGCCCATCGCGATCGGCGCCGGCGCCTTTGTCTTTGCGGCGCTTCTCTACCTGACGCTCGGCGAAGAGTTCGTTCCGACGCTCGATGAGAAAAACCTCGCCATGCAGGCGAATCGAATCCCGAGCGCATCGCTCACTCAGGCGCAGGGCATGCAATTCGAGATCGAACGCACGCTGCAAAGCTTCCCTGAGGTCGATTACGTCTTCTCCAAGACCGGCACGGCCGAGATCGCGACGGACCCGATGCCGCCGAATCTGACCGACACCTTCATTATGCTGAAACCGCACGAGAAATGGCCAGACCCCGGACTCGACAAGACGGCGCTTATTGAAAAAATGGCGAAACGGCTCGGGCAGCTGCCCGGCAACGCCTATGAGTTCACTCAGCCCATCCAACTGCGCTTTAATGAACTGCTTGCCGGCGTGCGCGGCGATATCGCCGTCAAAGTCTTCGGCGATGATTTCGACGTCATGTTGAAGGCCGCCAATCAGATCGCCGGCATTCTCAATTCGGTCAAAGGCGCGGCCGACGTCAAGGTTGAACAGGTCGTCGGATTGCCGATCCTCGATGTCGCCGTCGACAAGGCCGCGATCGCGCGCCTCGGTTTGAGCGTGGGCGCGGTGCAGGATGTGATCGGCGCGGCGATCGGCGGCCAAAGGGCGGGCGTGGTGTTTGAAGGCGATCGCCGGTTCCCGATCGTCGTTCGGCTGCAGGACAATTTGCGTGAGGACGCGCAGGCGTTGGAGTCGATTCCGGTCGCGCTCCCTTCCGCGGCCGGCGCGGCGCCGGTCGTGCCGCTCAAGCAGGTGGCGAAATTCTCTGTCGTCGACGGGCAGAATCAGATTTCGCGCGAGAACGGCCATCGCCGGGTGGTGGTCTCGGCGAATGTGCGCGGGCGCGACATCGCCTCGGTCGTCGCCGACGCGCGGGCGAAGATCGAGGCGAAAGTGACATTGCCGCCCGGTTACTGGATCGCGTGGGGCGGCCAGTTTGAAAATCTCGAGGCGGCGCGCGCGCGCCTGACATTCGTCGTGCCGGTCTGCTTCTTCCTGATCTTTCTCTTGCTCTATTCCGCGCTTGGCTCTGTGCGCGACGCGTTGCTGGTGTTCACCGCGGTGCCGCTGGCGCTCTCCGGCGGCGTCGCCGCGCTGTGGTTGCGGGGCATGCCGATGTCCGTGTCGGCCGCTGTCGGATTTATCGCGCTCTCCGGCGTCGCCGTGCTGAACGGCCTTGTGATGCGCACCTATATTTCGCAACTGATCGCAGGCGGCATGCCCGAGCGTCCGGCGATTTTCAAAGGCGCGATGACGCGACTGCGCCCCGTCGTGATGACGGCTCTGGTAGCGTCGCTCGGCTTTCTGCCGATGGCGCTTGCGACCGGCACGGGCGCCGAAGTTCAAAAACCGATCGCAACAGTGGTCATCGGCGGCCTGATCAGCGCCACGCTCCTGACTCTCGTGGTTCTGCCTGCGCTTTACGCGTTTTTCTGTCGTACGCCGGAGTCGCCTTCCTTGCAGCAAAGCGAGGGCTGACCGTGAGCCTGCGCGGCGTCGCCTTGATCCTGATCTGCCTTCTTGCAGGCGGAACGACGGCGCGCGCGGAAAGCTTGATGGGCGCGATGCGTCGCGCCTATGACGCCAATCCGCAGCTCAACGCCAGCAGAGCCGAACTGCGCGCAATCGACGAAAAGGTGCCCCAGGCGCAGGCCGGCATGCGGCCGCGCGTCACCGGCGACGGCTATCTCGGCGTGCAGCGCAATCGCCTGGTCACGAAGCAGCGGGACGTCGACGTGAACGACCCGACCAATACTTCGCTGACGAAGAACATTCAGAACGGCGGCAGCATTCCCCGCTCCGCCCATCTGACCGTCGAGCAGCCGATCTTCGACGGGTTTAAGGCGCAAAACCAGACGCTCGCGGCGGAATCGGGCGTCTTCGCCGGACGCGAACGGCTGCGCCTGACCGAGCAGCGCATCCTGTTCGACGCCGTCACCGCCTATATGGACGTGCTGCGCGACACTGCGTCTCTCAAACTTCAGGAAAGCAATGTCGCCGTCCTGAAGGAGCAATTGCGCCAGACGCGCGAGCGCTATCAATATGGGCAGATCACCCAGACCGACGTCGCGCAGGCCGAGGCGCGG
>JACOWC010000024.1 GCA_016177005.1 Methylocystis sp.
GTCACGAGATAGGTTTCGCCCCACAGGCCAGCTTGCGCGAGCGCCGCCGCCACGGCCGCGACCGCCGCCGTCGCCGGATAGGGCAAATAGGGCGCGACGAAATATGAAACTGAGGTCGCGATATAGGGGGTCAATGACGCGACGAAGGCTGAGACG
Source organism: Methylocystis sp. (assembly GCA_016177005.1). GTDB lineage: Bacteria > Pseudomonadota > Alphaproteobacteria > Rhizobiales > Beijerinckiaceae > Methylocystis. The sequence goes on from JACOWC010000024.1 coordinate 157, forward strand.
AACAGAACGCCGTGCGGGCGCCACTGCCGCGGAAGGAATCGGCCGAGCGCCAGAGGCACGCCGACCACGATCGATTCATTGAGCAGAAACAGGACCAGCGTACGGCCGGCGACTTTTTTGAAAACTTCCGGGACGTCCAGACCGAAGAGCAGCGCGCCGCCGATCTGGGTGACGGGCGGCGAGCCGAGAGCAAGCAACAGGCCGAACTGCAGCGGCAAAACGAAGAGCGCCGCGCGCACCGCCATGCGCGAACGCGCCCTCAGCGTGACGACCCCGGCAAGATAGAGAATGGTGGCGGTCCCCGCGCCAACCGGCGAAAACTGGAAAAGCTCGGCGAAGGTTTCCGGCGACCGCCACAAAACGCCTGAACGGTCGCACAGCAGCGTGAACGTCGCGACGACCAGGAAATCAACAGCAAAATCAGCCGCCTGGCGCGCGCTCTCGGACGAGCGGCGCAGCATAAAAATCGTGACCCCGGCGAAAAAGCCGGCGACGATCGCGTGCTCGCCGCCGCCTGCCGCCTCCAGCGCCGCGAAGACCGCAAAGCCCATGCCGATGACGATGCGTTCAAACAGGGCGCTGTTGACGTCCGATTCGCCACGATTGATGGCCATGGATTCCCTCCGCGCCTCAGTCCTCTCCGGCATTTTTTATCGCTAATCGCCGGAATCAGGGGCTATCGTAAGGAGTCCCTTGCCGGAGGCGGGGGAAAAAGTCGACTCCCGCGTCCATTTGGCGGACTCGCGCTTCGCACCGCCGCCGAGAGCCGCTATAGTTCACAATGCTTTATCGCCCCGGCGTCACGAGGGCTTCAGCGAGTGGACGAGATGGAAGAGCCCCTGCCCGCGCCGCCAGCCGACACTCGCGACGACGACCAGAAGGGCGCTTCCTCTGCCGCGCCCGCGGAGCGCCTCTCGCTTCGCGTCGAACGGGAGCGCTTCGCCAGCAAGAATGCAGGACCGCTCGATGAGCGCGTGGCGAGTCTTGCGGGCGCGCTGCGCCGCGCGCGCCTCGAGAACGCCGAGCGCTCCGCCTCAATTTTTGATTTGCGCGCCGCGGAAATCGCCCGGCTGGAGATGCTCGGCGAAGCGCTGGCGCCGGTCTTGGCGCAGCTCCCCGACGACTGCGATATTTTTGACGTGGGCGTTGCGCCCGCCGAACGGCCGCGCCTGTTCGTCGATCAGATCGGCTTTGTCGAGATGGATCGCGACCGGCGCACCTACCGGTTTCTTCAGGACACGCGTCACGGCCGGGTGACGCTTTGCGAAAGCGGCAGCGCCGACGAGCTTGTCGAGGCGATCACCGCCTATATCGCGCATCGTCTGATCGAGCGCGAAAAGGCGTTGGCGATCGATTACGCGAGCGGCGGCGCGGCGCAGGCGCTTGCCGCGAAGGTCGCTGCGGCGCGCGAAAAGGCGCCTGCGCGCGACGCCGAAGCATCTTTCTCCGGCAAAGTCGCTCGCGCCGCCGCGTTCATCGCGGAGTTTTTTGGCGCGGCCGCCTTCTTCGCGCTTTTGGCCGTGTTGGCGGCGTGGATCTATCAAACCTATTTCACAAGCTAGACTTCACAGCTGAACTGATTCAAGCTCGGCGATCTCTCCGGCGTCGTTCAATCCGCGCCTGCGCAGCACAATGCGCAGTCCGCCGCCGTCGCGCTTGATCTCATACAGATTGTAAGCCGCGCCCGGATAATGGCCGCCGGGCCGCGCCGAAGCCGACGCCACGCCGACGACAGGCGCCGCGGCGTTCGGTCCGGGAAGTCGATGCAGGCTCGGCTTGTGGTTGTGCCCATGCACAATAAGCTCGGCGCCATGGCGGGCGATGACGCTTTCGAATTCCGTCGCGTCTTCGAGCCCGCGCAGCAGCCTCGCGCCGCCGACATGCGGCGGATGGTGGAGACAGACGACGCGCGCAAGCCCCTCGGCCTTCGCGCCATCCAGCAGCTCCGCGAGCGCCTTCCGCTGCGCCTCCCCAAGCCGGCCGGACGCGACGAATGGCGCCGTCGGCACGCCGGTGTCGAGACCGATCAGCGCGATCCCGCCGCGACGCCGCAAATAGGGAAAGCCCGCGCCTGTTGTTTCGCTCGTCGTCCAGGGCGCGAAAGTCTCGTGAACGAGATCCGTCACGCTCGCCACATAGACGTCGTGATTCCCGGGCGTGAAGCTCACCTCGCTCGGCGCGCCGAGAGAGGCGAGCCAGTCTTTGGCGAGGGCGATTTCGCCGGGAAGTCCGATATTGACGATGTCGCCGGTCATGACGACATGATCCGGCGCCTGCGCCCTGATGTCGGCGACGATTTTGGCGAGCACGCCCATGTCGTGCTGTTCGGCGCGCTTGTATAGCCAGTTCACATAGCCCGTAACGCGCTTGCCAAGCAGCTCGGCGAGATTTGGACGCGGAATTGGGCCGATATGGGCGTCGGACAGGTGAGCCAGTCGAAAATTCAAGAAAGCCTCATGTCCCTCCAAGCCCGCGCTTTCCTGCCAGGATGGGCTGGCGATTACTAGAGCCTTCGCGGATCATTTGCCATAGTTTCGGCGATCGGAGGCTGGTTTGACGGAGCAGGAGCAAGCGGGCGAGACGCATTCGACGCGATCTCGTCTCACGCGCAGGCTTATCGCCTTTAGCGCGCGGTTTCAGCGTCCCATGACCCTGGGCGTGCGCGGCCTTGTGCTTGACGATCAGCGCCGCGTGCTGCTCGTCCGTCACACTTATGTGGACGGCTTCTACCTGCCGGGCGGCGGCGTCGAAAGTCGCGAAACGCTGGTCGACGCGCTCGAGCGCGAGCTCCATGAGGAAGCCAACGTCCTGCTCGACGAACCGCCCGAACTCTTCGGCATGTATTTCAATCGCCGCTTCTCGGCCCGAGACCATGTCGCGCTTTACGTCGTGCGGTCTTTTCGCATCACTGAGCCGCGCGTCCCCGACCGCGAGATCGCCGAGGCCGGCTTCTTCGCGCTCGACGCGCTGCCGGCGGATACGACCGTCGCGACGCGGGCGCGCATCGCCGAGGCGCTGGAGAAGGCGCCCATTTCGCCCTATTGGTGAGCCTCGCGCGCACCCAGGCCAAGCGCCAAGCCCCGTATCTCGCGCCATCCTTAAGCAGGTTCGCATGCGGCATGTCGCGCCGCAGCGGGCGTTTTGCGGCGCCGTCAACGCGTGATATGGCCTGCGCCTAGATCACGCTGCATTTGGGCGGAATCGCCCAAATGCAGATAAATTGATCGATTCCAAAAGTTTAGAGCGCGCCCTACGCGAAAAACCGGTTCCCACCTTTTCGCGAGCCGCGCTCTAAGGTCAAGCCGGCATATGATCGATCTCGCCATAAAATTTGCGCCGCTCACCGCCGCCGACGATGCGCATATCGAAAAGCTCGACGAACGCGCGTTCGGTCCGGGCCGCTATGCGCGCACGGCCTATCGCCTGCGCGAAGGCGTGGAGCCCGATCGCTCTCTGTCCTTCGTCGCGCGGATCGGCACGCTGCTCGTCGGCGTCAATCGCATGACCCCGATTCTTGTCGGATCGACGCCCGCGCTATTGCTTGGACCATTGACAGTCGAGCCGGCGTTTCGCCAGCAGCGGGTCGGCGAGACGCTGGTCAAATATTCGCTGGACGCCGCGCGCGAAGCCGGCCATGGGCTCGTCCTGCTCGTCGGCGATAAGGACTATTACGCCCGGCTCGGGTTCGCGCGCGTGCCGCGCGGCAAGATCACGATGCCGGGGCCGGTTGACCCGGACCGCCTGCTCTATTGCGAACTCCGCCCCGGCGCGCTTGCCGAGACGAACGGCCGGATGCGACGCCTATGACGCCGCGCGCTCAACCCATCGTCGAGAAATATGACGCTCTCGTCGCTGAAGGCGCGCTGGAGCGCGACGCGTCGCAGCGCGCGGCGATCGAGAAGCTTCAGGCGCTCGCCGACGCGCTTTCCGGGCGCCCGCCGAAAAGCCCCGGTTTGACGCACGCGCTTCTTGCGAAATTTCGCCGTCGCGGGCAGCGCCCGAGAGGCCTCTATCTCTGGGGACAGGTCGGACGCGGCAAGACATTCCTAATGAACCTCTTCTTCAGCGAGCTTTCGGTCGACAAAAAGCGGCGCGCGCATTTCCACGCCTTCATGGCGGACGTGCACGACCGGCTCCATCGGATGCGTCGAAACCCGCTTGGCTGCGACGCCGATCCCCTGACCTGCGTCGCGCGGGAGATCGCGCAGGAAGCGCGCGTGCTCTGCTTCGACGAATTCGCCGTGCGCGATATTGCGGACGCCACGATACTGGCGCGGCTGTTTTCTGCGCTGCTGGCGTCGGGCGTCGTCATTGTCGCCACCTCCAACGTCGAGCCTTCCCGGCTCTATGAAGGCGGCCGCAACCGCGATCTCTTCCTGCCTTTCATCGCGCTGCTGCAGGAACGAATGGATATCGTTCGTCTCGAAGCGTCGAGCGATTATCGGCGGCGGCGCGCGGATCTCGAACAGGTCTATTTCACGCCCGCCGACTCGCGCGCAAGGGCGGCGATCGATGGACTGTACGTGACGCTCGCCTGCGGCGCGCCGCAGTCGCCGACGACGATCGAAGTCAAGCGGCGGCGCATCGAAATTCCGCAGGCGGCGGGCCGCGTCGCACGGGCAAGCTTCTCGGCGCTCTGCCGCCAAGCCTTATCGGCGACGGACTATATGGCCCTCGCCGAGAACTTCGACGCGGTGATCCTGGAAGACGTTCCGACCCTCGCTCCCGACGAGCGTAATGAAGCCCGCCGCTTCATAATGCTCATCGACATTCTCTACGAGGCGCGCGTTTTGCTGATCGTTTCCGCTGCGGCCGAACCATTCGAGCTCTACCGCGCCAGCTTCGGCGCCGAGGCGCGCGAGTTCGAGCGCGCCGCGTCGCGCCTCATCGAAATGCGCGGAAAGGCTTACGTCGAGGCCCGCGCGCCGCTCATGGCTTCGACATGCACTCCTTGATGTCGCTTTCCCTCTTCATCAGCTCGAAACGGTCGGCGCAATAGCGTTCGAGATCGGCGCGTTTTGAGGGATCGGTCGCCGCGGCGCGAATGCCCACGGCGCCGTCGAGCAGCTCCTTTTGCGCAGCATGGACCTGACGCGGCGACAACTGTCCCGAGCAGGCCTCATAGCGCTTGAGCAGCGCGTCGCATTGCGGGACGCCGGTCGGATCGACGGCGAAAGCGGGCGTCGCGGCGAACAGCAAAGGAAGAACGAGACGATAGGTCATACGAATTCCGGCTGACCGTTTCGCTTGGGCCGTGTCATTCCCGGCAGGCCGAAGGCCTGACCGGGAATCCAGGGCCAATCCAAGAACGCTGGTTTTGCACTGGATTCCCGATCGCGCGCGTTGCGCGCGTCGGGAATGACAGCCGAGCAGATCAAACGGAATTGGAATCACTTGTGCGGGTTCCTCTGGCTATGACCCGCGGCCTATAGCATTTTCGCCTGTCGCAACGCAGGAAAAGACGAGAACGGCGGGCCTTTCTTTGGACCCGCCGCTCTGAACTCCAGCGTCATTGTCTCGCGGACGCCGGAGGATTCTGGCGTTTAACGCTTACAACCCGGCCAGATAGCGCGTGGGATCGACCGGCGTCGAACCCTTGCGCAGCTCGAAGTGAAGCTGCGGCGAGCCGACATTGCCCGACTGGCCGGATTTGGCGATCGTCTGGCCGCGCTTGACCTGATCGCCGCGCTTCACGTCCAGTTCCCCGTTGTGGGCGTAGGCGGAGACGAATCCGTTCGGGTGGCGAATCAGCACGAGATTGCCGTAACCTTTGAGTTCGTTGCCGGCGTAGGCGACGACGCCGCCTTCGGCCGCCTTGACCTGAGTGCCCTCGGGCACGGCGATGTTGATCCCGTCATTGCCGCCCGACGAGAAGCCCTGAATGATGCGGCCGCGCGCCGGCCAGCGGAATTCGGGGTTGCCCTCGTCAGAGGGGACCGTTTTGACGTCAGTCGCCTGGGGAATGGAGGCGGTAGCGGTCTTGTCGACCTTGCGGGCGCCGGCGTTTTCCGCCGTCGCATCGGCCGCAGTGGCGTCGCCTGTGGATGGCGCGCCCCGCACGATTCGCTCTGTCTTGACCGCGCGCGCCGGCGTCGTGGCGACGACGCTCGGCTCGCCCTTCGTCAGCGCCTTTTCAGGCGCGGCCCTGGCGGCGACCCTTGCCTCCGCCAGCTTGGATTTCGCCGGCTCGGCTTCGGTCTTGCGCACGGGCCTCGCCTGCTCTGCCGGCTTCGCGGCGGCGAGAGGCTTTGTCGTCGCCACAGATTTCGCTGCGACGGGTTTGGGCGCAGTCCCGGCAGGCGCGTGGGTTGCGACGAGGGGGGCGCCGCCGGCGCGATAGACCGGAATCACGAGGCGCGCGCCCGGCTTAACCTGGGACGCGGCATTGAAGCCGTTGGCGTGCAGCAGGGCGTCGGCGGGCACGCCGTAGCGAGTCGCGAGCATCGCGGCGGATTCGCCCTGGGCGACGACGATCGGCGTGCCGCCTTCGGCGCTCCAATGGCCGCCGCCGGCCGGGGTGACATGCGCCGGAAACTGCGGGGGAGCCGCTGGCGCGGAGGTCCGGGCCGCCGAAGCGCTCGCGCCGGCGGCGGGAGCCGGCAGCGGCCGGCTTTCCACCGAACTGGACGGCCCGCTCCTGCCAGGCGCGCTGGCGATGGCGCCCACCGGCGCGCGATCGACTCCAAGCGAAGCGGTCTTGGCCGAGCCTGAGAACGGGTCGGAGAAGGGATCGCCCGCGAAACGGGAGGCGTCGGAGCAGCCGGCGACGAGGGCGGCGACGCCTGCGGCCGCCAGAAACCGCACAGCGGCGCGGGAATAAGCAAAATGACGCTTGATAGCCATGACGCGACCCACCCGAACGCAACATTGAACGGGCTATTGGTAACAACGCGGCGGTTAAGGAGGCGTTTAAGATGAACGCAAGACGTCCGCGACTTTGAAAATTTTCAGCATTCGGACAGGAATTCAGAGCGCCCGCGCCATACCGGGAATGGCCGGGCCGAGGCGGCACGGGCCGAGATCGGTCTCCCGCAGTTCGCCCTCCTCATTTCGATCAAGCTTAATCAATCGTTCCTTTGCGCGCGCGCCAGCCATGGCGTGCTCTCTGCGGGCGAAGAGCATAACCCCGCCCGGCGCAAGCATCTGGATGAGCGCCGCCGGCGCGGCGCCGACGGAGGCCTGCACGATGATCCGGTCGAAACGACCCAATTCGCCAGGAGGATCGAGGCCGTCGGCGCAAATGGCCCTGGCGTTCGTCGCGCCATGGGCGGCCAGCCGGCGCGAGGCTTCGATCGCGAGAGTCTCGAAGCGTTCGAGGCTGACGACTTCGCGCGCAAGCTGCGCCAGCGCCGCCACGCCATAGCCGGACCCCGCCCCGACCTCCAGCACCCGATGGCCGCGGCCGACCCGAAGCGCCTCGAGCCGCCGGGCGAGATCGACCGGACGCGACATGGTCTGGCCGCAGCCGATCGGCAGGGAGAGGTTGCGATTGGCGAGATCGCGAAATCGATAGGGCGCGAAAGCCTCGCGCGGGGTCGCCTCCATGGCGCGCAGCACCGAAAGATCGCGCACGCCCCCTTGCCGCAACGTCAGCAGCAGCGCCGCGCGCTCCTCGAACTCGGCGGCGTTGGGCGCGCTGCCGTCGCCGGTCATGTGTCGTCCTCGAAGGCCGTCGCAAGTCGCGTCACCGTCGGGTGATCGGTGAAATCGAGCTGCAGCGGCGTGATCGAGATTTTTTTTTCTTCGAGCGCCCGCAGATCGGTGCCCTGGCCCGGCGTGAAGTCGCCGCGCTGGAAGGAGATCCAGTGATAGGGATTGCCGCGGCCGTCCTTGCGGTCCTCGATCCTCATGATGTCGCTGCTGCGCCTGCCCTGCATGGTGATCGCGACGCCCGCGACCTCCTGCGCCGGACAATGGGGGAAATTCACGTTCATCAGCACATTCTTCGGGATTCCCGCCGCAAGCAGGCGGCGCACGACCTCGGCGCCATGGGTCTCGGCGCAATCCCAGTGGATGGTGCGGCGGCTCGCGAAGAAATCATAGACCTGCGAGAGCGCGATCGACGGAACGCCGAGAATCGCGCCCTCCATCGCCCCGGCGATGGTGCCGGAATAGGAGACGTCCTCGGCGACATTCTGGCCGCAGTTCACGCCGGAAATGAGGAGATCGGGCGGATGATCGAGCATCAGCTTGCGCACGCCCATGATCACGCAATCGGTCGGCGTTCCCTTGACGGCGAAGTGTCGCGGCGAAATTTCCCGCAGCCGCAGCGGATCGTTGAGCGAAAGCGAATGCGAGACGCCGGATTGCTCGAATTCCGGCGCGATGACAAAAATGTCATCGGTGAATTCGCGCGCGATGGCTTCGGCGATTCCAAGGCCGCGCGCGTGAACGCCGTCGTCATTGGTGATGAGAATGCGCATGTTTTGGCGGTTCGGCTCGCGCTTGGGGCTGCCTGACGCGGCCCAAGTTTCTTTGGACGATTCGACGCCGAACGTCCACAATGCCCCAAATTGCTCAGCCTCATTCTCTGGGGGATTTTTGATGCGCTTACGACTTTCGTTCTTGCTTGCGGCCTTGCTTGCCGCCGTTCCCGGCTGCGCCGCGGCGTTCGAAGCCTATGTGGCGGCGGAGACGCCGCTTCAGGTCAGCCCCAGTTTTGACGCGACGCCGGTCACGACCATGGGGGCGAACATTCCCTTCAACGTCCTGGGATGCGGCCGCTGGTGTCAGGCGCAATATGGCGGGACCATGGGCTATGTCCCGGCGGATTTCGTCATCCCCGGCGCGCCGCCGACGGCGCCGGGATCAGGTCTGTTGGGGTTTTTGGCGGCGCCGGTCGTGCTGCCCGTCGCGGCGCCCGGCCTGCTCAGCGACGGCTATGCGCCGCGCGCCGATTACGGCTATGGCTGGACGCCAATCTTGGGGACCGCGCCCCAGCCCGACTGTAAAGGCGTGAAACGCGGGCGCTGCGGCCAGCGAAAAAAGGCTCAGCGGGAGATGCGCGACAA
>JACOWC010000163.1 GCA_016177005.1 Methylocystis sp.
TACGCCGCGCGTTGCGGGGCGACCGGCGGGCTGGAGAGCTGCGGCTCCCAATAATTGCCCTTGTCGAACATGTGCCGCGCCTGCGCATATTGGAACATGATGCGGGCGACGATGGTGATGGTCTCCGGCTTGCGCACCGCGGCGCCCCAGACCTTGTTCCACATGCGGCCTTCCGCTTCGCCCATCTTGCGCACGTCCATGCCGACCTGCATCGCCTGCTGTTCGACCTCGCGCAGCGATTTGGGGTCGAAGAGCTGCGGCGCCGGCCCCTTGCGGTTGCGGCCGAAGGTCTTGATCATGTTCAGCATGCGCTCGCCGAAGGCGGCCGGCGCATAGAGCGCGTTGCACAGATTCTGCATGCCGTCATGCAGCTCCTCCATGGTCATCGTCTGGCACCGGATATTGGAGCTCCACGGCACGGCCTGGGTCTCGACGCCGCCGGTGATCAGCCGGCCTTCGCGCGAGATGCGGTCGAAAAGCGGCGTCGCTTCCGACGCCATCAGCGCGCCGAGGCTGAAGATCGGGATCGGCGTCGCCATGGCGAAATCATACTGCTGGGCGAAGACGCCCGGACCGTCATGGTCGAAGCCGACAATCATGCCGCCCATCACCGACATGCCGTGATCGACGAGCTTCTGAATTTCGTCGACGAGGCTGATCTTTAAATTCTGGCGCTTGCCGGTCTCGCGCAGGCTTTCGAGGTTGGGAGTCTCGATGCCGACGAAGACCTGCGTCAGTCCGGCCGCGACGCACATGTCGAGCAGCTCCTCGTCGCGCGTCGCGTCGATGGAGATCTGCGTGACGAACTCCATCGGGCGATCGCGGCGCCAATGCGCGATCGCGGCGAGCAGCTCCTTGCAGTGCGCGCGATAGGCCGTGAAATTGTCGTCGGCCAGAAAAGCCGTGCGATAGCCGGCGTTCCAGAGCGCGTCGAGCTCGGCGATGACATTGGCGATCGGCTTATGGCGCTGCTTGCGCCCGAGATACTGAATGACGTCGCAGAATTCGCATTCGAACGGACATCCGCGCGAGGTCTGCACGGCGCCGAGAATCGCGCGATCGTTGCGGTAGAGGTCCCAGCGCGGCAGCGGCGAGGAGGCGAGCGACGGCTTGTCGCCGACATAGCTGTCCTTCGGCTTGCCGGCGCGAAGATCGGAGAACAATTCGCTGGCGATTTCCTCGGTCTCGCCGCTCACCAGCACGTCGCAGTGATCGCGCAGCCGCGCGGGGGACAGGCTTGCATAGGGGCCGCCGATGATGACGCGCTTGCCGCGGCGGCGGAACTCGTCGGCTATGGCGATCATGCGGCGGCGCTGGCTGACCTTGCCGGTGATCGCGATCCAGTCGGCGGGATGGTCGAAATTCACCGGTTCGATCTGCTCTTCGCAGAGTTCGAATTCGAAGTCCCTGGGGGCGAGCGCGGCGACCGTCGCCGTGGCGAGGTCCGCCATCATCACGCCGCCCGGCGCGCCCGACGCCGCCAGCGCCTCGCCGCCGAAATAGGTTGGAAAGTCGCCGGCTGGATTGATGAGATACATCGAAACGGTCATGCAAAGCCCCTCAAGCGCTGCGAAGGCGCACGCTAGTTGATCTTCTCGACCCCGACAAGAATCTTGTGATTTTTCCGATCCGCGCGATTGGCGCGCAAGGCCAGAAACGCGAGGTCAAGAAAAAAGCGGCCGACCGGGCCGCTTCTTGGTTTTCGCGCGCAAGAATAAACGCTTAGAGATGGGCGACGACCGCCAGCCGGCGAACTTCGCCGTTCTTATAGGCGCGCAGGAAGGCCTGATAGTCGCGGAAGGACACGCAGCCGTTCGAATCGCCGTTCGGTCCGAGCATATAGGTGTGGGCGAGCAGTCCGGCGCGGCCGAAAATCGCGCCTTCGCCGCCGACCGGCGTGAGACGCAGCGCCTCGACGCCGTGGAACAGCGCCTCGCGCGGCGAGAGCTCGTAAAGGTGCGGCGGCGTCGCGCCGCGCATGCGCAGATGGACGAAGCGCGGATCGTCGAGATGTTCGCGCAGGCCGGAATGCGCCTCGAGCTTTGTGCCGTTCGGCAGGTAGACCGTATGCGCCGAGATGTCGTAGATCGCGGTTTGGCGGTCGTAGCGCGACGCGGGTCCGACCGCCGCGCCGGCCGCGCCGCCGAGGATGCCGGATTTCAGGTCGGAAAGGGCGCCGCCGTCGGGCGCCGCATAGGCGAGCGCCTGTCCGCGCGGCTGCTGCTGTTGCCGCGCCTCCTGGGCGGCGTCGCCGAGGCCGAAGAATTTCTCGAAGATCGA
>JACOWC010000164.1 GCA_016177005.1 Methylocystis sp.
GAAGCGAGCGCGCTTTGCGAAGGATTGGATCATGCGGTCGGGCGTCATCGCGCAAAAGGTCGGAATGACCCGCGTCTTCACGGAGGCGGGCGAGCATGTGCCGGTCACGGTCTTAAAGCTCGACGGCTGCCAGGTCGTCGCGCAGCGGACCAAGGAAAAGAACGGCTACACCGCCGTTCAGCTTGGCATCGGCCGCGCCAAGGTGAAGAACGTTTCGAAGGCCGAACGCGCGCGGTTCGCGGCGGCGAAGGTTGAGCCGAAGATGAGGCTCGCCGAGTTCCGTGTGAATGAGGAAGAGCTGCTGCCGGTCGGCGCCGAGATCACGGCGGATCATTTCGTCGTCGGCCAGTTCGTCGACGTGACAGGAACGTCCACGGGCAAGGGCTTCGCCGGACCGATGAAGCGCTGGGGCTTCGGCGGTCTGCGCGCCTCGCACGGCGTCTCCGTTTCGCATCGTTCGCACGGGTCGACCGGCGGCCGTCAGGATCCCGGCAAGACCTTCAAGAACAAGAAAATGGCCGGCCATATGGGCGTCGAGCGCGTCACTACGCAAAATCTGCGGGTCGTGCGGACTGACCCCGATCGCGGGCTGCTGCTGGTCGAAGGCGCGGTGCCGGGCACCGCCGGCGGCTGGATTTTCGTTCGCGACGCGGTGAAGCGCGCGCTTCCCAAGGATGCGCCGCAGCCGGGCAAGTTCCGGCTGAACGGCGATGGGGAGGCCGAATCCGCCGCCCCGCAAGAAGAGAAGAAGGAGGACTGAGCCGTGAAGATCGACGTCACGTCGTTCGACGGCCAGGCGGCCGGTTCGATCGAACTCTCCGATGAGATATTTGGCCTTGAGCCGCGCAAGGACCTCATCTTCCGCATGATCCGCTGGCAACTCGCCAAGCGGCGCGCCGGGACGCATGCGGTGAAGAATCGCGCCGACATCGCGCGCACGAGCAAGAAACTGCACAAGCAGAAGGGCACCGGCGGCGCCCGTCACGGCTCGGCGCGCGCGCCGCAGTTCCGCGGCGGCGGACGCGCCTTCGGCCCGCTGGTGCGCAGCCACGCCCATGACCTTCCAAAGAAGGTGCGCCAGCTTGCGTTGAAACACGCCCTTTCGGCGAAGGCGAAGGACGGCGGCATCGTCGTTTGGGAAAATGCGGAGATCGCAGAGCCGAAGACGAAGCTGCTCGCGTCGGGTTTTTCCAAAGTCGGGCTCGAGAGCGCGATCATCATCGTCGGCGGCGCGCCGCAGAATAATTTCGCGCTCGCCGCCCGCAACATTCCGAAGATCGACGTTCTGCCTGTCGACGGAGTCAATGTTTACGACATCCTCCGCCGCGAAAAGCTGGTGTTGACCCGCGCCGCAGTGGACGCGTTGGAGGCGCGACTGAAATGAGCAAGGACGTTCGCCACTATGACGTGATCGTGTCGCCGGTCATCACCGAGAAGGCGACGCTCGCCTCGGAGAGCAACAAGGTCGTGTTCAATGTCGCCAGGACCGCGACCAAGCCGCAGATCAAGGCGGCGGTCGAGGGCCTCTTCGAGGTCAAGGTCGAAAGCGTCAACACGCTTGTGCGCAAGGGCAAGATCAGGACATTTCGCGGCATGCGCGGCCAGCAGAGCGACGCCAAGAAGGCGGTGGTGACTCTCGCCGAGGGCCACAAGATCGACGTGACGACCGGACTGTAAGGAAGGCGTGAGGATAGAACTATGGCGCTGAAGACATTCAAGCCGGTCACGCCGAGCCTTCGCCAGCTCGTCATCGTCGACCGCAGCGAGCTCTATAAGGGCAAGCCGGTCAAGACTCTGACCGAGGGCAAGACCTCAAAGGGCGGTCGCAACAACGCCGGCCGCGTCACCGTGCGTTTTCGCGGCGGCGGCCACAAACAGACCTATCGCCTCGTCGACTTCAAGCGGCGCAAGCTCGACGTGCCGGGCAAGGTCGAGCGGCTCGAATATGATCCCAATCGCACGGCGTTCATCGCTCTCATTCGTTACGCCGACAATGAACTCGCCTATATTCTCGCGCCGCAAAGGCTCGCTGTCGGCGATGAGGTGATCGCCGGCGCTCAGGTCGACGTGAAGCCCGGCAACGCCATGCCGATCGCCAACATCCCCGTCGGCGCCATCGTGCACAATGTCGAGATGAAGATCGGCAAGGGCGGCGCAATCGCCCGTTCGGCCGGAACCTATGCGCAGATCGTCGGCCGCGACCAGGGCTATGTGATCATCCGGCTGAATTCGGGCGAGCAGCGCCTCGTGCACGGC
>JACOWC010000165.1 GCA_016177005.1 Methylocystis sp.
GGCGGCGGCGGCGCTGGTGACCGCGGGCACCTATGTCGCCTTTCCCAACGCCTATGTGTTCTTCGGCATTTTGCATTGCATCGCGCTCGCCAGCCTCATCGCCGTTCCTTTTCTTCTCGCGCCCTGGCCCGCCGCGCTCGCCGGCGGCGCCTTCTTCCTTGCCGGCGTGCAGTTTCTCTCGTCTCCCGCCTTCAACGCCGATTGGCTGCAATGGAGCGGGCTTTCGACAAGCGAACCGATGACCCAAGACTGGCGCCCGCTCTTTCCCTGGGCGGGCCCGCTGCTTCTTGGCGTCGCGGCTGGAAAACTCCCTCTCCCCGTTAACGGGGAGAGGGCAGGGGTGAAGGGCGAGGGCGCTGTGCCGATAAGAAAAACGCCGAAGGATTCGGCGGATTTTTCAGTCCCGCCAAACCCCCAAGCCCCTCACCCTAACCCTCTCCCCACAAGTGGGGAGAGGGGATGGCTCACCTTTCTCGGCCGGCACAGCCTTCTCATCTATCTGGCGCATCAGCCGGCGCTCTTCGCGCTTTTTCTGGGGCTCGCCTATCTCGCGCCGCCCGCCATCGACGCGACGGATTTCGTCGCCTCATGCGAAGCGCGCTGCATGGAGCAGGGCGGAGAAGGAAAAATCTGCCGCGACGCCTGCCAGTGCACGGCGCAGGAGGCGATCCGCAGCAAGGCGCTCGCCGGCGTGACGGACGAAGCCGAGCGCGGGCGCAGGCTCAACGAGATCGCGCAGCGTTGCGTTGCTGGCTATCGTGAGCCTTAGTTAGATCGTTCCTCGTTCAATCAGACTGCCAATGACTGTGTTCGCTGGTTTCTGCAGAAATTCCTTCAAAGTCATCACCGTTCGGCGGCGCAAATTTTTGCCGCTGGCGACAAAGCTGAGGACTCATGAGCCGACTTCGCTTGCACCTGGAGCGGCATCTCGTCCAGCGCATCGGCTGGCTGAGGGCGGCGGTGCTCGGCGCCAATGACGGCATCGTCTCGACGGCGAGCCTGATCGTCGGCGTCGCCGCCGCCGCTTCGATGCGCGAAGACGTGCTGATCGCCGGCATAGCGGGCTTGGCGGCCGGCGCCATGTCGATGGCCGCAGGCGAATATGTCTCGGTCAGCTCTCAATCAGACGCCGAACGGGCCGATCTCGCGCGAGAGCGCAAGGAATTGAGCGAACACGCCGAACTCGAACGGGAGGAGCTGGCCCAGATTTACGTCGGGCGCGGCGTCGACTTGGACCTCGCGCGGGTCGTCGCTCAGCAGTTGATGCAAAAGGACGCCCTGACCGCCCATGCGCGCGACGAATTGGGCATATCCGAGATCGTCGCCGCGAGGCCGGTCCAGGCGGCGCTCACTTCGGCCGTCACCTTCGCCTCGGGCGCCGCCTTGCCGCTGATCGCAGCGTGGATCGCGCCGCGGGAGGCGATCGTCCCCGTCGTGTCCGCCGCCTCATTGGGATTTCTCGCGCTGCTCGGCGCAGTCGGGGCCAGAGCCGGCGGCGCCCCCGTCTTGCGCGCGACAGTCCGCGTGACCTTCTGGGGCGCGCTGGCGCTGGCGCTGACGGCGGGAGTCGGCATGATTTTCGGCATGGCCGTTTGAAGCGCGCACCCGAAAAGCGCGCGAATGCGCGATCGGCTTTTGGAAGGGCATTTGGACGATACCGCCCAAATGTCCCGTAATCTACCGCAGTTTGATCGTCAGATCGGTGCCGACGGCTCCGGTCTCGCTGCTGACCGGCTGGTCCGAGATGATGAGCGAAGCGCCCGTCCAGAGCCGCTCGGCGATGCGGTCGCGAACGTCCTTGGGGATGTCGACGCGCTCAAGCGCCTCGGTCGGGCTCGTGGACGTCCGCAAATTCCAGGACATGCCGGTCTCGGTGGAGGCGGTCTTTCTGCCTTCGCCCGGCTCGTCGCCCAGGCGGACGGGCATCGAGACGACCCGCCATTTGAGCGAGGTCCCGTCTTCATTGGCCGCTGTTGCGATATAAAGATGCGATCCGAGCGGCGTCTTGGGATCGCGGATCTCGATCGGCGCGTCGAATAGCGGTGCGAGTGCCTGGCGCACAAAGATGCGCCGTTCCTTCTTGCTGAT
The DNA here is from genome assembly GCA_016177005.1 of Methylocystis sp. GTDB lineage: Bacteria > Pseudomonadota > Alphaproteobacteria > Rhizobiales > Beijerinckiaceae > Methylocystis. The sequence goes on from JACOWC010000165.1 coordinate 2,089, forward strand.
CAGAATCGAAAGGGGCGTCGCACGCCGCTCGGCTTCCTTTTGAGCGGCGACCGCCGCCGCCGCTACGGTTCTCGCGTCGTCCAGGCGGCGGTCGACGTCGGCGAACTCTATATCCCTGGCGGCCCAGGCTGTTCTCGCCTGTTCGAGTTTCGCCACGGCTTCGG
>JACOWC010000166.1 GCA_016177005.1 Methylocystis sp.
CAATCGGAAGCCCGCGCGATAACCTTCGAGGTTCGTTGAGAAGCAGAGCGCCACGGGAAGGCGCGCGGCGCAGCCGGTTCGGCGCGCTGGGGGCGCGTGAGTTCCATAATGAGCGTTACGCGCCTTTGATAAAGGTTGGAGCTTCCGCAAGACAGCGAATCACCCGCGCCGCTCGTTCTCCATAAGCTGCAGCGCGGTCGCCATTGGCAGAAATATCCGCCGCGCTTCGTCGGGAAGTGGCGCGAACCCATTCGCTGCGTAAAAGGCGCGGGCGCGTTCGTTCTTTGCGCCGACAATCAGCGCATAAGCGCCGATGCGAAAGCTTTCCGTGCGGATGATGGCGTCGGCGATGAGGGCGCGGCCAAGCCCCTGTCCCTGGCGTTTTGTCGCGACCGCCAGTCGGCCGATCAGCATGGCCGGCAGCACGGGAGAGAGCGGCAGCTTCTTCGTCACCGCCGGCGGCGCCAGATTGAGCGGCACGCTCGTCGCCGCGAGCGTGTAGAATCCGGCAATTTCATCGGCGTCGACGAGCATGACGCGGCGCGGGAATATGCCGGAGAGATCAAGTAGGCGAGAGGCGCCTGGCGCCGCCGCAGAGCTCCAAACTCGGGTTAATTTCAGCTCACTTTCAGCCGTCGTAGCCGGGCTTGTCCCGGCCATCCACGCCGGACAATCGCGAAACGTATCGCGCGGAGACGGCATGTCCGGCTCATGTTTTCACATTTGCAGCGCGTCGTCGCGTGGATGGCCGCGACAAGCGCGGCCGTGACGCGGTGAGATGGCGCCGCGTTAACCTGGATTCGAAGCCCTGGGCGCGGCCGCGCGGCGCTTGACACCTCGGGCGGCCCCATCGATGTTGCCGAACGAAATGTTCGTCATATCGAACGCCAGGAAGATCGCTTGTCCATAGCATCAGAAGCGCGGCCGATCTGCGGCGAGGGCTTCGCGCCGAAAACCGTCGTTTTTGAGCCTGACCGCCCGCTTCTGACCGACGGCGGGGGTCGCATCGCGCCGCTCGCCATCGCTTACGAAACCTTTGGCGCGCTCAACGCCGCGCGGACGAACGCCATCCTGCTCTGCCATGCGCTGACCGGCGACCAATATGCCGCGGGCGTGCATCCCGTGACCGGCAAGCCCGGCTGGTGGGAGGCGATGGTCGGGCCGGGCAAGCCTTTCGACACCGATCGCTACTTCCTGATCTGCTCGAATGTCGTCGGCGGCTGCATGGGCACGACCGGCCCGTCCTCGATCAATCCGGCGAGCGGCAAGCCTTACGGGCTCGACTTCCCCGTCGTCACCATCCGCGACATGGCGCGCGCGCAGGCGATGCTCATCGACCATCTTGGAATCGAGACGCTGTTTTGCGTCGCCGGCGGCTCGATGGGCGGCATGCAGGTGCTGCAATGGGCCGCGAGCTATCCGGAGCGCGTGTTTTCGGCCATGCCGATCGCGACCGCCGCCAAACATACGGCGCAGAACATCGCCTTTCACGAAGTCGGCCGACAGGCGGTGATGGCCGATCCGGACTGGCGCGCGGGACGCTATCAGGAACAGGGCGTGCGGCCGGAGAAGGGCCTCGCGGTGGCGCGCATGTCGGCGCATATCACCTATCTCTCCGAAGCGGCGCTGCAGCGCAAATTCGGCCGCAAGCTGCAGGACCGCAGCGCGCCGACATTCTCGTTCGACGCCGATTTTCAGGTCGAGAACTATCTGCGCTACCAGGGGCTCGCCTTCGTCGAGCGCTTCGACGCCAATTCCTATCTCTTCGTCACCCGCGCCTGCGACTACTTCGACCTCGCCGCCGATTACGACGGCTCATTGGCGATGGCGTTCAAGGATACCAAGACGCGCTTTTGCGTCGTCTCCTTCACGTCGGACTGGCTGTATCCAACGTCGGACTCGCGCGCCATCGTTCATGCGCTCAACGCGGGCGGCGCCTCGGTGTCCTTCGTCGAAATCGAATCCGACAAGGGCCACGACGCCTTCCTGCTGCATGAGCCGATGTTTATCGCGACGACGCGCGGCTTTCTCGACTCGGCGGCGGCGGCGCGCGGCCTCGCGCCGCACGGAAGCTCGAAATGAACTTCACGCCAGCGGGGCAGCCCGCGCCGCCGCTCGAACATCCGCGACTTGATCACGCCGTCATCACGGAGATGGTCGCGCCCGGCGCGCGCGTTCTCGACGTCGGCTGCGGCGACGGCTCCTTGCTGCAGCTTCTCGCGCAGAAAAAAGGCGTCGACGGCCGCG
>JACOWC010000025.1 GCA_016177005.1 Methylocystis sp.
TCCAGCTTGCGAGCATCGTTCCTTCTCATGCCAAATGAGAATCATCTTCGATTCCGGGCGTCAACAAAAATGTCTACCTATTTATGAACGGATTAATAAGCGCCGCCGAGAGATGGAATCCGCGATGTCCGAACTCATCGATACGCTGACGAGCTGGGCGGCCTCTGACACAGGCAAGGCGGTCGGCGCGGCGGCGCTGACCGCACTCGCCTGGGCGGAGGCCTCGACCGTCGTCGGCGCGGCATACATGAAGCGCATGATCCCGCTGCGGATCACGGCGATGCTCGGGAACGTGCTTGGCGTGACCTACGGGCTCATTATCGCCAGCCCGCCGACAATCGCCAAACATGCGATCAACCTGCCGCTGAACTTTACCCGCATGCGCGAAATGCGCCGCCTGATCGCCAGCGTGCGCGAAGCCAACGACAGCGATTTGAATATCGAGTGGCTCAAGCCCTTCATGCATCCGCGAACGCTCCGGGCCGGCGAGAAGATTTTCCGGAAAGGCGATGAGGCCGACGAGGCCTTCGTCGTCGTCGAGGGGCGCGTCGAAATCGTCGAACGCGGCGCCATCCTCTCGCCCGGCGATATTTTCGGCGAAATGGCGCTGTTCACGGCGCATGGCACGCGCACCGCGACGGCCCGCTGCATGAGCGACGTAAGTCTGCTCGTCATCACCTATGAGCAGTTCGAGCAGCTCTATTTTCAAAACCCCGAATTCGGCCTTTATCTCGTTCGACTGATCGTGCGCCGCTTCGAGATGAATCATCGCGACGAGGAGTTGGAGAGCGCGTAATTCGAAATCCTTTTGAACGGTGTCATTCCCGACGCGCGCAACGCGCGCGATCGGGAATCCAGGGGCGACATCAAACACGCTGATTGCGACTTTTGGATTCCCGATCAGGCCTGCGAGCCTGTCGGGAATGACGTGGTCCAAGCAAACCGATCAGCTAAGGCGCGGGCGGTCGCCTGACGAATCGTGCTAGGTCAAGCGGGATGACGCCGCATGATTTCATCAAGAAATGGAAGACCCACGCGCTGACCGAGCGGGCGGCGGCGCAGGAGCATTTCATCGATCTTTGCCGGCTGTTCGATCACCCCACCCCTGCCGAGGCCGACCCGGCCGGCGAATTTTTCACCTTCGAAAAGGGCGCGGCGATCGTCGGCGGCGGCGACGGCTGGGCGGACGTCTGGAAAAGGGGCTTCTTCGCCTGGGAATACAAGAAACGCCGGCGCAATCTCGACGAGGCGATGACCCAGCTCACGCGCTATGCCGCCGCGCTGGAGCACCCGCCGCTGCTCGTCGTTTGCGATACGATTCGCTTCCAGATCGTCACCACCTGGACGAATCTTGAGACCAAGAAATACAGCTTCGAACTCGAAGACCTCGCGGACCCCGAAAAATTCAAGATTCTGCGGGCGGTCTTCCATGATCCGGACGCGCTGAAGCCGACCCGCACGCGGGCGATGATCACCGCCGAGGCGGCGAAGAAATTCCAGACGATTTCCGACGCGCTCCAGCACCGCAATCCCGACCGCGAGGCGGTCGCGCATTTCGTCAATCAGCTCGTCTTCTGCTTTTTCGCCGACAGCGTGAAGCTTCTGCCGGAAGGGCTGCTCAAGAAGCTGCTGCAGACGGCGGAGCGCCGGCCGCACAAATCCAAGGACTATTTCGACAAGCTCTTCGAGCAGATGGAGAAGGGCGGCGAATTCGATCTGACCGAAATCGCCTGGTTCAACGGCGGCCTGTTCGACGGCCGCCGCGCCCTGCCGCTGGAGCATGTCGAAATCCAGCTCCTCTTCGCCGCGACCAGCCTCGACTGGAGCCTCATCGATCCGACGATTTTCGGCACGCTGTTCGAGCGCTTCCTCGACCCCGACAAGCGCGCCCAGATCGGCGCCCATTACACCGATCCCGACAAGATCATGATGATCGTCGAGCCGGTCGTGCTGCGGCCCTTAAGGCGCGAATGGGACGCCGTGCGCGCCGAAATCGAGAAGCTCATGGCGCCGGCGCGCGAGGCCGGGCTTGCGGGGCGCAAGGGGCAGAGCGAGCACGGCAAGAAGATCGCAGCCGCACGCGCAAGGGCCGAACTTCTGCGCGACGCTTTCATCGACCGGCTGACCAGGCTGCGCATTCTCGATCCGGCCTGCGGCTCCGGCAATTTCCTCTATCTCGCGCTGCAGGGCGTCAAGGACATCGAATATCGCGCGATCAATGAAGGCGAGACGCTCGGCCTCAACCGGCCTCTCACGCGCGTGGGGCCGGAGATTTTGCGCGGGATCGAGATCAATCCCTTCGCCGCCGAACTCGCGCGCACGACGATCTGGATCGGCGACATTCAATGGTCGATCAAGAACGCCATCTATTCGCGCCCGCAGCCGATTTTGAGGAAGCTCGATTCGATCGAGAGGCGCGACGCGGTGCTGACTGATGACGGCAAAGAAGCGGCATGGCCGGAAGCGGACTTTATTGTCGGCAATCCGCCGTTTCTGGGCGGAAAGCTGCTGCGCAAGGGCCTCGGCGACGATTACGTGGAGAGGCTTTTTAAGGCCTATGACGGGCGCGTTCCCGCCGAGGCCGATCTCGTCTGCTACTGGTTTTCGAAAGCATGGGCGGCGGTTCTCGCCGGTCGCGCGAAAAGCGTCGGCCTTGTCGCGACAAACTCCATCCGCGGCGGCGCCAATCGCCGCCTGCTGGAGCCGATCGCGCAGGCGGGCGCGATTTTCGAAGCATGGAGCGACGAACCCTGGACCATCGACGGCGCCGCCGTGCGCGTCAGCATCGTGTGCTTTTCAGCTCCCCGGAGCCCTCATGCTGAGGAGGCTGCGAAGCAGCCGTCTCGAAGCACGAGGGCGACGGAAGGCGCAACCTCGTCCTTCGAGACGCCGCCTGCGGCGGCTCCTCAGGATGAGGTTGCTTTGGATGTGGTAAATCGTCTCGATGGCCTTCCTGTTCAGACGATCAATGCGGATTTGTCGGCGCGAGCGTTCGACGTAACGCGGGCGAAACGGCTCGTTGAGAATGAGGGCGTCGCTTTTATGGGCGACACCAAGGGCGGCGCCTTCGACGTTCCCGGCGAGCTCGCGCGCACATGGCTTCGGGCGCCGCTCAACGCCAACGGCAGGCCCAATAGCGACGTTCTGCGGCCGTGGGTCAACGGCCTCGACGTAACGCGCCGTCCGCGCGACATGTGGATCGTCGATTTCGGCTGGACGATGAGCGACGAGGAAGCGGCGCTTTATGAGGAGCCCTTCGCTTACGTCTTCGAACATGTGAAGCCGGAGCGCGAGAAAAATCGCCGCGCCTCTTATGCGAAAAATTGGTGGCGCCATGTGGAGGCGCGTCCCGCCATGTGGGAGGCGATCAAGGCGCTCTCAGCGCGTCATGCCCGCGCTTGTCGCGGGCATCCACGCGAGGCCGCCGCGCGTCGTGGCGTGGATGGCCGGGACAAGCCCGGCCATGACGGTGGAGAGATGACGCGTTACATTGTGACGCCGAGGGTGGCCAAGCATCGTTTGTTTGCATGGCTTCCAACGTGTGCTGTCCCGGATAGCCGCATTTATGCGTTCGCACGCGATGACGACTTCTTTCTGGGGATACTGCAAAATAGGTTTCATGAGACATGGTCTCTGGCGACGTGCTCGTGGCACGGCGTGGGCAACGACCCGACCTACAACGATGAAACTTGCTTCGAAAACTTCCCCTTCCCCGAAGGGCTGACGCCGAACATTCCCGCCGAAAAATACGCCGACGATCCGCGCGCGCAGCGCATTGCGGAGGCCGCGCGCGAACTCGACGCGGCGCGGCGCAACTGGCTCAACCCGCCCGATCTCGTCGAGATCGTCCCGGAAGTCGTCCACGGCTACCCCGACCGCATCCTGCCCAAGGACGCCCAGGCCGCCGCGACGCTCAAAGCGCGCACGCTGACCAATCTCTACAACCAGCGCCCGCAATGGCTCGTCAACGCGCATGACAAGCTCGACCGCGCGGTCGCCGCCGCCTATGGCTGGCCGGAGGATATTTCGACCGAGGACGCGCTCGCGAAACTGCTCGAGCTGAATTTGCAACGAACCAGCTAAGCTACTGGTTTCATGAACCTTTTTTCGCCAGCGGCCGCTTGTCTCAACGTTGAGCCGACCCACATCTTGCGCACACCGTCCGCCGCATCAATGACGGCGCTTATGCCGGTTGCGGCGTGGCCAATCAGCGTCAAGGAGGGTCTGATATGGCGCTCGCAGTGCATAGTGGAGCGGAAATCGGCAAGATCATCATGTGGGTCGCCGCCTTCGCGTTCTTCGTCGTGGTCGCGCTTACATGGGTCCCGGACTGGGTGGCGCCGCAAGGCGAACAGGGAGCGCCCGAAGTCGGCCGCACCATCAAGATGATCAAGTAGGAAAGTCGATGAAAACGAAAGGCGCCGCCGATGTGCGGCGCCTTTTGTTATGGAGAGCCTTAGGCCGTGCTGACCGCCTTTTCGCCGAGCGCCGCCTGGGCGGCCGCGAGCCGCGCGATCGGCACGCGAAACGGCGAGCAGGACACATAGTCGAAGCCGATCTTGTCGAAGAAGGCGAGAGACGCCGGATCGCCGCCATGCTCGCCGCAGACGCCGAGCGTAATCGTCGGATTCGCCGCGCGGGCGCGTTCGCAGCCGAGCGTGACAAGCTCGCCGACGCCTTCCTGATCGATCGTCACGAAGGGATCGGCCGGCAGCAGCCCCTTTTCGACATAGGCGTTGAGGAAAGAGCCAGAATCGTCGCGCGAAATGCCGAGCGTCGTCTGCGTGAGATCATTGGTGCCGAAGGAGAAGAAATCCGCCGATGGCGCAATGTCGCCGGCGCGCAACGCCGCGCGCGGCAATTCGATCATCGTGCCGACGTGATAGTTCGGCCTGATCCCCGTCTCGTCCTCGACGAGCTTCGCCATTTCGGCGACGCGCGCCTTGACGAGATCGAGCTCGGCGCGGGCGAAGACGAGCGGCGCCATGATCTCGATGTCGACGGGTTCGCCGGTCGAGAGCGAGGCTTCGATCGCCGCCTCGAAAATCGCCCGCGCCTGCATGTCGACGATCTCGGGGAAAATCACCGCGAGGCGCACGCCGCGAAAGCCGAGCATCGGATTGAACTCGGAAAGCTGCGCGGCGCGGCGGCGCAGCTTCACCGGATCGGCGCCCATCGCCCGCGCCACGGCGGCGATCTCGGAATCGGAATGCGGCAGGAACTCGTGCAGCGGCGGATCGAGCAGGCGGATGGTGACCGGCAGGCCCGACATGATCTCGAACAACTGCTTGAAATCCTCGCGCTGCATGGGCAGCAGCTTCGCCAGCGCGTGGCGGCGCCCTGCGGCGTCGTCGGCGAGAATCATTTCGCGCACCGCGACGATGCGCTCGCCTTCGAAAAACATATGCTCGGTGCGCGCGAGACCAATACCTTCGGCGCCGAAACGGCGGGCGGCGCGCGCGTCGGACGGCGTCTCGGCGTTGGCGCGGACCTTCAGGCGCCGCTTCTGGTCGGCCCAGGACATCAGCACGGCGAATTCGCCGGTGAGCTCCGGCCGCTGCATCTTTACTTCGCCCGCTATGACCTGGCCGGCCGAGCCGTCGATGGTGATGCGCTCGCCCTTGCCAAAGCGCTTGCCGGCGACGGTAAAACTCTGGTCCTCATAGTCGATGCGCAATGCGCCGGCGCCGGTGACGCAGGGCTTGCCCATGCCGCGCGCCACGACGGCGGCGTGCGAGGTCATGCCGCCGCGCGCGGTCAGAATGCCTTCCGCCGCGTGCATGCCGCCGATGTCTTCGGGGCTCGTCTCGACGCGCACGAGGATGATCTTGCGGCCGTTCGAGGCGAGCTTCGCGGCTTCCTCGGGATCGAAGACGATTTCGCCGACCGCAGCGCCCGGCGAAGCGGGCAAACCCGTCGCCAGGATATGGCGCTTCGCCGCAGGATCAATCGTCGGATGCAGCAATTGTTCGAGCGACTGCGGTTCGACTCGGGCGATCGCCTCATCCTTGCCGATGAGGCCCTCGCGCGCCATGTCGACGGCAAGTTTCAGCGCCGCGCGCGCCGTGCGCTTGCCGGCGCGAGTCTGCAGCATCCATAATTTGCCGCGCTCGACGGTGAACTCCATATCCTGCATGTCGCGGAAGTGGCGTTCGAGCTTGTCGGCATATCCTTTGAACTCGGCGAAAATCGCCGGCATCGCCGCTTCGAGCGACACTTTCTCGAAGCCGGAGGCGTGGCTCGCCGACTGAGTTATCGGCTGCGGCGTGCGAATCCCGGCGACGACGTCTTCGCCCTGCGCATTGATCAGATATTCGCCATAAAGCTCGCGCACGCCGGTCGATGGATTGCGGGTGAAGGCGACGCCGGTGGCCGATTGCGCGCCCATATTGCCAAAGACCATCGCCTGGACATTGACCGCGGTGCCCCAGCTTTCGGGAATGTTGTGCAGGCCGCGATAGACGATGGCGCGGTTGTTCATCCAGGACGAAAACACGGCGCGGATCGCGCCCCACAATTGCTCGCGCGGATCCTGCGGAAAGCTTTTTCCCGCAGCCTTCTCGACAATCGTCTTGTATTGCGCCGCGACATTGCGCCAATCGTTGGCGGTAAGCTGCGTGTCGAGCGCGAACCCCCTGCTCTCCTTAAATTGATCGAGCGCGTCCTCGAACTCGTGATGTTCGACGCCGAGCACGACGCTGGAATACATTTCGATAAAGCGCCGGTAGCAGTCCCAGGCGAAGCGTTCGTCGCCGGAGTTGCGCGCGACAACTTCGACCGTCTCGTCGTTGAGGCCGAGATTGAGCACCGTGTCCATCATCCCCGGCATCGAGGCGCGCGCGCCTGACCGCACCGAGACGAGCAGCGGCTGCTGGGGATCGTCGAAAGCATGTCCGGCGACGCGGCCGACTTCGGCGAGCGCGTCGTCGACCTGTCCGGAGAGATCGGCGGGAAAGGTCTTGCCGTTGGCGAAAAAATAGGCGCAGACCTCGGTGGTGAGGGTGAAGCCCGGCGGCACCGGCAGGCCGAGCGACGCCATTTCCGCAAGATTGGCGCCCTTGCCGCCCAAAAGGTCCTTCATCGACGCCGACCCTTCAGACTGACCGGCGCTGAAACCGTAAACCCATTTGGTCATATGTATTTTCGTCCGGCGAAAGAGGCGGGCGCGGACCGCGCCGCGCCGTGGCGGTCATGGGCGCTTCCGGCCGGCGCTTGCGGCCGGCGCTTGAGCGGCTGCCGACGCCCCGCCTGCGCGGATCATCAAGCCCGCCGGAAATTACGCTCAAATGCCGCGCGTCGACAAGTTGGCGCATTGCGACAGTTGGCGCATTGCGTCTCGGGCGCTATTTTGGCCGGCGATCGAAGAAATCTAAGCCGAGGCCGCACGGCGATGAAGAGCGAAGAGGATGATACGCCGCGTCGCCCAGCGGCTTTTGAGATCGGCCAGCCGCTCGATCTTCTCTCGATCGCCGAAATCGACGAGCGCATCGAGAGGCTGCGCCAAGAAATCGCGCGGCTCGAGGCCGCCCGCGCGGCGAAACAGGCGGCCAGCGCCGCCGCCGACGCGTTTTTCAAGAAATAGCCGGCCCCGCGGCGCTCGGCTTGACAGCCGATGACGGCCCATGCCCTTTCTGCGCGCGAAAACGCCCCGATCCTTCCGGGATCGCGTCCTTTTAACCCAACAGCCTGATGAGCCGGCCCTTGCATCGCTACCGTTCGCATAATTGTGGAGAACCAAACGAAGCGCTCGTCGGCGAAAAAATCCGCCTCTCCGGCTGGTGTCATCGCATTCGCGACCATGGCGGCGTGCTGTTCATCGACCTGCGCGACCATTACGGACTGACGCAATGCGTCGTCGATCCCGATTCTCCGGCCTTTGCGCAGGCTGAGAAACTGCGCTCGGAATGGGTGGTGCGGCTCGACGGCGAAGTGCGCAAACGCCCCGCCGGCACCGAAAATCCCGACATGGCGACGGGGCAGGTCGAAATTTACGTCAGCGAGATCGAGGTTCTGGGTCCGGCCGCGGAATTGCCGGTGCCGGTTTTTGGCGACCAGCCCTATCCGGAAGACACGCGCCTCAAATATCGCTTCATCGATCTGCGTCGCGAGAAGCTGCATCGAAACATCATGCTGCGCGGCCGCATCATCGATTCAATCCGCTCCCGCATGAAGCAGGCGGGCTTCTTCGAATTCCAGACGCCGATTCTGACCGCCTCCTCGCCCGAAGGCGCGCGCGACTTTCTGGTGCCCTCGCGCCTGCATCCGGGGAAATTCTACGCGCTGCCGCAGGCGCCCCAGCAGTTCAAGCAGCTCATCATGGTCGCGGGCTTCGACCGCTATTTTCAGATCGCGCCCTGCTTTCGCGACGAAGACGCGCGCGCCGACCGCTCGCCGGGAGAATTTTACCAGCTCGACGTCGAAATGAGCTTCGTCACCCAGGACGACGTGTTCGAGGCGATGGAGCCGGTGCTGCGCGGCCTCTTCGAGGAATTCGCCAACGGCAAGGCGGTCACGCAGAAATTTCCGCGCATCTCCTTTAGCGAGGCGATGCTCAAATATGGCGCCGACAAGCCGGATTTGCGCAATCCGCTGATCATCGCCGACGTGTCCGAGGAATTCGCCCGCGAGGACGTGAGCTTCAAGGCGTTCAAGGGCAAGACCGTGCGCGCCATTCCGGCGCCGGGCGCCGCCGCCCAGCCGCGCAGCTTCTTCGACAAGCTGAACGACTGGGCGCGCAGCGAGGGCGCGCCGGGACTGGGCTATGTGATCTTCGAGGAAGAAAACGGCGCGCTCGCCGGCAAGGGCCCGATCGCGAAGTTCATTCCTGCGGAAGTCCAAGCCGCGATCACCGCCAAGGCGGGCGTCAAGGCGGGCGACGCGGTGTTCTTTTCGGCCGGCAAAGAGACGGCGGCGGCGAAACTCGCTGGCGCGGCGCGCATCCGCATCGGCGACGAACTCGGCCTATCGAAGAAGGACGTGTTCGAATTCTGCTGGATCGTCGAGATGTATGAGTGGAACGAGGACGAGAAGAAGATCGACTTTTCGCACAATCCCTTCTCCATGCCGCAGGGCGGGCTCGACGCGCTCGACACCATGGACCCGCTCGACATCAAGGCGTGGCAGTACGACATCGTCTGCAATGGCGTGGAATTATCCTCGGGCGCGATCCGAAACCATCGCCCCGACATAATGCGCCGCGCTTTCGAGATCGCCGGCTATGGCGAAGACGTGCTCATCGACAAATTCGGCGGCATGTATCGCGCCTTCCAATATGGCGCGCCGCCGCACGGCGGCATCGCGCCGGGCGTCGACCGCATCGTCATGCTGCTCGCTGAAGAGGAAAATCTGCGCGAAGTGACGCTGTTCCCGATGAACCAGCGCGCCGAGGATCTGCTGATGGGCGCGCCGTCGGAAGCGACGATGAAACATTTGCGCGAACTGCACATCAGGCTGAATCTGCCGGAGGGCAAGGCTTAGCGGTTAAGAGGCCTGCGGAGAACCAATGCAAGCAAAAGTCAAACGAAGGCGCGAATTGAAAGAGACGAAAGCGCCTTGTTCATCATGTCTGCAAGTAACGACCCATAAAGTTTTGTTTGAGACGTCGACAACAGACGAGGATTGGGATCAAGCGCAATTTACTGAGAGCTTTTCCTTGTTGCAATGCGCTGGTTGTCAACACATTTCAATGAAGCATTCACTCAAATATTTGGATGATCGCTCAGCTCAAAATCATTATTATCCGCCACCGACCTCGAGGAAAAAGCCCGCTTGGTGGCTGTATTTTGGAATGGCAGAAAATGAGAAGCCGTTAAGCGACCTTCTCTGGGAGATTTATCAAACCGTTGAAGGGGGACAGCATCGGCTCGCTGCGATGGGCGTCAGAGCTCTTTTAGAGCAGATTATGATTCTAAAGATTGGCGATCAGGGCACATTTACTGGCAACTTGGACGCGCTTCAACGAGCAGGTTATATTTCAACAGTCCAGCACGACACCATGAGAAATATACTGGATGTGGGAGATGCGGCTATTCATAGAGGGTTTAAGCCGAAAGAGGAAGAGCTGAATTTGGTGCTCGACATCATGGAAGCAATCATTGGAACGATTTTCCATCACAGCGAAGAGTCAGGAAAACTTTTAAACAGAGTTCCGCCGCGTGCACGCCAGCCAAAAAAGACCAAGAAAACTTGAGCATTCAATTTGCCGTTTGCTTACATAGCATTTTGACATGAGATACTTGAAACCCTCATGTCTTGCCCTTGAGCCCCTTCTCCCCTATAAGCGCCCGCGGCGCCTGCGTTTCCGACACCCCTGGAGGCGAAGCAGCGCCTTTTCTTTTGACTTAAAGGACACCGACATGGCCGAGACCAAGAAGCTCGCGGCCGCGGTGCGCAGCGGGACAGGCAAGGGGGCCGCCCGCAGCGTTCGCCGTGAAGGCCGCATTGTGCTCTATGGCGGCGGCGAAGCGCCGCAGCCGCTTTCGCTCGACAAGAAGAGCGTTTCCCAGCTCATTTTCGCCGGGCACTTCCTCACGACGATCTTCGAGCTCGACATCGACGGCAAGAAGGAGCGCGCCATTCCGCGCGACTACCAGCTTGACGTCATCAAGGACACGCCGATCCACGTCGATTTTCTGCGCCTGAAGCCGGGTTCGCGGCTGCGCGTGCAAGTGCCGGTGCATTTCACCAACCAGGAGGCCTCGCCTGGCATCAAGCGCGGCGGCGCGCTCAACATCGTCTATCACACGGTGGAAATGTGGGCGCCGGCCGATAATATTCCTGAGGCGATCACCGCCGACCTGGCCGGGATGGACTTCAACGACTCGCTGCATATTTCGGCGATTCCGCTGCCGGAAGGCTGCAAGCCGACAAATCCCGACAAGAATTTCACCGTGGCGAGCTTGACGCCGCCAGCCGGCGGCGGCGCCGAGGAAGAGGCTCCCGCCGCAGCGGCGGCGCCGGCAGCCGCTCCCGCCAAGGAAGAAAAGAAGAAGTAAGCGCTGCGACGCCTGCCGTGATAATGGCCGGGTTCGCCCGGCCATTTTTATGTCATACGAATTCCGCCCGATCCGTTCGCTTGGACCTTGTCATTCCCGGCAGGCCGAAGGCCTGACCGGAAATCCAGAGCCAATCCAAGAATGCTGGGCTTGGTCTGTATTCCCGATCGCGCGCGTTGGGCGCGTCGGGAATGGCAGCCGACCGTTGAACGGATGTCGTGTCAGAGGCTCCCATGCTGCTCCTTGTCGGACTCGGCAATCCCGGACGCGCCTACGCCAGGAACCGGCACAATATCGGCTTCATGGCGCTCGAAGCGATCGCCAAGCGCCATGGCTTTCCACAGGCGCGCGCCCGCTTTCAGGGCCTTCTCAGCGAGGGAACGGTCGGCGGCGAACGCGTCCTGCTGCTCGCGCCCCAAACCTATATGAACGAGAGCGGCCGTTCGGTCGGCGAGGCCGCGCGCTTTCACAAGATCGGGGTGGATGAGATCGTGGTCATTCACGACGAGCTCGATCTCGCGCCGGCCAAATGCCGGATCAAGACGGGTGGCGGCGTCGCTGGACATAACGGGCTGCGCTCGATCACCGCGCACATCGGCAATGATTATAAACGGCTGCGGCTCGGCATCGGCCATCCCGGCGATAAGGCGCTCGTTCATTCCTATGTGCTGAGCGATTTCGCCAAGAGCGAGGAGCCCTGGGTCTCGGCGCTGTGCGAGGCGCTCGCCGACAACGCCGCGCTCCTCGTCAAAGGCGACGACGCGGGCTTGCAAAACAGGCTGCATCTTACGCTTCAGGCCAAGGGCTTCGACGCCGTGAAGCGCGTCGGCGAGGCGTGAAGCTCGCTTAAACCTCAGATGAACATGAGCTTCAGCGCGGGTTCAGCGCGCCGGGGCGAATATGGACGCGCTGATCGGGACGGACCGGAAACGCCGGTCCCGACAAGGGGGCCTAGCCCAGGAGTTCATCGATGATCCGCACTGCCATTATCGCCGCCGCCATTTTCGCCGCCGCGCCCGTTCTGGCGCAGTCGGCGCCTGTCGGGAAACATCCCGCTCCGGCGGCGGCGCCCGTCCAACAGGCGAAAGCCGAGGCGCGCCTCGACATCAATATGGCGACCATCGAGCAGCTTATGGCCGTCAAGGGGCTGAACAAGACCCAGGCGGAAGCGATCGTCCACGGCCGTCCGTTCAAGAGCGTCGACGAGCTCGCGGCGAGCAATATCCTGCCCGCCGACGTCTTCGCCGCGGTCAAGGATCGCCTGACGGTCGCGAAATAATCGGGCCGCGCCGACGCTCGCGCGCTTTGCGCTCGGACGGCGTCGCCCGAGCGATAGGAAATCGCGCCACATCAATTACGCGGAGCAAGTTCTGATCGAAAAAGTCCGTCAACATTTTCTTGGAATTTGCTCCAGGAGCGCCCGCCGTCTCGGCGGGCGCTTTCCTTTGAGACGCGCGCCCCTTTCACAAAATCCCGCAAGCGCCTATATTCGAAACGCCGCCGCTTGCGACGGCTATGGCGATAAACGAACACCGCAATAAACCATTCGGACCCGGGGGCGGTACCCGGCGCCTCCACCAAAGCCCGTCAGCGCGGCGGGCTTCGGCGGGGGCGAAATAGGATCGACGAGGGCGTAAAGGGTGATTTTTCGCTCGGCATGATACCGCCGTTATCGGGTCAAACCTTATAGTTGCCAACGACAACTATGCTCCGGTGGCCGTCGCCGCGTAATGCGGCGCCCATACCGGGATCAAAGTCCTAGGGGTTTGCACTTCTAGGCGGGGTCCGGAGGCGCCTGGCAACAGAAGCCTCCACTTAAATTTTCTCGCGCCGCGATGACGCAAAGCGCGGCAACATGATGGTCGGAAGCGGCAGCCGGACGACCATGCAGCTGGCGGTCTGGCGCGACGCAATGGCCAAGGACATTATTCGCTACGATCTTCTGATCCAGGACGCCATGCGCGGCGTCATGCGCAGGGTGCTGAGCGACGTCGCCGCAAGCGGCTATCTGCCAGGCGACCATCACTTCACCATCAGCTTCCGCACCGGCGCGCCGGGCGTGACGATTTCGCGTCGCCTCGCCGAGCAGTGGCCGCGCGAACTGACGATCATCCTGCAGCATCAATATTCCAATCTTGAAGTCGACGACGACGGCTTCGGCGTCACGCTGTCCTTTCGCTCGATCCCCGAACATCTCTACGTGCCCTTCGCGGCCGTCACCGGCTTCTTCGACCCTGCAGTCGAATTCGGGCTGCGCTTCGAGGAGGCCGAAGATGCGGATGAGGAAACCGAAGGTGAGGCGCCTTCCGTCAGACCAAGCCTCGTCGCCAAAACGCCTGAGCCGCTGAAGGCGCCAAAGCCAGCCAAGGCGGAGGCCGGCAGGATTGAATCCGCCAAGATTGACGCGGCCAAAAGCGAAGCGAACAAGAGCGAAGCGAACAAGTCGGAGCCCGCCAAAGCGGCGAGCGGCGAAAAGCAGCGAAAACTCAGACCGGTCGAAACGAAGGAAGAGGGCGACGACAAGATCGTCTCGATCGACGCCTTCCGGAAGAAGCCCTGATGGGCGAGATCGTCAATCTGCGCCGCGCCCGCAAAGCGCGCGACAAGCGCGTGAAGGACGAGGCGGCGCAGGCCAATCGCGCCGCGCATGGGCGCAGCAAAGCCGAGCGCGATCTGACCGCCGCCCAGGCACGCCTGGAAACCGCCAAGCTCGACGCACATAGGCGCGAAAGCGAAACGGACGACCAGACGTGAGCGAGGCGCCGCCCTCCTCCGTGCGCGTCGTCAAACATTCGATCGTCATCGCCGGCCACCGCACCAGCGTCTCTCTTGAAGACGAGTTCTGGCGGGCGCTGAAGGACATCGCCGCACGGGAAGGCGTGTCGCTCGCCGCCCTCGTCGCACAAGTTGACGCGGGCCGCGGCGACGCGAATTTGTCCTCGGCGCTGCGGGTATTTGTGCTGGAGCGGGCGTTGGAAGCGCGTGAAACGCCCCCAAGCCCCTCACCTCACCTCTCCCCGTGAACCTAAGGGAGTCACACATCTTTCCTCGGTGAGCTGGAACGATTGAGCGCGTTTCCTTCTCCCCCGAAGTGGGAGAAGGTGGCCCTCGCGTGAGCGAGGGTCGGATGAGGGCCGGCGTCCCAGCGCGATTCTTTGGCGATTTGCGCGAAGTCCCTCGCTCTGTCGGCAGACGGAAAGCCCTCATCCGACCCCACCAAAGCCCGTCGCTTGTGACGGGCGTCCTTACGGACGCCCTATGGTGGGGCCACCTTCTCCCGCAAGCGGGAGAAGGGGACGCGCCAACCTGCCGGAGAGAAGATGTGTGCATACGATAGCCCCGTGAACGGGGAGAGGAGTCATTGGCGCCGCGCCAAGCATGGACGACGGAGAGCATGACGCTGCCGCCTCTTCTCCCCGCTTGCGGGGAGAAGTGAGATGAGGGGCCAGGGGATTGGCGCGCGATAAACAGCCGACGGCAGTGATTCCCCTTCCCTTCTCCTATATGATTGCAGAATCATGAAGAGCAGCCTGTCGCCCCAGCCCGACGACTATGCGCCGCAGGCGGGAGGGCTCGCCGCCCGCGCCGCGGCGAGCAGCCGGCCGCGCTATCTCGACGCGCTCAATCCCGAGCAGCGCGCCGCGGTCGAAACGCTCGACGGGCCCGTTCTGGTGCTTGCCGGCGCCGGCACCGGCAAGACGCGGGCGTTGACGACGCGCATCGCCCATATTCTCGCGCTCGGCAAGGCGCGCGCCTATGAAATCCTCGCCGTCACTTTCACCAACAAGGCGGCGCGGGAGATGCGCGAGCGCGTCGAGGCGCTCGTCGGCGAAGGCGCGCAAGCCATGCAATGGCTCGGCACCTTTCACGCGATCAGCGCCAAAATTCTGCGCCGCCACGCCGAACTCGTCGGGCTGAAGCCGAACTTCACCATTCTCGATGTCGACGATCAGATCCGCCTCTTGAAGCAAGTGCTGCAGGCTGAGAATATCGACGACAAGCGCTGGCCGGCGCGCGCCCTCGCCATGCGCATCGACGGCTGGAAGAACCGCGGACTGACGCCGGCGAAAGTTCCCGCCGGCGAGGCCGAGAGCTTCGCCAACGGCAAGGGCGCGGCGCTTTACGTGCTCTATCAGGAGCGGCTCAAGGTTTTGAACGCCGTCGATTTCGGCGATCTCCTGATGGAGAGCCTGCGGCTCTTTCGCGACAATCCTGACGTGCTCGCCGATTATCAGCGCCGCTTCAAATATATTCTCGTCGACGAATATCAGGACACCAATGTCGCGCAATATTTGTGGCTGCGACTGATTGCGCTGGGGCGCGCGCCAGGTCAGCAAAATCTCTGCTGCGTCGGCGACGACGATCAGAGCGTCTATGGCTGGCGCGGCGCCGAGGTCGAAAACATCCTGCGTTTCGAGCAGGATTTTCCCGGCGCGAAAGTGATCCGCCTCGAGCGCAATTACCGCTCCACCGGGCATATTCTCGCCGCCGCCTCGCATCTCATCTCCCACAACGAGGGAAGGCTCGGCAAGACCCTGTTCACCGACGGCGGCGAGGGCGACAAGCCGACGCTCACCGGCGTCTGGGACAGCCAGGAAGAAGCGCGCGCCATCGGCGAAGACATCGAGCAATTGAGCCGCAAGGGCGATTCGCTCGAAGAGATCGCCATTCTGGTGCGCGCCTCGTTTCAGATGCGCGAATTCGAGGAGCGCTTCGTCGAGATCGGCCTGCCCTATCGCGTCATCGGCGGTCCGCGCTTTTACGAGCGGCTCGAAATCCGCGACGCGCTCGCGTACCTCCGCTGCGTCGCGCAGCCCGCCGACGATCTCGCCTTCGAGCGCATCGTCAATACGCCGAAACGCGGCCTCGGCGACGCGACGCTGCAAGTGCTGCATGAATATGGAAGGCGCGAGCGCGTTCCGCTGATGCAGGCGGCGCGCGTTCTGGTCGAAAGCGAGGACTTAAAGCCCAAGCCCCGCGGCGCGCTGCGCGCTCTTATCGGCGATTTCGATCGCTGGCGCGCGCTGATCGATTCAAAGCCGCAACATGAGCTCGCCGAGCAGGTGCTCGATGAATCCGGCTATACTGAAATGTGGCGCGCCGACAAGACGCCGGAGGCCGCCGGCCGGCTCGACAATTTGAAAGAGCTGGTTCGGGCGATGGAGGCTTTTCCCGACCTCGCCGCCTTCCTCGAACATGTGTCGCTCGTCATGGAGACCGACAGCGCCGTCGATCAGGAGCGCGTGTCGATCATGACTCTGCATGGCGCGAAGGGCCTCGAATTCGAGACTGTCTATCTTCCGGGCTGGGAGGAAGGGCTGTTTCCGAGCCAGCGAACGCTCGACGAACAGGGACGCGCGGGATTGGAGGAAGAGCGCCGCCTCGCCTATGTCGGCCTGACCCGCGCCAAGCGGCGGGCCAAAATCTATTTCGCCAGCAATCGCCGCATTCACGGGCTGTGGCAGCCGACTGTTCCGTCGCGCTTCATCGACAATCTGCCGACGGGCAATGTCGAAGTGGTCGAGGCGCCGAACGGCTCGCAATATGGCTCTTATGGCGTGTCGCGCTTCGCCAATCTCGACGTCTACGGTTCAGACTATTCGACGCCGGGCTGGAAGCGGGCGCAAGCGGCGCGGAGCGACGCCGCGCGCGGCGAACCGATGCGCGGCGCGCGCTCAAAACAACCGATGACGATCGACGGCGAAGTGATCGCGCGCGCGTCCGGCGGTTCGCGTTTTTCAGTGGGCGCGCGGGTGTTTCACTTGAAGTTCGGGCCCGGCTCAGTGGCGGCGGTCGACGGCGCCAAGCTCACCGTCGATTTCGACAAGGCCGGCAGGAAGATGGTGCTGGAGAGTTTTGTGCAGGCGGGATGAGCATACTACTCTTGCCGTAGAACGTGCGACGTAGTAACCTAAGCCATGATCAAGTCTTGGGCGAACAGCGCTACGCGGCGATTCGCCGAAGACGGGAAGAACAAATTCTCCGGTTTGGACGAAGAACTGGCCATGGACTTGTTGGCGGCGCTCGACGCAGCCGAGCGACTAAGCGACCTCAGCCCGTTGAAATCGGTTGGATTGCATAAGCTGAGTGGAGACCGCGCCGGACAGTGGGCGATCAAAGCCAATGGCCCATGGCGAATATGTTTTAGATTTGAGAACGGACACGCAGATGACGTCGAAATCATCGACTACCACTGAGCCGCGCGGGTCCCTGCGCGCCGTCCATCCCGGCCGAATTCTCAAACGCGAACTCGCGGCGCGCGACATGTCGGCCAATCGCCTCGCCCTCGCGTTGCGACTTAGCTCGGGCCGGATCGTCGACATATTGAACGGCAAGCGCGGCGTCTCGCCCGAGACAGCGCTGCGGCTCGGTCGCTATTTCGGCAATGGTCCGCGCTTTTGGCTCAATCTTCAAACCGCATATGAGCTTGCAATCGCGGAAGCAGAGATCGGCGCGCGCATCATTGCGGAAGTGCAGCCCGATAACGCTTGATGGATTAATGGATGCGGTGAGCCAATAATGCGAGTTGAAGATCGCGTCCAAGATTTTTGAGGCGCTCAAAACTGTTTGATCAGGCGGACCACGGACGAAAATAAGTCAGCTAATTGTAAAGCGTAGAGGGGTCGGCAGTCAGCCCCGAAAAAGAAGTGCAATATTGCATTGTCAATTGTGACGTCATCGCTTCGAGAGCTGAATACATAATAATAATCAATATGTTAAAAGAGCAATCTTCGTTGTAGCGCCTGCTCGTTAAAGCGCTTCTAAGTTCCTGAAAACATCGACGACTCAATTGACGCGCCAAAACCGATGGTAAATTCCTCGCATCTTGAACGAGGAAACGCCATGCTGACCAACAGCCGCGACATTATTCGCCGCCTCGAAAAGGAGGGGTGGCGGCTTGTGCGCTCCAAAGGTTCACATCGTCAGTTCAAGCATCCGACGAAAGCCGGCCGCGTGACTGTGGCGCATCCCAAGAAAGACATGCCGCCAAAGACTGTGCTCAGCATTTATGAAAGCGCAGGATGGCCAAAAGATTAACTTATTCGGCGGCCTCTCGCCGCGGCGCCCAAGGCGCTTCGACCGCGATAACAAGCTCCGCGTCGGCGAAACTCTCTGCCCATTTTGGGTCTGCCCGCAACACTTCAAAGTCGCGCGGCTCGGGGATCGGCAAGCCGTCTTCCCGCATGCCCTCCGCCCAAAGCGCCAGCGCCTCGCTGGCCATAGCGAAAATATCGTCGATCTCGTCGGCGGCCGAAAAACATCCCGGCGCGTCGGGAAAGCTCAAGCCATAGGCGCTGTGTTCGTCTTTGTGGACGATGACGATATAGGGCTTCATCGGCGGCCTCGAGGATCGACGCCGAATCATAGCGCTTTCACGCCCAGCCCGCCATCGCCCGGTGCCACTGCACAGGGCTTCGAACTCGGGCTAATTTCAGCTCACTTTCAGCCGTCATGCCCGGCCTTGTGCCGGGCATCCACGCCGGACAATCGCGAAACGCATCGCACGGAGACGCTATGTTCGGCTCATGTTCTCACATGTGCATCGTGTCGTCGCGTGGATGGCCGCGACAAGCGCGGCCATGACGCGGTGAGATGACGCCTCGCTAACCTGGAGTCGGAGCCCAGTGGACTGTAGCGGGGCCGCCACAGTCCGGCTTTTTCGCCGTCTGAACGGCGCCGGCGGGTCCGCCCGGATTCACAAGCCCGACGCCGCGCACTACATCGAAGTAATGGCGGAGCGCCCTGCGCATGCGCCATCGCACAGAAGTTCACCGAAAAGAGGCTCAGACCTCACTGTACGAGGTTCACGCGAGGACGACCCATGACTGCTGGCGGAAAAGCCGGGCGAATTTTCTATATCGCTGTTGCATCCGCGATCGATTTGGCGCTCGCCGCTCCCGCGCTCGCGGGTCAATATCCGCCGCGTCGCCCCGAAATTTTTGAGCCGCCGCCGCTCGTCGCGCTCTGCGCTCTTTGGCGCTGAGCGCGTCCCGACGCGCGCGCCGTTGGATCATCCGGACTTCGCTGCCGCCGCGCCCGCCGCCGCTCTGCTCGACGCCGCGCCGCGCGCCGAGCCTGCACAGCCGGACCCGCTCGACCTCGCTTGGAGCCTCCAGCCCGCGGAGAACCGTGAACTCGCCTCGGCGCTCGGCGCCTGGGCTGGCGACGCCGCCGCGGCGCCGGAGCGCCGCCGCCTGCGCGCGGCGCTCGCCGCAGCTTACGCGGCCGAAAATTTCGCGCCCTTCTGGATCGAGAATGGCGAATGGCGCGCTTCGGCTCGGGCCGCGCTAGCGCGGCTTGCGCATGCCGACGACGAGGGGCTTGATCTTCGCGCCTATGCCGCGCCGGACGCGGAGAAGGTCGCGCCGACCGCGACGGACGATCTCGCCCTCTCGGAGGCCGTCGCCGCCTATGCGCTGCAGGCGCGCGGCGCCAGGATCGACCCCGAGCGCATCTCGCATCTCATCAGCGCGAAGAACGCGCTGCCCGACCCGGCGCGAGCGGTAGCTGACATCGCCGGCGCCGGCGAAACGGCGGGCGATGCGCTGCAGGCCTATAATCCCGCGCATTACGGCTATCAGCAACTGCGCGAAAAGCTGATCGAGCTGAGGACGCAGCGCGCCGGCGCGCCTGCTTCCGAGGGACGCTACGCAGCCGCTGACGGCATTTCGCAGAGCGACGCTCTGCCGCCTGCAAGCAAGTCGAAGCGGCGCCGCGCCGCCGGGCTCGCCCAAGCTTCGACCTCCCGCGTCGAGGCCGAGATCATCGCCAATATGGAGCGCTGGCGCTGGCTGCCGCGCGATCTCGGCGAAGAGCGGGTCGAGGTGAATATCCCCGATTTCGAACTCGCCGTCGTGCGCAACGGCGAGGTGACGCATCGCACGCGCATCATCGTCGGCAAGGAGACGACGCCGACGCCGGTCTTCTCCAACGCGCTGCAATACATCATCGTCAATCCCTATTGGAACGTGCCGCCGTCGATCCTGAATAAGG
>JACOWC010000026.1 GCA_016177005.1 Methylocystis sp.
AGCAATGTCGCCGTCCTGAAGGAGCAATTGCGCCAGACGCGCGAGCGCTATCAATATGGGCAGATCACCCAGACCGACGTCGCGCAGGCCGAGGCGCGGTTGGCGGGCGGAAAATCTCTGGCCGGCGCGGCGCGCGCGGCGCTCGACGCGACCATCGGCGTCTATCGCAAGACCGTCGGCGTCGAGCCGACGATGCTCTCCCCCGGCGCGCCGGTTGATCGCTTGCTGCCGAAGTCGCGTGAGGAAGCAGAGCGCATCGCGCAAGCCGAACATCCTTTCATTCTCGCCGCGCTGCACGACGCCGACGCCGCCGATCTCGACATCAAGGCGCTCGAGGCGGATTTCATGCCCAAACTGTCGATCGTCGGCGATATTTTTACCCAAACCGACGTTTCCGGCGTCGGCAACCGTAACATCGGCGCCAAGATCGGCGGACATCTCAACGTGCCGATCTATGAGGGCGGCCTGACCTCCTCCCGCGTGCGGCAAGCCAAGGAGACCGCCGGCCAGCGCCGTTTCAGCGCCGACGTCGCCCGCGCCGAGGTTCTCTCGCTGGTGCGCGCCTATTGGGGGGCGCTGCAGGCCGCCAAAACGCAGATCGCCGCGGCGCAAACCCAGATCGCCGCCGCCGAGCGCGCGCTTTACGGCGTGAGGGAAGAAGCCAAGGCCGGCCAGCGAACGACGCTCGAAATCCTGAATGCGCAGCAGGAGTTGCTCAACGCGCGCCTTGCGCTCATCATCGCGCAACGCGACCGCGTCGTCGCCTCCTACGCCGTGCTTGCCTCGCTGGGGCGGCTTTCTTCGGATTGGCTCGGCCTTACGCCGGGCGGCTATGATCCCGCCGTCCACTTCGATCAGGTCAAGGATCTCTGGAGCAACCCGCTGACGCCCGAAGGACGGTAGAGCGCGGCTCGCGAAAAAGTGGAGACCAGTTTTTTTCATGGAGCGCGCTTTCGAACAAGACCCGCAGCGCCGACGCGGTAAGATGCTAAGAAAGGCGCGCCGTTCGCGCGGCGAATTCAAAAAATAACCGAGGGAGAGGAAATCATGCGAGGCGTTTTCATCAAATTCGTCGTCGCGGCGCTGCTGACGTCGCTTTCGACGTTCCCGGCCAACGCTTTTTGCATGTTCGGCGGCTGCGATCCGACCGAAGCGCATGCGCGACAGATTTTGGAAAATCTGCTGAAGCAGCGCTTCGACAAGCCGGGCAAGATCATCGACTTCAAGCAGACGATGAGCGAGCGCCTCGAAATGCACGCCACCGGAGAGAAGGGCTATGAGATTTTCTTCAATGCGCGCGTCGAATTTCCGGAAGGCGCCAATCTCGAATGCAAGCCTGACGAAGCTGGAAAATCTCCCGACGGCTGCTCGCCGAGCAAACATTATGTGACTGCGCCGCGCAGTTCCGATCCTACGGGCAAGCAATATATCGCGCCCGGCTCGACGGTTCTGTTCGACGAAGAATATCGCTTTTATGAATCTGGCAGCGGCTGGAAAGGCCCGGACGGCAACATCTATACGACTGAATGACCATAAAAACAGGGCGCGCAATCATTGCGCGCCCCGTCTAAACCGTCCCTTGTTCGCGGGGCGCGCTCGGCGTTTCTATTCTTTCGAGTTCTGCGGGCAGCCGCAGGCGGCGTCACAGGCCTTCTTATTGGCGAGGACTTCAGCCTGGTTGGCGCCGTAGTTCATCTTGCGCGAGATGAATTCGTCATCGCATTTTTCAGCGCATCTGGCCTGCTTGTCTTCGTCCGCTTTACGGACGTCGCAATCCGCGAACGCCGGGCTGATCATGCCGGCGACAAGGAGAGCCGCCGTCATAATGGCGAATTTCTTCATTTGGTCGTTCCTTTACTTACCCGTTGGGCGTCTAGACTGCGCCTGCGCTCGACCCCTCCCGCCTTGGAACAGCAACGGCCTCACATAACGCAATGAGCGGCGGGACGATGTCGTATGTGGCCGTTCCTGTCAATTGCGCGTCGCTTCCATGACGGTTCGCGCCGTTCCGTCACAGGACGGCGAGGTCGAAGAAAAGATCTTTTATTTCCCGTATCTTGGCCAACATCGGCCACTGCTTCTCGCATGCCGGTCGGCACCGCGCAAAAAAAGGGCGCGCGATCGCTCGCGCGCCCCCTTGGGCTCAATTCGAAGAGATTTTTAGAGGTTGCTTGAGTTCTGCGGGCAGCCGCACTTCTCGTCGCAAGACTTCTTGGCGGTCTTGATCTTGCTCATGTCCGCCGTCCAGCCCTGCTGGTCCTTAAGATAGGCGTCCTCGCACTTGCTGGCGCAAACGGCCTGATCGTCTTCGCCATGCGTGTCGCAGCTGATGCGCGTCGCCTGGTTCGGCGCGCGCAGACCGACGCCGGCGTCGAATGCGAACGACGGCGCAGTCGCCGCAAGGAACAGGGCGGCGGCGGCCGTAAGGGCGTATTTGTTCATATGCTTATTTCCTCTTCTTCGCGTCGTGACTTTTTCTTTTTGTAGAGCGCTGCGTTGAACGCATTCCAACCGCAGCGGCCGAATTCAACGCATAGCGCGATAACGCTGTCCGAGGACAATGAGCGAGTCAATCGTTTTTTCGCAAGATTAAGGGGCGAGTTGTCGCAACACATATGGAAGAATGCCGCCGTTTTTGAAGTATTCTAATTCATCGAGCGTATCGATGCGCGCGAGCAGCGGCGCGGACTTGGTGGACCCATCCGAAAAAGAGATCGAAGCGACCAAAGTCTTGCGCGGCGAAAGTCCCTCGCGCAAGCCATGAATCGTTACAGTCTCGTCGCCCGTCAAGCCGAGCGTGTCCCAACCTGTTCCTTCCGCAAAGGTGAGCGGCAGCACTCCCATGCCGACGAGATTGGAGCGATGGATGCGCTCGAAACTCCTGGCGATCACGGCCCGAACGCCAAGCAGCATGGCGCCCTTCGCCGCCCAATCGCGCGACGACCCGTTGCCATATTCGGCGCCGGCGAAAACGACGAGCGGCGTCCCTTCGGCCCCGTAACGCATCGCGGCGTCATAGATCGACATGATCTCGCCGCCCGGATAATGCCTGGTCAAACCGCCTTCCGGCGTCAGCCCCCTCTCGTCGCGCATGATGTGATTCTTGATGCGGATATTGGCGAAGGTTCCGCGCATCATCACTTCATGATTGCCGCGCCGCGTGCCGTATTGATTGAAATCGGCGGGCGCAACGCCATGCTCGATCAACCATTTGCCGGCGGGCGAAGCCGCCTTGATCGCGCCTGCGGGCGAGATGTGATCGGTGGTGATCTTATCGCCAAAGAGCGCGAGGATGCGGGCGCCGACGATGTCTTCGACCGGTTTGGGCTCGCGCTGAAGTCCGACGAAATACGGCGGGTCGCGCACATAGGTGGACTGATCGTCCCAGCCGTAAGTCTCGCCGCTTGGCGCGTCGGTCGCGCGCCAGTGATCGTCGCCTGAGAAGACGTTGGCGTAGGTTTCGCGAAACAGATTGCGCGTCACCTGATCGCGAACGAAGGTCGCGATCTCGGCGTTCGCCGGCCAGATGTCGCGCAGATAGACCGGCGCGCCGGCGCCGTCATGTCCGAGAGGCTCTTTCGTCAGGTCGATCGCGACGGTGCCGGCGAGCGCATAGGCGACGACGAGCGGCGGCGAGGCGAGGTAATTTGCCTGGACGTCCGGATTGACGCGCCCCTCGAAGTTACGATTTCCCGACAGCACCGACGCCGCGACCAGGTCATGCGCATTGATGGTTTTCGAGATCGCGGGCGGCAATGGTCCGGAATTGCCGATACAGGTCGTGCAGCCGAAGCCGACGAGATTGAAGCCGAGATCGTCGAGATATTTCTGCAGCCCCGACTTCGCGAGATATTGCGCGACGACCTGACTGCCCGGGGCGAGCGACGTCTTCACCCAGGGCTTCGTCTTCAATCCGCGGGCGACGGCGTTGCGCGCCAGCAATCCGGCGCCGATGAGCACGCTCGGGTTGGACGTGTTGGTGCAGGAGGTGATGGCGGCGATGACGACGTCGCCGTGGCCGAGGTCGAAATTTTCGTCCTCGACGCTGCAGCGCCGCCCAAGCCCGCCCTCTTTCTTATATTCGGTCGCGAGCGCGCCGAGAAACGCCGAGCCGACTTCCGAAAGCGACACGCGGCTCTCCGGGCGCTTTGGACCGGCGAGAGAGGGCGTCACCACCGCAAGGTCGAGGGTCAGCGTATCGGTGAATTCCGGATTCGGCGCGCCGGCCTCGCGCATCATGCCTTGCGCGCGGGCATAGGCTTCGATCAGCGCGATACGGTCGTCGGCGCGCCCCGACATGCGCAGATAGGCGAGCGTCTCCTGGTCGATCGGGAAAAAGCCGCAGGTGGCGCCATATTCGGGCGCCATATTGGCGATCGTCGCGCGATCGGCGAGACTCATATGATCGAGGCCTTCGCCGAAGAACTCCACGAATTTTCCCACCACGCCCTTTTTGCGCAGCATTTGCGTGACGGTCAGGACGATGTCGGTCGCCGTCACCCCTTCCTTTGGCGCTCCGCCGAGCCTGAAGCCGATCACCTCCGGCGCGAGCATCGACAGCGGTTGGCCGAGCATCGCGGCTTCGGCCTCGATGCCGCCGACGCCCCAGCCGAGAACGGCGAGACCGTTGATCATGGTCGTATGCGAATCGGTGCCGACCAGCGTGTCGGGATAGGCGACCTCGACCGTCTTGCCGTCGATGCGCTCGGCGCGCGTCCAGACGGTCTGACCGAGATATTCGAGATTGACTTGGTGGCAGATGCCGGCGCCGGGCGGCACGACGCGGAAATTGTCGAAGGCCGACTGGCCCCATTTCAAGAAGCGATAGCGCTCGCCATTGCGCTCATATTCCAGCTCGACATTGCGGGCGAAGGCTTGGGGCGTGCCGAAACTGTCGACGATCACCGAATGATCGATGACGAGATCGACCGGCACCAGCGGATTGATCTTCTGCGCGGTCCCGCCGAGCGCGACCATAGCGTCGCGCATCGCCGCAAGATCGACGACCGCCGGCACGCCGGTAAAATCCTGCATCAGCACGCGCGCCGGCCTGAAGGCGATTTCGCGCTCCGTCTTGCCGCGTTCCTCGAGCCATTTGGCGAAGGCTTCGATCGACTCCCTGGTGACCGAACGGCCGTCTTCGTTGCGCAGCAAATTTTCGAGAACGACCTTCAGCGAATATGGCAGACGGGAAACGCCTCTCAGCCCGTTTTCCTCAGCAGCCTTTAACGAAAAATATTGATAGGACCGGTCTCCGACGACGAGAGTCTGGCAAGACTTGAAACTATCGAGAGAAGCCATGGAAGGGTCCTTGCGGCGCGGAAGGGCGCGCTCTTTCTTAGAAAATTCCGTGCCACAGGCGCAAATGGAAAACGCGCGTTAAAAAATCTAGCGCATCAGGCGCGCCGTTCGCCGCGCAGCGGCCGTTCCTCCATACGCGCCAGGAAGATAAAGGATAGGCCAAGGCAGACGGCGAGGGCGAGAAAAACGAGACGAAAGCTCGAAAGCAACGCGGCGCCGTCGGCGTTGGCCTTCAACTCCTCGAGCAATTGCGCGCGGCCGCCGCCGATCGCCAACGCGGCGAAAAGCGCGACGATCGCGCCGGCCGCAAGCTGTCGAAAGAACTGCATCGACGCCGTCGCCGTTCCGAGATCGCGGGCGTCTACCGCGTTCTGCACTGAAACGGTGGCGACCGGCAGCATTGCGCCGATCCCGAAGGTCGCGATGGTGAGCAAGGCGTTGAGCGAAAGCAGCGAGCCGCCTGCGCCTGCGCCCATCATCGCGGCCGCGCCGAGCGCCGCAAGACAGCCGGCGCCGAGCCCCAAAAGCGGCGCCGCCTTGTAATGCTTCATATGCGCCATCAATCGTCCCGAGAGCGTCGCGCCGGCGACCGTGCCGAGCATCAGGGGGATCAGCGTCAATCCCGAATCGCTCGCGTTCATGCCGCCGCAGACTTCGTAAAATATCGGCATCACCACCGAGAGACCGACGAATCCGCCAAGCCCGAAAGAGCTCGACAGGATCGCGTCGCGCACGATCCGAAGTCCGAGAATGCGCAGTGGAATGAGCGGCTCCTCGGCGCGCGCGGTGCGCCAGGCGAAGAGCGCCCAGGCAAAGGCCGAGGCGGCGAAGAGGCCGACAATCGGCGTCGAGCGCCAGGGATAGCGAACGCCGCCCCAGCCGAGCGCCAGAACGAGAAGTCCCGAGCCGGCGATCAGCAAAATCGCGCCAGGATAATCAACACAATGGGGGTGGCGCCGCACCGGCAGGCGCTTTAAGCGCGCATTGACGATGATGAACGCGGCGAGGCCGAGCGGCAGATTGATCCAGAAGATCAGCGACCAATGCCAATATTGCGCAAAAAACCCGCCAAGCGCCGGTCCGGCGATGCTCGATGTGACGAACACCGCGGCGAAATAGGATTGGTAGCGCCCGCGCTCTCTCGGCGAGACGAGATCGGCGACGATGGTCTGGCCGAGCGAGATCAGGCCGCCTCCGCCCAGTCCCTGGATCACCCTCGCCCCGGCGAGCGCCGCCATGCTCGGGGCCAGGGCGCAGGCGATCGAGCCGATCACGAAAGTGGCCACGCCGACAAGAATGACGAGCCGCCGTCCGTAGACATCGGCGAATTTGCCATAGAGCGGCGTCACCACCGTCGCGGCGATGAGATAGGCCGTCACGATCCAGGGCAGGTCCTGAGGGTCGCCGAGGTCCGCCGCGATGGTCGGCATGGCGGTCACCACGATCGTCTGGTCGAGGGCCGAGAGCAGCATCGCAAGGCCGAGCCCGAACATGACCTGTCGCAGTTCGGCGGCGTTTGGCGGCGAGTTGGCGGACATGATCTCGGCAGGGGGAGGGGACTGGGAGCCTATACGATGTTGCGGCGCAAAACGAAACCCTCGCCGCCTCAACGGTCTTCGCTGATGATCCGCAGCAACGCCGCCGCCTCCTCGATCCCGCTGAGCAGCGGATCGTCGGCCCTGTCCGGCCTTTGGCGCGCGAGGGCGCGCAGCGCCTGTTCGGAGACGACCGCGCGCGGCGCCACCCCGCGCCGCTTTGCAATGGCGAGGCGCTCGGCCTCGAGCGCGCGCAACAGCCGCGCCTCGTCGACGGTAAGCGGCGGACGCTCCTGCTGAATCGCGACGGCGGTCGGCGCGGGCGCGGCTTGAAAAGGTTCCGCCTCGACATCCGGGACGTCGCCGCGCGCCGCGACGCCGCTGGCGAGCGCGGCGCGCCAGCCGAGCGCGAGCGAGGAGAGGCGGCGGGGCCAGGCGAGCGGCCCACCGCGACAGTGGTCGCATCTGCCGCAAGGCGCGCTTTCTTCGCCGAATTCACCGAGGAGACGCTGAAAGCGGCAACCCGGCGCCGCCGCAAGTCGCGCCATCGCCTGGCGTCTGGCGTAATCGCCGGCGGCCGCCGCATCGTCTTGCGCCGTTTCCGGAATGCGCCAGCGCAGGGCGAGTTCCGCGGGCGAGAACAGCGTCAGCGCGCGGGCCGGCGCGCCGTCGCGTCCGGCCCGGCCGATCTCCTGATAATAGCCTTCGACCGAGGTCGGCAGATCGGCATGAACGATGAAGCGCACGTCGGACTTGTCGACGCCCATGCCGAAGGCGATGGTGGCGACCATCACCGCGCCTTTGCGGGTGAAGAAGGCGTCCTGATTCAGCGACCGGGCATGGGCGTCGAGCCCCGCATGATAGGGCAGAGCGTCGAAGCCGAACCGCGAGAGCTCGCGCGCGAGGGCGTCGGTCTTGTTGCGCGAGTTGCAATAGATGACGCCGCTTTCCCTGCCGGCGCGGCCCTTGCGCACAAAATCGACGATCTGGCGCAGACCGGCGCGCTTGCGGGCGAAATCGAGCGACAGGTTCGGTCGCGCAAAGGAGCGCTGAAAAATCTGCGGCGGGCGCGAAAACAGCGTGCGGGCGATGTCGTCGCGCGTGCGCGGACTGGCCGTCGCGGTGACGGCGAGCATCGGCGGCGCGCCGAGCTTTCGCGCAATCTCGCCGAGCTGGCGGTAGTCGGGGCGAAACTCATGGCCCCAATGCGAGACGCAATGCGCCTCATCGATCGCGAACAGCCTGACGCGAATGCTGCGCAACAAATGCTGGGTTCCCTCCTGGGCGAGACGCTCAGGCGCGGCGTAAAGAAGCCGCGCGCGGCCCGCCATGACGGCGTCGATCGAAGCTGCGGCTTCCTCGTCCTCCTGCATGGAATGCAGCGCGACGGCGCCGACGCCCGAGCCGGCGAGATGTCGAAGCTGGTCGCGCATCAGCGCGATCAGCGGCGAGCAGACGAGCACGAGTCCGGGGCCAGGGGCGGCGGCGGGGAGCTGATAGAGCAGCGATTTGCCCGAGCCCGTCGGCATGATGGCGATGGCGTCGCGGCCCGCAAGCACGGCGTCGACGACCTCGGCCTGCCCCGGCAGAAAGTCCGAAAAGCCGAATTTGCTGCGCAGCAATTCTTGCGCGGACAGGCCCGCGCTCATTCCCGGCCGCTCGCGATGAGCGCTTCGGCGATCTCGCGCCATTCCTGTTCGAGCGGGCCCCTGTGCGGCTCCCGCTGCGCGCGCCGATACCAATAATGGGCGTTCGAGAGATCGCCTTCCTTGCGATGGAGATAGGCGTGAACCCACATGCTGTCGGGATCGGAAAGCTGGTCGACGCATTTATGCGCCGCGTTCCAGTCGCCCTTGGCGTCGAACCAGAGCGCGCGGAGGGGCGGCGACAGCGCCGGCGGCTCGTCGGCGGAAAGCGAAGCAAGAAAGAAGTCAATGTCCATCGCTGAAGTTCATTTTATCTACAGCTACGCGCCCTCGAACCTACGATAGGTCATACAGCACGCCATGCCATGACACCCATACGGAGCTAGAGCGCTTCCCGATCACATGGAATCATGTGATCGATAAGGAATCGCTCAAAATCAAAATGTTGGAGCAGGTTCTCATCGAAAAAGTCTGTCAACT
>JACOWC010000027.1 GCA_016177005.1 Methylocystis sp.
GCCATCATGGCGCTTTCGGCCTGCTCCATCGGCCAGAAGCCGCAGCGGCCGGCCTGGCGCACGCAGGCCGAAAACGCCTGCCTCGCCGAAAGACGCGTCAACCCTTCCGAATTCATCGCGCTCGCGCCCGAGGTCGACGGACCCGGCATCTGCGGCCTCACCAGGCCGTTCAAGGTGACGGCGCTTCAGGGCGGCGCCGTCGCCCTCAACGCGACCGCGACGCTCGACTGTTCGATGGTCGCGGAACTCGACGCATGGCTCGCCGACACCGTGCAGCCCGCCGCCCAGGCGCGGTTCGGCCAGCAGATCGTCCAGATCAATTCGATGGGCTCATACGCCTGCCGCGGCATGAACAATCAGCGCTGGGCGCAGCTTTCGGAACATTCCTTCGGCAATGCGCTCGATATCGGCGGCTTCACGCTCGCCGACGGCCGCGAGATCACGCTTGTCCGCGACTGGGGGCGCGGCGACGCGCAGACCCGCGCCTTTCTGATGGACGTGCATCGCGGCTCATGCGGCCATTTCTCGACCGTTCTGTCGCCGGGCTCAAACGCCTTCCACTACAATCATATTCATGTCGATCTGGCGATGCACGGCCGCTCGGGACGCGGCATCTGCAAGCCAGAGCCGCAGGAGACTCTGCCGCCGCCCGATTTCTCGCCGCTCATCGCGCAAAGGCGCGCGCCGCCGCCCTCGGCGGAAGAAGAGACCGACAATGACACGACCGGCAAGCCGCCGCTCGCCGCGTTCGAGGGACCCGGAGTCGGCGCGCGGGATGGGCTTGGACCCCTCGCCGGACCCGAGGCCTACGCGCCGCCTCCGCCGCCGCTGCCCCCGCACCGCGACGGGATCGGCCAGCTCCTCGACGAGCAGGATGTGACGTCGAGCATCGGACGAGGGAGAAGACTTTAGATCGTCCGGCTTCAGTCCTGTTCGCTTGGCGATCCTCGCCACCGGGCTTCGCCATGTTCAATGCAGTCGGCGATCACGCGTAGGGCGAGCGCCTCCGCCTGAGCGATCGCCTCCCGCCTCAACGCTTCGAGCCGGTCATATTGACGAGCCGCAGAATGAGCCACGCCGGGACGACGAAGACGGCGCCGGCAAGCACATAGCTGACAAGCTCCTTCACTGCGCCAAAGCCCAGCTGATAGATGCGGTCGAAAAAGGCCTGGACGCCGCGGAAAATATCGATCGGCCGAAGTTCGAGCCACATCAGCAGCGCGCCGACGACGAGCGAAATGAAGAACAACCGCACGAAAGTGCCGAGCGGCGAGCCGCCGAGAAAATGTTCAAGCGTATTGTTCGACGCCATCTTACTGGTTTCCTGTGACGATGTGTCCGAGCCCGGCAGTATCAGCAGATCGCGGCGGGCCTCAGGCCGCTCAGGCAGATGCGGCTTATCAAGATGCGGCCAATTGGCGAAAGGTCCCTGATCAGTCACGCCGGGCGCATCCTCATGACGCTCCAAGAGCTGGGCCTTAAAGAGTCGGCCCTCACAGGGCGCCTCCGGGCGACGTCTCTTCGCGGAAGAGGCGCATTATGCGGCGCAGAAAGCGCTCGGTAAAGGAGAGCGCGCGTTCGAATTCCTCTTCGCTCGGCGTCGCGTTCGGCCTTGTCGCCGGCGGGACGGGCGCAGCCTCGGCGCGCGCTTTGAGCATGGCGTTCTCCTTGCGCAGCCGGTCGATCTCGGCTTCCAGAGCGGCGCGCTCTTCGGCGCCGAGCCGACACACCGCGACGCCGTCCTTCACCGAACAATAAGAGACCGCGCCGGTTTCCTTGTTCAGCCGGACATAGCCGCCCTCGGCCGGCGTGAGCGCGAAGCGGTCGCCTTCCGGCGCGACGATCGGCGGCGTTTCGGCGGCGGCCGGCGACCCAAAACGCCCGGCAAGGAGGATGGCGAGAAAAATATGCCGCGCCTTTATCATGGGTCGCCGCTCTTTCGAGGAAACTGGCTCGCAGATGGGCGCTCCGCGCTCCCGCGTCAACCGGCGGCGCGTCAGCCGCGCTTGAACGCCGCGACATGCTCGGCCATATAGCTGTAGCCGGAGCGCTGTTGCGGGCTCTGGCCGAAGAGGCGCCAACAGGGCTTCAGTCACATGTCGCGTCCGCCGCTCAATTCGCCGTTCCTGCTCGGCTTCGATGAGATCGAACGGGCGCTCGACCGCGTCGCCCGCACCGCCTCCGACGGCTACCGCTCGCCGTCGCCGGCTTCACCCGCGACCAGCTCGACGTCTCCCTCGAAGAGAACCAGCTCGTCATCCGCGGTCGCCAGACCGAAGAGCGGGAGCGCCATTTCCTCCATCGCGGCATCGCCGCCCGGCAGTTCCAGCGCGCCTTTCTTCTGGCCGAAGGCATGCAGGTGCTGGGCGCCGATCTCGTCAACGGGCTGCTCTCCATCGATCTGGCGCGGCCCGAGCCGGAGCGGGTGATCAAGAAGATCGACATCGCGGCGCGCGACTGATCTTTACCGCGCCCCCTCAATTTCCGGATGACCGAGCCGGTCGTCTTCGACGAAGACGATTGAGCGACGAAGTCCGGCGCGCCGTTTGTCGCCGAAGCCAATCGCTTGAGCGCCTCCGCAGAAAGCCCTATCAGGAGCCATGTTCGAGCTTGGCGTCGCGCTTGTATTGATCGTCATCAACGGGATTTTCTCGTTGTCCGAACTTGCGATCGTTTCGGCGCGCAAGATTCGCTTGAAAACTCTGGCCGCGGAAGGTCGCCGCGGCGCCGCCGCAGCCTTGGCGCTTGCGGAAAATCCCGGACGATTCCTCTCCACGGTGCAGATCGGGATCACGCTTGTCGGCGTTCTCGCCGGCGCCTTTTCCGGCGCGGCGCTCGGTCAACGGCTCTCCCAGGAACTGCGCACGCTTGGCCTGTCGAATTCCGCCGCGGATTGGGTGGGCTATGGGGGCGTCATCGGCTTCATCACCTATCTGTCGGTGGTCATCGGCGAATTGCTGCCCAAGAGCATCGCCCTGCGCCATGCGGAAGCCATCGCCTGCCGGATGGCGGCGCCGATGGCGTTCCTCTCGACGCTCGGCGCTCCCGTCGTTTGGCTGCTCGACGCCTCGACGAAGCTCGTGCTGCTGCTGATCGGCCAAGCGAACGAGCCTCAGGCCGCCGTCACCGATGAGGAAATCAAGACTCTTGTCGCCGAGGCGCATTCGGCGGGCTCGATCGAAGCCCATGAACAGCAGATGATCTCGGGCGTGCTGCGCCTTGGCGATCGCGCCGCGCGCGCCCTGATGACGCCGCGCGCCGAGGTGGATTGGCTTGATCTCAGCGAGCCGGAGAATGTCCTGCGCCAGAAGCTCGTCGAGACGACGCATGCGCGCCTGCCGGTCAGCCGCGGCGACATGGACGACATGATCGGCGTGTTGCTCATTCGCGAATTGCTGGGGCCGGCGCTGCGCGGCGAGCCGCTCAATATCGAAGCTCATGTCCGGCCGGCGCCGGTCGTGCCCGATTCGATCGACGCGCTCGACGCGCTGAACGTGCTCCGCGAAGCCGAGACGCCGATGGCGCTCGTCCATGACGAATACGGCCATTTCGAAGGCGTGGTGACGCCGGCCGACATGCTCGACGCGATCGCCGGCGCCTTCAGGTCCAACGAGGGCGACGACGAGCCGGAGGCGGTTAAGCGCGAAGACGGCAGCTGGCTGCTCGCCGGCTGGATGCCGGTCGACGAAATGGCGGAGCTGCTGCGCGTGACGCTGCCCGAGAACAGGAGTTTCGACACCGTCGCCGGCCTCGTGCTCGACGGGCTGATCCGCTTCCCGACGCTTGGCGAAGCGGTCGAAAAGCTCGGATGGCGCTTCGAGGTCGTCGATCTCGACGGTCGCCGCGTCGACAAGGTGCTCGCGTCGAAACTGCCCGCCGAGGGTCAGTAGCGCGGCTGCGCCCGCTCCTGGAGACGGCGGAGACGCCACGCCTTCGGGCGGCTCATTGAGACGGCCTAGAGAAGCCGATCAAGAACGATTTCTGAATCCCTAAACGCACATGTGTTTGGTCGGGAAAACTTCCCGATCATGACAGGATGCCATCCTAAAAAAAGCGTTATTTTTCAGAAGTGTAGATAGCATGTCACACCTTCGAAATATTAGCTCTGCAGCCAGGCTGACGAGGGACGAAAAGTCGTTTCTGACGGTATAACCGCCCGAGCTAACGCATGGGGCGGAAATGACCGGTTCCAAAAAGCAAGTTTCTCTCATCGCGCTCGCCGCCTCGCTCGCCTCTGGGGCGGCCTATGCCCAGCAGTCGCTCCCGACGATCGAGGTCGGCGCCACGCCTCTGCGCTCCGCCTCCCGTCCAGCGCCAACGGTCGCCGCCACGCCCGCGCCCCGACGCGCAACCGCCGGCGCGCCCGTCGCGCAATCCGCTCCCGCGCCCTATGTCTCGCCGCTCGTGAACTATCCAGTGCCGGCGTCCGTTCATGTCGTCGACCGGCAGGAAATCGCCAACACCCGCAAGTTCAACCTCGGCGAGGCGCTGCAACGCGCGGCGCCGGGCGTGCTGATCAACGATGTCGGCGGCAACCCCTCTTTCCCCGAGGTCGATTATCGCGGCTTCGTCGCTTCGCCTTTCGCCGGCGTGCCGCAGGGCCTCGCCGTGTTCCAAAATGGCGTGCGCATCAACGAGATGTGGGGCGATACGGTCAATTGGGACCTGATTCCGAGCGTCGCCATCGACCGAGTCGCGCTCGAAACGGGCAACCCGCTCTACGGCTTGAACGCCATTGGCGGCGCCATCGTTCTCGACATGAAGAACGGCTTCACCTGGCAGGGCTCGGAACTCGACATCCGCGGCGGCTCGTTCAATCGCCGCCAGGGCGTGTTCCAATATGGGCGCAAGATTTCGGATTTCGCCCTATACGCCGCCGGCGAGGCGCTGGGCGACTCCGGCTATCGCTATTTTTCGGGCTCCCAGATCAAGCGTTTCTATGGCGACATCGGCTATCGGGCCGAGAGCGTCGAGATTCACGCCAATGCGACGCTCGGCTCGAACCGTTTCGGCGCCTCGGGGCCG
The DNA here is from genome assembly GCA_016177005.1 of Methylocystis sp. Taxonomy (GTDB): domain Bacteria; phylum Pseudomonadota; class Alphaproteobacteria; order Rhizobiales; family Beijerinckiaceae; genus Methylocystis. Next base: position 5,026 of record JACOWC010000027.1, read on the forward strand.
GCGCCCGCGGAGCTGGTCGCGGGCGACAAGAGTTCGACCTACACGACGCCGCAGACCTACAAAAATCAGGTGATGATGTTCGACCTCAACGGCGTGGTCGACGTCAGCCCGACGACAAAGCTGCTCGGCGACATTCATTATCGCGGCTACAATCAGGCGCGCGTCGACGGCAATACGACCGAATTCGAATGCGAGGGCGGAGAGGCCTTTTGCACGACCGACGACGGCCAGCCGACGAATGTTCCGAATTTTTTCAATACCGGAAACGAACTCATCCTCGGTCCGGCGCTCGGCGCGATCGACCGCACCTGGACGAAGATCAATACGGTGGGCTTCACCGGGCAGCTCAACAACACCGACAGGATTCTCGGCTTCCCGAACAGATTCACCGTCGGCGTCAACCTCGAACACGGCTACACCGGCTTTAAGGCGAACCAGGAACTCGGGATCATCAACCGTGATTTCACGGTCACCGGCTTCAACTACTTCACCAACGCGCCCGCCGCCGGCATCTCGCCGGTCAGTCTCAACGTCTCAAATTACTATTTGGGCGCCTATGCGCTCGACGCGCTCGATCTGACCGACCAGCTTACCGTCACCGGCGGCTTGCGCTTCAACCGCGCCAGCGTCCAGATGTACGACAATATGGGCACGGCGCTGAACGCGACCCATATTTTCAATCACATCAATCCGATGGGCGGCCTGACCTACAAGATCACGCCGCAGATCGCCGCCTTCGCCAGCTATTCGGTCGCAAACCGCGCCCCGACGCCTCTGGAGCTCGGCTGCTCAGACCCCAACCGACCCTGCGTGATCGACGCGTTCCTGGTGGCCGATCCGCCGCTGAAGCAGGTGACGTCGAACACGATCGACATGGGCCTGCGCGGCGGCTTCAGACCGGCCGAAGCGCTGCCCGACCTGCTCGGCCGCTTCCCCGGAGCCGTTCAGTGGTCGGCAGGCATTTTCCGCACCAATGTTTTCGACGACATTTTGAGCATTCCCAGCCACATCGTCGGCCGCGGCTATTTCACCAACGCCGGCAACACGGTGCGTCAAGGCGCGGAATTGTCCATGCGCTATGCGGACGAGCGCATGTCGGCCTATGTGAATTACACGCTGACCGACGCCTACTTCAATTCGGAGAACATTCTCGGCGCGCCGGGCAACCCCGCAGTGATGGCGGTCGGATCGACGGGCGTTCTGGTCAAGCCGGGCGCCTCGCTGCCGTCGATTGCGCATCACCGTTTCAAGACCGGCGTCGATTATTCGGTGACGCCGAGATGGCGGGTTGGCGGCGATTTCGTCTATGCCAGCGGTCCCTATCTCGTGGGCGACTGGGCCAACCAGTTCGGCACGCTGTCGCCCTACGGCCTTTTGAACCTGCGCACGTCCTATTATCTCACGCCCTATCTGCAGCTCTATGCGCTGATCGAGAATGTGACGAATACGCGGTCTCGCAACTTCGGCACGTTTTTCGAAACCGACTCGATCAACTTTGCGAATTTCTACAATCCGAAGATGGTGTCGGTCGGACCGCCGACCGCTTTCTACGCCGGCATGAAATGGAATTTCGGCGCCGAGCCCGGCGGCTGGATGGCGTTGGCGCCCGACGAACCCGCGTGGCAAAGCATCGATGCGCCCGCCCCGCGCAGATGGGCCGGACTCTATGCCGGCCTCAACGCGGGTTACGGCTGGGGCGGAAAGACCGGCGCCCGCGTCGGGCCCAATGGATTCGGCGACCAGTTCGCCACGCTCTGGAACGAGAAAATCATCGATGAGGAGCCGCCGGAAGATAATGCGACCTGGTGGAATCTGTTCCTGCCAGGCGCGGCCGCAGGAGCCGACACGGGATACGCCAGCGTCAGCCGCAACGGCTTCATTGGCGGCGGCCAGATCGGCTGGAACTATCAGGACGAATCTAATGTCGTTCTCGGCCTCGAAACCGATTTTCAGGGCACGCTGTTCCGCGGCAGGGGCTCCTATGCCGGCGCTCTCATCGAAAGCGCGGGCTATATCGACAAGGAGGAGAACGGCGGGTTGGAGTCCCTTGTGCTGACCCGCCAAGCCATCGGCGGCGGCGCAGTGTCCGCGGGTACCCGCTGGATGGGCACCTTCCGCGGCAGGCTCGGCTATGCGATCGCCGACACGCTTCTGGCATATGGCACGGGCGGCCTCGCATTTGGCGACGTCTATGCGTCGGCCCTGCACGTCAACACGTCGAGCATCCAGCGCCAAAATGATTTGGGCGTCACGGCCTGGAACTACGCCAATCCCGCCGCGATCGGCGGCGCCGCCCATTCTGGTTTCATGGCCGGCTGGGCGGCGGGCGGCGGCGTCGAGTGGATGTTCGCCGATAATTGGAGCGCCAAGGCGGAAGGCCTTTATTACAATCTCGGCAGCGTCGAACTCATGTCATCGCCGCTTGCGACCACTTGTTCGAGCCAGGCGACAAACACCTCGGCCGGCGCCTGCGCCAGAGGCGCGTCGAGCGCCGACCGCATCGCGCCGGGCGGCCTCCTCTGGGCCAATAGCCCCGTAACGAAGGTCGTGTTCGACGGCGTCATCGTTCGCGCCGGCGTCAACTATCATTTCAATTGGGGCGCTGACCTGTTTCATCCGGCGCTCTGAACCCCAGTTGAACCCCAAGCGACCCCAAGCGACCCCAGGCCGGCTGCCGACGGCGACCGTCCTGACCTGATCTCGACGGTCGCCGCGTCGACAAGGCGCTCGCGCGCGCCGCGCGATTGCGCCAGACCTTCATGTGGTTGGAGGGATCAGTTCCGTGTGGCGCCTCGCCTCTTGCGGCGACGGCGCGCCATCCGCGCGCCTTGTCGATAGAGGCCGCTGCAGCGTGATCTAATGCAGGCTCACCATCTGCAGCTGGTTTTCACGGGCGTTGCCGATGCAGCCTTCTTCGGAATCCGCCAGCACGATCGGCGCGCCGTCCGCGCCAAAGAGCGCGAAGACCGTCAGCCCAGGCGCGATATGAGGCGCGTGCGGGTAAAGCCGATTGACGTCCTCCGAGCGCATCGGCCGCACATAAGCGATGATGCCATCGCCAAGCTGGGCGAACTGCTCCGCCGTCAGCGGCGATTCTTGGGGTTGGGTTGTGGTCTTCAAGTCCATCTTTGCCTCCATGGCGGTCCTTTCGCCCCGCCGACGGCGCCCATGTGAGCGGCGCGCCGTCTGAATTTAGATGTGTAGCCTTTCGAGATTTTGAAGGGGTTGCGGTCAAAGGCCGAGCGCAAGCCTTGCAGGATCTTCGAGCAATTCTTTGACCCGCACGAGGAAGGTCACGGCTTCCTTGCCGTCGACGAGACGGTGGTCGTAGGACAGCGCGAGATACATCATCGGCCGCGCTTCGATTTTGCCGTCGATCACCACGGGACGTTCCTGAATCTTATGCATGCCGAGGATGCCCGATTGCGGCGCATTCAGGATCGGCGTCGACATCAGCGAGCCATAGACGCCGCCGTTGGAAATCGTGAAAGTGCCGCCCTGCAGATCGGCGATGTCGAGCGCGCCGTCTCGCGCCTTGCGGCCGAGTTCGGCGATGGTCCGTTCGATCTCGGCCAGCGACAGACGGTCGGCGTCGCGCACGACCGGCACGACCAGGCCCTTCTCCGTGCCGACCGCGACGCCGATGTGGCAGAAGCGCTTATAGATGATGTCGGTCCCGTCGATTTCCGCATTGACGGCCGGAATCTCTTCCAGCGCTTGGCAGCACGCCTTCACGAAAAAGCCCATGAAGCCAAGCTTCACGCCGTGTCTCTTTTCGAAGGACTCCTTGTAGCGTTTGCGCAGGTCGATGAGCGTCGACATGTCAACTTCGTTGAACGTCGTCAGCATGGCGGCGGCGTTTTGCGCTTCTTTCAGCCGGCGCGCGATCGTTTGGCGCAAGCGCGTCATCTTCACCCGCTCCTCGCGGCGGGCGTCCTCCTGCGGAACCGGCGCGCGCGGCGCCGGCGCTTCGTGCCGCGCTTCCTGCGCCGGCGCTTGCGTGCGCGCCTCCTGAGCGGGCGGCGCCGCCGCTTGACGGGCGGCGAATTGAACCACGTCCGATTTCAGCGCCTGACCGCGTTTGCCGCTGCCGGGAACCTGGGCAATGTCGATCCCCTGTTCGACGGCGACCTTGGCGGCGGAGGGCGAGGGCGGCGTCGCCGCCGCGGCGGGAGACGGCGTTGGCGCGGGGGCGGGCGCAGCCGGAGCCGCTTGCGGCTTGGGCGCGGGGGATTTGGCTGCGGCCTCGCCGCCGCTCTTTACCGGCGTCGCCGCTCCCTCGGCGATTTGGCCGAGCAACGCGCCCGGCACAACGGTTTCGCCTTCCTTTGCGACGATCTCGGCGAGCACGCCGGCGGCCGGCGCGTTGACTTCCAGCGTGACTTTGTCGGTTTCGAGTTCGGCGAGCGCCTCGTCGGCGCGCACCGCGTCGCCGGCTTTCTTGAACCAGCGGCCGATGGTCGCTTCGGTTACCGATTCGCCTAAAGTTGGGACGCGAATTTCGGTCATGACGTCTTGTCCTCAACAAGGCTGTGCGTTGACAGGCGAATCGTGACTATTACAGTGTGACACTCTCGAACATTATAGGAATTTTCACGACAATGCCCACAACCAGGCGCGCAGTCTACAGTATTCGAACCGACATTCTCGATCGCTTGAACGCCGCCTATCAAGGGCGGGAGCGCAGCAAGATGATCGAGCGGATGATGCTGCGCGCGCACGATGCGGAGGAAAACGACATCGCCGCCGCCGCTCAAATCGAAGGGGACCCGGAACTCGCGTCCTATCGCGAAACGTCCGACTGGGCCGACGCCAACGCCATCGATACTTTCTCGCGCTTCTAAGTCGTGAGTCTTCGGCGCGGCGACATTCATTGGATCGCCTCTCCCGATCGAAATCCCGAAGGCTCCGAAATTCAAAAAACTCGGCCGGGCGTCATGGTTTCCCGGACCAAGGCTAATTAGTTTCGCCGCACCGTCATCGTCGTTCCGCTGACGCATGGCTCCAAGGAATTTCCACCCATCGTGATTCCGATTCCTTCTGCGGGCGACGCCAGCAAGGCGGTCTGCGATCAGTTGGCGGCGGTGGACAAGAAACGCATCGGTGCGAGAATCGGAACGCTGACCGACGCCGAACTCGCCTATCTGGGGCAATGCCTGCGCAAAGTCCTGAATATTTAATGCCTCGGCGTTTACGCCGCGAACGCCTCCTCCAAAAAGGTCTTCAATTGCGCGAGGTGACGGGACATCGTGCCCGCGGCGGTCGACGCCGAAGCGGGACGTCCCACATAACGGGCGCGTTTCGATGCGCCGCCGATCTGAGTCAGCACCCATTCGAGATAAGAGTCGACGAAGGACCAGGCGCCCATGTTCTTGGGCTCCTCCTGGCACCAGACGACGTCGGCGCTCCTGAATCGTCCGAGCGCGGTGACGAGGCTCTTGAGCGGGAAGGGATAGAGCTGCTCGACGCGCAGCAGATAGACGTCGTCGACGCCGCGCTTCTCGCGCTCCTCCAGGAGATCGAAATAAACCTTGCCCGAACACAGGATAACCCGGCGAATCTTTTCGTCGGCCTGGAGAACGAAGGTCTCGTTGGGCGACGTTTCGGCGTCGTCGAGAAGCAGCCGCTGAAAGCTCGACGCCATGCCCATCTCGCCGAGACGCGAGACGGCCCGTTTGTGCCGCAGCAAGGACTTCGGCGTCATCAGCACGAGCGGCTTGCGGAAACTTCTGTGCAACTGCCGGCGAAGAATGTGGAAGTAATTTGCAGGCGTCGTGCAATTGCCGACCTGCATATTGTCTTCGGCGCAAAGCTGCAGATAACGCTCGAGCCGCGCAGACGAATGTTCCGGACCCTGGCCTTCGTAGCCATGCGGCAGCAGGCAGACGAGGCCGGACATGCGCAGCCATTTGCGCTCGGCCGA
>JACOWC010000028.1 GCA_016177005.1 Methylocystis sp.
TCGACCAAACCGCCGAACATGCGCGAAGACTCGCTCGCGCGCGTGACGACGTCGGCGCGGGTCTCGCCGCGCGAGGCGCGTATGACGTCGTCGATCGGGCGCCGATCGCGGCGGATCTCGACGCGATCCTCAAACAGACTTACATTCGCACCTGCAACGGCTGCGAACTGTCGCTCGCCGCAAAGGCCGGCGCCGATCTCGTGCTCACGGGCGTCGTCAACAAGGTCAGCACGCTTATTCTCAGCATGGGCGTTTCGATCGCGCGCGCCACGACGGGTGAACTGATCTATCATCAAGGCTTCGATTTTCGCGGCGACAATGATCAATCCTGGGCGCGCGCGACGAAATTCTTCGTCGATCGCATCGCCCGCGACCCGCCGATTTGAGCGAAGGAGGCCCCTATGAGCCAGAGCGCCGGCTGTGAACCGACGGCGACGTCGCGCCCGCCCTGGTCCATGGTGGCTCAGGCCCGCGCGCGCGGCGCGCTGCTTGATGCGCTGGTGCGCCGGGCGCAGGCGCTGCCGCCCATTCGCATGGGCGTCATCCACCCCTGCGACACGCGCTCGATTGAAGGCGCGATCGCCGCGCGCGAGAGAGGGTTGATCGTCCCGACCTTCATCGGACCGCGGGCAAAAATCGAGGCGGCCGCGCGCGCCAGCGGCGTCTCTCTGGAGGGCGTCGAGATCGTCGACGCGCCGCATAGCCACGCCGCCGCCGATCAGGCGGTGGAGCTCGTGCGCCGCGGCCGGCTTCACGCGCTGATGAAAGGCGCGCTGCATACGGACGAGCTAATGACCGCCGTCGTTCGCGACGGCGCCGGGCTGCGAACGGATCGCCGGATCAGCCATGTCTTCGTCATCGACACGCCGACCTACCCCAAGCTGCTGCTCGTCACCGACGCGGCGATCAACATCGCGCCGACTCTCGAGATCAAGCGAGATATCGTGCGCAACGCCATCGACCTCGCGCATGCGATCGGCATCGAGCGTCCCAAGGTGGCGCTGCTGTCGGCGGTGGAGACGGTCGAAGGCAAAATCCCTTCGACCATCGAAGCGGCGGCGCTCTGCAAGATGGCTGACCGCGGCCAGATCGTCGGGGCCGCGCTCGACGGCCCTTTGGCCTTCGACAACGCCATTTCACGCGACGCCGCGGATGCGAAGCACATAAAGTCGGAAGTTGCCGGAGACGCCGACATTCTCGTCGCGCCCGATCTCGAGGCTGGCAATATTCTGGCCAAGCAACTGGTCTTTCTCGGCGGCGCCGATACGGCGGGGCTGGTGCTCGGCGCGCGCGCGCCGATCGTTCTGACGAGCCGCGCCGACGACGTCGGCTCGCGCGTCGTGTCTTCGGCGCTGGCGCAAATTTTCACCCATAGGCCGCGCGCCGCGCCCTAGAGCGCGGCTCGCGAAAAAGTGGAAACCGGTTTTTTCGCAATAGACGCGCTCTATACTTTGGACTCGATCGCGTTCTCGACAGAACGCCCCGCGCGTGGCAGAACGCGGCGCAAGAATTCCCGCAGATTTGCGGAAAGGGCCAGCTCCGCCGTCATTGCGAGGAGCGAAGCGACGAAGCAATCCCGAGCCACGACGCCGCTTGTGGATTGCTTCGCTTCGCTCGCAATGACGGCGAAGTCCGCGCGCCCGACCCGCCATCGCCTGATCGCGCACATGACCGACATCGCCAAACTCGAACAAGAAACGCTGCGCCAGATCGACGACGCCGCCGACGAAGCGGCGCTCGAAGCGGCGCGTCTCGCCGCGCTGGGCAAAAAGGGCGCGATTTCGGCGCTGCTCGCGAGCTTAGGCAAAATGTCGCCCGAGGACCGCAAGACCGAGGGCGCGAAGATCAACGCGCTGAAGGACAGAGCGACCGAAGCGATCGCCGCGCGACGCGCGGCGCTGTCGGAAGCCGCGCTGGAGGCGCGCCTCAAGGCTGAAACGCTCGACGTAACGCTGCCCGCCGCCATAAGCCCGCTGGAGCGCGGCCGCATTCACCCGATTTCGCAAGTGACGGACGAGCTTTCCGTCATCTTCGCCGATATGGGCTTCGCGGTGGCGGAAGGGCCCGACATCGAAAGCGACGACTATAATTTCACCAGGCTGAACTTCCCGGAAGGGCATCCAGCGCGGGAGATGCAGGACACGTTCTTTCTCGCGCCGGAAGGCAGCGAGAAACGGTTGCTGCGCACCCATACGAGCCCGGTGCAGGTGCGCACCATGCTGTCGCAGAAACCGCCGATCCGCGTCATCTGTCCCGGCCGGGTCTATCGCTGCGACTTCGACCAGACCCATACGCCGATGTTCCATCAGATCGAAGGACTCGTCATCGACGAGACCACGCATCTTGGCCATCTCAAATGGACGCTCGAAGAATTTTTGAAGAGTTTCTTCGAAGTGAGAGGCGTCAAGCTGCGCTTTCGTCCCTCCTTCTTCCCCTTCACCGAGCCGTCGATGGAAGTCGACGTTCAGTGCCGGCGCCAGGGCGGCGACATCCGCTTCGGCGAGGGGGAGGACTGGATGGAGATTTTGGGCTGCGGCATGGTGCATCCCAATGTGCTCAAGAATTGCGGCATTGATCCCGACCGCTATCAGGGCTTCGCCTTCGGCGTCGGCGTCGATCGGCTGGCGATGCTCAAATATGGCATGTCGGATCTACGCGCCTTCTTCGACGCCGACACGCGCTGGTTGGAGCACTATGGCTTCAGGCCGCTCGACTTCCCGACGCTCGCCGGCGGGTTGAGCGGTTAGCAACGGAGACACCGATGAACATGACCCAAGTTAAAGAGGTCGTCACGGGCGTCCTGAGCGAACGTTTCGCGAGAAACGGCTATACAAGCGCAGATGTGAAGGTCGAAGAGGATTTCGACGGAGAAGAAATCATTCGCGTCACAGTCCATTTAGCTCGTCCGGTCGAAAATATTGACGAACTCTATGAATCGGTCGGCGAAATTCGAGAGCGCCTCCAACAGGAGGGTGACAAGAGATTCGTTTTCCTCAATCAGGACTTTCCAGGCGCGGATGATTTCGGCGGGGAAGACGAAGAGTTTGGTCACGGAATGCACTAGCCATGACTATGGTGGAACGCCTGCTCTGGCTCGCGGATGAGCTTAGTCGCCAGAGCCGGGAGGTTAAAAGCGCCGCTGTCGAACGACGAGCCGTGAGCACCGCTTACTATGCGGTGTTTCACGCGATCACCGCCTTATGTGCGTCCGAGCTACTGGGTTCGAGCGGCGCATTAAAGAAGACAGCGGAATTTGAGCGAGTATATAGAGCCCTTGACCATAAGTCGCTGAAATCGGCGTTCAGCGCGGCCCCGCTGAACAATAACCAAACCTTCAAGGCGATAGGAAACCGCGTCGTAGAACTTCAAAGCGAGAGGATACGGTCGGACTATCTGCCAAGCGGACGCTTATATAAGAAGTCCGAGTGTGATCGGCTCGTTCGATCAGCTCGATCAATCGTCGCGGCTCTGAAGAATCTGTCCTCTCAAGATCGCCGCACGCTCGCCGTCTACCTCATCTTCAAGAACCGCCCCCAATGAAACTCACCCTCTCCTGGCTTAAAGAACATCTCGAAACGTCGGCCTCGCTCGGCGAGATCGTCGAAACGCTCACGCGCATCGGCCTTGAGGTCGAACATGTGCACGATCCCGCCGCGCAGCTCAAAGACTTCACCATCGCTAAGGTGATCGAGGCGAAGCCGCATCCCAATGCCGACCGATTGCGCGTCTGCATGGTCGATACGGGTGCGGGCGCGCCGGTCCAGGTCGTCTGCGGCGCGCCCAACGCCCGCACCGGGATGAAGAGCGTCTTCTCGCCGCCAGGCACATACATTCCAGGAAAGAAGATCACGCTCGGCAAAGGCGTCATCCGCGGCGTCGAGTCGCTCGGCATGCTTTGCTCTTCGGCCGAACTCGAACTGTCCAACGACCATGAAGGAATCATCGATCTGCCCGATGACGCGCCGGTCGGCGCGGTCTATGCGCAATGGGCAGGGCTCGACGATCCGATCATCGAAATCAATCTGACGCCCAATCGGCCCGACGCCGCCGGCGTCTACGGCATCGCGCGCGACCTCGCGGCGGCGGAGCTCGGCGTCCTTAGACCCAAGGACATTCTGCCGGTCGATGGCAAATTCCCCTGCCCCATCGGCGTGACGCTGGACTTTTCGGAAGAGGACAAGCATCTCGCGCCCTTCTTCGGCCTGCGGCTCGTGCGCGGCGTCAAGAACGGGCCAAGCCCCGACTGGCTGCAGGCGCGCTTACGCGAAATCGGCCTTCGCCCGATCAACGCGCTTGTCGACGTCACCAATTTTCTCACCTTCGACCGCGCCCGGCCGCTTCACGTCTTCGATGCGAAAAAGGTGAAGGGCGATCTCGTCGTGCGCCGCGCGCGAAAGGGCGAAACGCTGCTCGCGCTCGACGGACGGACCTATGAGCTCGACGAGAGCATGGTCGTCATCTGCGACGATAACGGCCCCGAATCGCTTGCCGGCGTCATGGGCGGCGAGGCGTCGGGCTGCGATGAATCGACCACCCACGTGCTGATCGAGGCGGCCCTGTGGGACCCGATGAATATCGCGCACACCGGCCGCAAGCTCGGCATCGTCACCGATGCGCGCTATCGCTTCGAGCGCGGCGTCGATCCCGCCTTCGCGCTTCCCGGCATCGAACTCGCGACGCAGCTTGTGCTCGAATTCTGCGGCGGCGAACCGTCCGAACTCATCCTCGCCGGCGCCGTTCCGCGCGCGCCGCGCGTCATCGATTTTCCCTGGAGCGAGATCAAGCGGCTCGCCGGAATCGACGTCGGGCCCGCGCAAGCGACTGTAATCCTCGAACGACTCGGCTTTTCCGTCGAAAAACGCGGCGACGCCGACGCGCGCATCAGCGTCCCCTCCTGGCGTCCGGACGTCGAGGGCAAGGCGGACATCGTCGAGGAAGTCGTCCGCTTAATCGGCGTCGACAATGTGCCCTCGACGCCGCTGCCCCGCGCCGACGGCGTCGCGCCGCCGGTATTGACCGTGATGCAGAAGCGCGCCCGCAACGCCCGCCGCGCGCTCGCCGGCCAGGGCCTTGTCGAAGCGGTGACATGGTCCTTCGTCTCCAAGGAGCAGGCCGAAGCCTTTGGCGGCGGCAGACCGGCGCTGGCGCTCGCCAATCCGATCGCCGCCGACCTTTCCGACATGCGGCCGAGCCTGTTGCCGGGCCTGGTGGCGGCGGCCGGCCGCAACGCCGCGCGCGGCCTTGGCGATCAAAACCTGTTCGAGGTCGGCCAAATCTTCTTGGACGCCGCCGAGACCGGTCAGCGCCTCGCAGCGTCGGGGGTGCGGCGCGGACTGGCCGGCGCCGGGCGGCACTGGTCGGCGCCGGCGCGCGAAGCCGGGGCCCTTGAGGCCAAGAGCGACGCCTTGGCGCTGCTTGGCGCGCTCGGCGTTCCGACCGGCAGCTTGCAGATCGTTCCGGGCGGGCCGGCGTGGTTTCATCCCGGCCGCTCGGCGACCTTGCAATTCGGACCGAAGACGATCGTCGGCCATTTCGGCGAATTGCATCCGCGCGCCCTGAAAACAATGGACGTCGACGGGCCGGTTGCGGCTTTCGAGGTCATTCTCGACACGCTCCCCGCTCCCAAGGCGAAGCCGACCAAGATCAAGCCGAAGCTCGACATTTCCGATCTCCAGCCGGTTTCCCGCGATTTCGCCTTCATCGTCGATCGCGCCAGCCCGGCGGGCGATCTGGTGAAAGCGGCTCAGGGCGCGGACAAAACCTTGATCGCCAATGTCGCCGTCTTCGATGTCTATGAGGGGAAAGGCGTGCCGGAGGGCAAGAAATCGGTCGGCCTCGCCGTCACTTTGCAGCCGCGCGAGAAGACTCTGACCGACGCGGAAATCGACGCAGTGGCGCAGAAGATCGTGGCGGAGGCGGAAAAGAAATGCGGCGCGACGCTGAGAGGATGAACGACCGTCTCCTGCAAACCGCCTTGGCGGCCGCGCTCATTGCGGCCGCGCTCCTCGCCGCGCCGGCGAATGCGGCGCCGCGATCAATCGCCGACTGCGAGAAAATCCAGGAGGCGGACGCTTACAACCGCTGCCTCGCCTCGTTCGGGCCGATGCGGGGCCAGCGCGGCGCGACCTATCCGGGCGTCGCCAGCGAAGGCGGCCAAGGGGACCGAGGCGACTCTGACCACAGCGGCGCCTACCGGCCGCAGCGGCGCTACGGCGGCGCGCAGGCGTCTTACGGACGCGGTGGCCGGATGCGGATGGAGTTCACGCGGGGACGGTGAGCAGAAATACGCTGCGCTTGCTCGATGACCGTGGCGCAAAAATAGACCGCTCGCGCAACTTGCGCATTTCGCGTAAAATACGCATGATTATTTCTGGAGTTATTAGCGCATGATCAAGACCTCTCCCGTCCCTGCTGCCGAATTCACCCGCAATTTCGGCCGATACCGGATGCTTGCGCAGAAGGGCGCGGTGCCGGTGACGAGTCATGGCCAGATCACGGGCTATTTCGTCCCCGCCGAGGAATATGAGGAATTCGAGCGCTTCCGAGCCCAACGCCGCAGTTTCGCGACCATCGAGTTGGAGGAGGAAAAGGTCCAGGCCATCGCCAAGGCGAAGATGGACCCGCGCCATGACCACCTCAATGCTTTGCTTGAATCGAAATAATCCGAGCAGATGACGATTCCGGCGCCGGAGCCCGGCCTCGTCATCAATTATGCCTATCTCTGGCATTACGAGCATCGCGAAGGAAACGAAGAAGGCCGCAAGAACCGTCCCAGCGTCATCGTGCTCGCAGTTGAAAACCGGGACGACAATAAAACCACCGTCACCGTTTTGCCGATTACTCACGCGAGGCCGGCCCATCCGGCAAATGCGATTGAAATTCCATTGCTCGTGAAAAAACACCTTAGTCTCGACCACGAACGCTCGTGGGTCGTCGTCGATGAAGGCAATGAATTTGTCTGGCCCGGTTATGATTTACGCCGAAGTTCAAAAAACGGGAGACTACCACTTCGGTTTTCTGCCACCGCGGCTCTTCACTCAAATTCGCGATGCGTTCATCGCCTGCCATCAAGCCGGCAAGACCAAACTGGCTTCCAGAAGCTGACTGTCGCCGCCTTCTTCGCCGAGCCGGCGATTAAGGGCTGGAATTATGTTAATTTCCCCTTGGCAAACCGCGCGGGTCCCCTTAAATAAGGCCTTCCGGGGCTGGCCAATCGACCTGCGGCCCCGTTTTCAGATTTGAGCTTCCGCTTTGACCCAAGTCGCTTCAAGGACTTAGGAAGGGGCGGTGGATAGGCCGGCGGACCCGGGGGCTTCCCCTCGTGTCCCGTCCGGCCATGTCCTGTCCGAGACTGCCGGCGCGCGCAAGGGGCCTTACGCCCTGTAGCGGCTCAATCGGCCCGAAGGAGGACGGAGCCATCCGTCGTCTTGAAGGCGGCCTGCATAGACGGGGAAACCGGAATTTTAAAGGCCGCAAACGGCTCGCCCCGCTAGCGTCCTTCGAATTTGGTTCGCGCCCCTTCAACCGCTGCGGCTCGCCGTGACGGGGACAGGATCTACGGCGCCGCTTGCCTCAAGCAAGCGGCATGTCGCAACCGGCGGGATTTGCCCGCCAGTTAGAGAGAGCAACCGTGGACAGAGCGGAGAAAAAGGAAGCGGTCGCGGCGTTGCGCGAAGTCTTTTCGAAGACCGGCGTCGTCGTCGTCGCCCACTACTCCGGCCTGACCGTGGCCCAGCTGCAAAACCTGCGCAAGCAGGCCCGCAATGCTGGCGCGACGGTTCAGGTCGCCAAGAACCGCCTCGCCAAGATCGCTCTCGATGGCGCCGACGTCGCCTCCATCGCGCCCCTGCTCAAGGGGCCGACCCTGATCGCCTATTCGGACGATCCGGTGGCGGCGCCGAAAGTCGCCGTGGCCTTCGCCAAGGACAACAACAAGTTTGTCATCCTCGGCGGCGCCATGGGCAAGACTGCCCTGAATCCGGACAGCGTCAAGTCGCTCGCGACGATGCCGTCCCTCGACGAACTGCGCGGCAAGCTCGTGGGCCTCATCCAGGCGCCCGCGACCAAGATCGCTCAGCTCTCCACCGCGCCGGCCGCCAAGCTGGCGCGCGTGTTCGGGGCCTACGCCAAACGAGACGCGGCCTAAGAGGCCATCACGCAGAACCAAATTCAAAGGACGTCAATCATGGCAAATCTGGAAAAGATCGTCGAAGACCTCTCGGCGCTTACCGTTCTCGAGGCGGCTGAGCTCGCCAAGATGCTCGAAGAGAAGTGGGGCGTCTCCGCCGCGGCCGCCGTCGCCGTCGCCGCCGCGCCGGGCGCGGGCGCCGCCGCCGCCCCGGTCGCCGAGGAGAAGACCGAGTTCAACGTGATCCTGGCCGCCGTCGGCGAGAAGAAGATCGAGGTCATCAAGGAGGTCCGCGCGATCACCGGCCTCGGCCTGAAGGAAGCCAAGGACCTGGTCGAAGGCGCGCCCAAGCCCGTCAAGGAAGGCGCGAGCAAGGAAGAGGCCGAGAAGATCAAAGCCGCCCTGGAAAAGGTCGGCGCCAAGGTCGATCTCACGTAATTCCGTATTCCTTCCGCCGCGCGTTCTCGCGGCGCTGCGATCGCCGCAGTCCCGGCAAGCCGGGGCTGCGGCCAATAAACAAAAAGGCGCTCACAGACGCGGGAACCACGCCGCGATGAAGAACGCCTGACGGGCAAAGGACCTCTCGCAGCGGGACGGTCGGCCCTCATGAAGAAAGAGGCTCGAAAGGCGACATGGCTCAGACGTCGGCGAGAAAGTTCACCGGTCGCAAGCGCATCCGCAAATTCTTCGGACATATTCGCGAAGCC
>JACOWC010000180.1 GCA_016177005.1 Methylocystis sp.
GCGCGGCTTGTCGAGTGAAGCGATTCCGTTCCAAGCCGAACAGCCGAAATGTCATTCCCGACGCAGGCTTTGCGCGCGATCGGGAATCCAGAGCACATCCATGATCATTTGTTGTGACTCTGGATTCCCGGTCAGGCCTTCGGCCTGCCGGGAATGACACGCTGGCAGAGAGCGCCACATCACGTCTGTCCCGGCTTCAGCCGATAGAAAACGTGCCGGCCGATCACATCCATCTTCCTCAACGCGCGCGCCCAGCGCGGATGAACGTAATTGGCGTGATAATGCGTCGAACGGCCGACGTCGGAAATGTAGGTTCGACCGACCATGACTTCCTTGGCGACGCGCACCGCCTGTTCCCAGGCGTCGCCTTCGGTGATGCGAAGCGAGCGTCCTTCGCAGGCGAACGAGAATTGGCAGCCGCGATAATGGTGACGGTTCTGATAGACGACGCCGCAGACGCTTGCCGGATAGAGCCCGCTCTGGACGCGATTGAGCACGACCTGCGCGACGGCGGCCTGCCCCGTCTCCGGCTCGCTGCGCGCTTCGAAATAGACCGCTTCGGCAAGACAACGGGTCTCGCGCCCAAGCTTCTCCGGATCGATCGACGCCACATAATCCGGCCGCGATGCGCTTTCGTCCTTGCCGGGGGTCGACAGGGCCAGCGTGGCGCCCTGGAAGGACGACACTTCGATCGGCACGGCGTCCGGCTCCGCCGGCGTCGACGACCCCAGCGCGACGGCGCGCGGCGTCTGAGGCGTGGCGCCGTGAAGCGCGCGTTCGGTCAGCGCTTCGCGCCCGGCCTCACGCGGGACGTCCGCGACGGTCGGCGTCGAGATTGATGAGCTTTGCGCCGGCGAGGCGGCGGCCATCGACTTTTGCGTCGTCGCCGGCTCGGGAGCGGCGCCCGCATCGACCTCTTCGAGCGCTTCGTCGCCGGGCGTTTTGCCGCGAGGCGCGAGCGGCGTCGCCGTCGGCCGCGTCGACTTGCCCTCGATGCCGAAGGAAAGCGGCGGCGATTCGCGCAGTCTCAAATTCGCGGGCTCGCGCCGGCGCGTCTCGAAACCGGGCCGCATGCCGACCACCGGATCGCCCTTATGCCGCCGATCGACCTGGGGAAAATGCTTCACGTCGGGCTTCAGATCGACATGCGGCTCGCGCTCGTCCGGATCTGTCGCGTTCTCCTGCACGCCGCCGACGATGAGACGCGCCTCCTGAATTCTGGCGCGCGTTTCGCCATAGAATCCGTAATCGCCGCTCGCCGCTTCGCTGAAGCCGATCGTCAGCGCGCCCGGCGCGCGCGCCGCGAGTGGTGAAACTTTCCAGTCGGTCGTCGGATCCTGGCCGGCGGCCGCCGTGAAGGACATCAGCATGCCGACGCCGAGCGCCCAGGGCGCCGTTACGCTGAAGGCCCAGGGCGCCACCCCTCTGCGCGCGAAACGCGTTTTCGACTGACGACGCATAGACAGGCTCACGTGCGACGACGCGTCTCGCAAGGCGCCGCGATTTGCGCCGCTCCGCCCTGGATGCGATCCTTGGTAAAATCTTATCGTCATTAGCCTTGCGGAAGCGTTGCCGGCGGCCCGGCGGCGCCGTGCCAGAATGACGCAACCGCGGCCTATTCGCCGATGAGATGGAGCGCGATCTCGCGCCGATGGGCGCGCCGGCGATGCTCGAACAGAAAAACGCCCTGCCAGACTCCAAGCGCCAAGGCGCCGCCAATCAGCGGAATCGAGAGCTGCGTCTGGGTGAGCGCGACGCGAATATGCGCCGGCATGTCGTCGGGACCTTCCGTGTCATGCGCGTAATCCGCCGCTTCGGGCGCAAGCCGCTCGAAGACGGCTTCGAGATCGCGCAGCACGGCAGGGT
This sequence comes from Methylocystis sp., assembly GCA_016177005.1. GTDB lineage: Bacteria > Pseudomonadota > Alphaproteobacteria > Rhizobiales > Beijerinckiaceae > Methylocystis. The sequence continues at coordinate 1,867 of JACOWC010000180.1, forward strand.
CGGCGTTTTCCTGTATGAGCAGCGAGGCTGAGGTGTGGCGGCAGAACGCCGTCAGCAGGCCTTGCGTCATGCCGGCGTCGCGCGCGAAGTCGCGAATGTCCTTGGTGAATTCGTAAAATCCGCGTCCCGACGTGTCGATCCGCAGCGTTCGGCTCGTTTGTCGCATAGGGCGAATGTGCGAAAACGCATGGGAAAGTCCAGTCCCCGCGCGCTTGTGTTGATCGCGCACGCAGGTTATTAATCAGTTCATAAGTATATCAACACTCATGCGGCATATTGCAAGGATGGCTTTTGATAGAAGGCGCGGATTTTGGCCGGGTTGTTTTGCAGAT
>JACOWC010000029.1 GCA_016177005.1 Methylocystis sp.
GACGAAAAGCGCGCCGCCGAACTGCGCAGCAAGGGCTGGGTCGCGCAGGCGGCGCTGGATCGGGCGCGCGCCGGCGGAGAAGAAGCGCGCGGGCGGTTCAAACGGGCGGAACGCGCCGTCGAACTCGCCGGCAACGCGCTGGAATACGCGACGCTGCGCGCCGGAGCCGACGGCGTCGTCACCCAAACGCTGGTGGAGCCCGGGCAGGTGGTTTCGGCGGGACAGCCCGCCGTGCGGATCGCGCACGCCGGCGAATTGGAAGCCGCCGTCGCCCTGCCGGAGGCTTTCGCCGCCGCGGCCGGAAAGGGCGAGGCGAGCTTGACGCTCTGGTCGAAGCCCGGCGCAGTCTACCGCGCCAAACTGCGCGAACTGAGTCCGGCGGCCGACCCGGTCACCCGCACCTTTTCCGCGCGCTTCTCCATTCTCAACCCGGATTCGGCGGTCGCGCTTGGAATGAGCGCCACGCTGCGCATTTCCGGCTCGGATGCGCAACCGCTCGTGAGCGTGCCGCTGTCGGCGCTCTACAATCAGGGCGCCGGACCCTCGCTCTGGAAGGTCGACGGCGAAGGAAACTTGCAGCTCGTTCTCGTGACCCTGGTGCGCCTGGAGGCCGACAACGCGCTTGTCGCCGGCGGCGTCAACGAAGGGGACAACATCGTCGTCCTCGGCGTTCACAAGCTCGATCCCAATATGAAAGTCCGCGCAATTTCGCGGCAGTCGTTGTGAGAGGTTGGCAATGGGCGGCGTGAACCTCTCGCGCTGGGCCGTTCAACGGCCGGCGCTGATGCTGTTTCTGATGATCGCGATCAGCCTCACCGGCGTCTATTCCTATATGCGGCTCGGACGCGCGGAGGATCCCTCGTTCACCATCAAGGTCGCCGTCATATCCGCCTCTTGGCCTGGCGCCACCGCGACGGAGATACGCGATCAGGTCTCCGATCCTTTGGAGAAGAAGCTTCAGGAGCTGCCCTTCCTCGACAAGATCGAGACCTACACGAAGCCCGGCTTTCTTGCGATGCAAGTGACCTTCAAGGACACGACGCCGCCAAAAGACGTGCCGCAGCTCTTCTATCAGTTGCGCAAGAAGCTCCACGACATAGCGCCGACGCTGCCTGCCGGCGTGCAGGGTCCGCAGGTCAACGACGAATATGGCGACGTCGACACGGTGATGTATGCGGTGACCGGCGACGGCGCGGACTATCACGTGCTCGACAAGGTGGTTCAGGCGTTGCGCCAACGCCTGCTCGCCGTGCAGGACGTGGTCAAGGTCGACGTCTATGCCGATCAAGGACGCCGCATCTTCGTCGAATTTAGCGAAGCGAAGCTCGCGAGTCTGGCGATCCAGCCTCAAGCCGTCTTCGATTCGCTCGCCAAGCAGAACGCCATCAACGAGGCCGGCGTTTTCGAAACCTCCTCCAATCGCGTGCGGGTTCAGGTCACCAGCGATCTCAAAGGCGCCGACGCGATCGCCGCAATTCCGATCGAAGCGAATGGCAAGGTAATAAGGCTCGGCGACATCGCCGAAGTCCATGCCGGCTTCGAGGATCCGCCGAGTTTTCTCGCACGCTTCAAGGGCCAGCCGGCGATCGTGGTCGGCGTCGTCATGGCGAAGGGCGCCAACGTTCTCAAATTCGGGGAGAATGTCGGCGCCGCGGTGCAGGAAATTCGCGACAGGACGCCGCTCGGCGTCGACATCGATCAGATCGCCGATCAGCCGAAAATCGTCGAAGAGGCGATCGGAGAATTCACGCGCTCGTTCCTTGAGGCTCTCGTCATCGTGCTCGGCGTGAGCTTCGTCTCGCTCGGCTTTCGGACGGGAATCGTCGTCGCGCTTTCGGTGCCGCTGGTGCTCGCCGTCGTTTTCATCCTCATGGGGCCGCTCGGCATCGATCTGCAGCGCATTTCGCTTGGCGCGCTGATCATTGCGCTCGGACTGCTTGTCGATGACGCGATCATCTCCGTCGAAATGATGATGGTGAAGATGGAGCAGGGCTTCAGCCGCATCAAGGCCGCGACTTTCGCCTGGGAGTCGACGGCCTTTCCGATGCTCACCGGCACGCTGATCACCGCTGCGGGTTTCCTGCCCGTCGGCTTCGCCAATTCTGGCGTCGGCGAATACACAGGTTCAATGTTCTGGGTGCTGCTCGTGGCGCTGGTCGCCTCATGGTTCGTCGCGGTGATGTTCACGCCCTATCTTGGCGTCAAGCTTCTTCCCGACTTCGCCAAGCTCCATCCACACCGCGATCCGGACGAAATCTACCAGACGCCGTTTTATCGGCGGCTGCGCGCAATCGTCACCTGGGCTGTCGACTATCGCGGCGCAGTGATCGCTGGCGTCGTCGGCGTTTTCGCGCTCGCCGTCTTCGGCTTCTTCGTCGTGCAGAAGCAGTTCTTCCCTTATGCCGAACGCCTGGAGCTCTTTGTCCAGTTGCGTCTTCCGGAAGGCTCGTCGATCGGCGCTTCGCTCGAGGCCGCGAAACAGGCCGAAGCGCTCCTGAAGGACGATCCCGACGCCGTCCTTTACGCGAGCTATGTCGGGCAGGGTCCGCCGCGATTCTGGCTCGGCCTCAATCCGCAGCTGCCGAATGAGGCCTACTCGGAGATCGTCATCGTCGCCAAGGACATCGAGGCGCGCGAGCGGTTGAAGAAGAAGCTCGAGGCGGCCATCGATAATGGCGCTTTGCCGCAGGCGCGCGCCCGAGTCGACCGCTTCTATTACGGGCCGCCCGTGGGCTTCCCGGTGCAGTTTCGCGTCGTCGGCTCCGACCCCGCGACGGTGCGCGCCATCGCCTATCGGGTCCGCGACGTCATGCGCGGCGATCCGGGCGTCGACGATCCGCACCTGAACTGGAACGAGCAGACGCCGCGCGTGCGCCTCGTCATCGACCAGGACCGCGCCCGGCTCCTCGGGCTGACGCCGCAGGACGTGTCGAACAGACTTCGCCTGGCGATCTCCGGCTTGACGATCGCGACATTGCGCGACGGCATCGATCAGGTCGAAGTGGTCGCGCGCGCCGTTCCTTCGGAGCGCGGCGATCTTTCGAGGATCGGCGACATGGTCGTCTATTCGCGCGACGGCAAGGCGGTGACGGTCTCGCAGGTCGCGAAAATCGTCTACGACCATGAAGAGCCGATTTTCTGGCGGCGTAACCGCGACATGAGCATCACGGTGCGCTCCGGCGTCAAGGACGGCGTGCAGGCGCCTGACGCGACGATGCGAATCTGGCCGCGGCTGGCGCAGATTCGCGACAGTCTTCCGCCGGGCTATCGCATCGAGATGGGCGGCGCGATCGAGGAATCGAACAAGGGCAACGCTTCGATCTTCGCGGTGTTTCCGCTCGTCGGGCTGGTCATGCTGACGATCGTCATGTTCCAGCTGCAGAATTTCACTCGCGTTGCACTGGTGATGATGAGCGCGCCGCTCGGCGTCATCGGCGCCTCGCTCGCGCTCAATGTCGCGCATGCGCCGTTCGGCTTCGTCGCGCTGCTGGGCCTCATTGCGCTCTCGGGCATGGACATGCGCAATTCCATCATTCTCGTCGACCAGGTGCGACAGGATCTCGAACGCGGGGAAAAGTATCGAGAGGCGATCATCGGCGCCACGATTCGACGGGTTCGGCCCGTCGCTCTGACGGCGCTCGCGGCGATTCTCGCCATGATTCCGTTGTCGCGCTCCGCCTTCTGGGGGCCGATGGCGCTGACCATCATGGGCGGGCTCTTTGTCGCCACTTTTCTCACCGTTCTGTTCCTGCCGGCGCTTTACGCGACGTGGTTTCGCCGTCATCTTGGCGAGGGGCTGGCCGAATCCGATGGCGCGCGGGTCGAGATTTTGGCCGACGGGCTTGCGAGGGGAGCGGCCGAATGAGCGTAGTTGGCGCGAGCGCGCAAAGCGCGCGCGAAACGGAGCAGCGCGAGAAAATCATCGCCACGGCTGAACGGCTTTTCCGTGAGATCGGCTTCCAAAAAACCACGGTCGCCGACATCGCCCGCGAATTGCGGATGTCGCCGGCCAACGTCTATCGGTTCTTCAGCGCCAAATCGGAGATCAACGCCGCCGTCGCGCGGCAATTGATGAGCGAAGTCGAACAGGCGGCGCAGGGCATCGTGCGCGGGTCGGGGCCGGCCGAGGAGCGGCTGCGCGCGCTCATCCTGTCGAATGAGGCGATGAACGCCGAGCGCTACGTCGTCGATCGCAAGCTTCACGACATGGTGGAAGCGGCGATCGTCGAAAATTGGCCGATCATCTCGGATCACATCGACCGCATCGACGCCGCGATCGAAGAGATCATTCGCTCCGGCATGGAGAGCGGCGAATTCGCCAGGGGCGATGCGCTGCTGGCGGCGCGCCTGGTGCACGGCGCCTGTATCCGCTACTGCCATCCGCGGCTGATGGTGGAGTGCGCTGATCGCCCCACGCCGACAAGCGCGCAAATGGTCGAATTTTGCATCGCAGCGCTGCGCGCCGGCTTTCGTGATCTCGATTCCGCGCCGGCTTTGCCGGGCTAGCGCGATTGGACCTATCCTGCTAGTTGGAATGTGACAGAGACGTCACAATGCAGCGGCAGGAATATCGGACGGTCGATGAAGGTCACTCTGGTTCAAATGAATTCCGTTGGCGATAAGGCCTTGAACCTCGCCAACGCGCGCGCCCTGATCGAGCGCGCCGTCGTTCAGGAGCGTCCGGACTGGATTTGCTTGCCGGAAGTGTTCGACTTCATCGGCGGCTCGCGGGCCGAGAAGATGGCGGCGGCTGAAGAGCTGCCCGGCGGCCCGGCCTATGAGATGTGCCGGGCGCTCGCGCGCGAGCACAAGGTCTTCATTCACGCCGGCTCCATTCTCGAAAAGACGCCCGGCGAGGAGCGGCTGCACAACACCAGCGTCGCCTTCAATCGCGAAGGCGAAGAGGTGGCGCGCTACCGCAAGATCCATATGTTCGACATCACCGCGCCGGACGGCGCGAAATATCACGAAAGCGCCGCCTTCAAACCCGGCGATTCGGTCGTCACCTATGATTGCGAAGGCCTCACCGTCGGCTGCGCCATCTGTTACGATCTGCGCTTCTCATATCTTTTTCAGGCGCTCGCGGACAGGGGAGTCGATATCGTCGCCCTGCCCGCCGCATTCACGCTTGTGACCGGCAAGGACCATTGGGAAGTCCTGTGCCGGGCGCGCGCCATCGAGATGCAAGCCTATCTATGCGCCCCTGCGCAGACCGGCGCCCATAAGGCCGGGCATGAAACGCGCTTCACGTACGGGAATTCCCTCATCGCCGATCCTTGGGGGCAGGTCGTCGCGAAAGCCTCGGAAGGGCCGGGGCTGGTCTCGTCTTATGTCGACGTCGATCGCATTCGTAAGGTGCGCGCCATGATTCCGGTGGCGCAACATAAGGTGAAATTGGCGTGTTGACGGGATCGTTTGCGCCCTAAGGCGGCGTCAAACGTAGGGGATTGCGTCACTTGATCGCCCTTGCAAATCGGTAATTTATGCGTACTATCTGTCGCGGGACGCAGCTCCCGTTTATTGCTAGTGAAGATTGCCAGAAGCTTCGAGGGGGAGTTGTGTTCGGCCCGTTCCCGATAAGGCAAACATTGGGCGCTCTGTCCGCATGGTAAGGAGAACTGCTCCAGGCAGCACCTTGACGCGGGCCGCGTTGCGGGAAGCCGTCTACGGCTGCTGTCCGTCGCTTTCCCGCGCCGAAGCCCGCAAGATATTGGACGCCACCTTCGACGAGATCAGCGAAGCTTTGCTGCGTGGCGAATCCGTAAAGCTGCGGTCCTTCGGGACCTTTAACGTGCGCGCCAAGCGTGAGCGCGTCGGCCGCAATCCGAAAACCGGCGTCGAGGCCGCGATTACGCCGCGCCGAGTGCTGACCTTTAAGGCTTCGCCCGTGCTCGTCGCGCATGTCAACGGGGATGCGGTCATTCCTGAAGAGGACTGACGCCTCTATCATAGGGATCAGACGGTCGTCGCCGGCGATGCGTTCGCGGCGGGCCGAGCGGCTCTCATATCCAAGGTGAAAGATGCAGAAATTGAGCGTGGCGGTCGCCGTCTTCGCGGCCCTTACCGCGCTGGTAGGCGCCCACAAAGGCGACTCCAGTCTCTTCGTCGTGGCTGCCGCGTCGGCGCTCTGCGCCTACACGACATGGCGCGCCGTAGACATGTCGAGCTTCCTGAAAATCTTCGCCTCAATTTTTTCGACGGAGACCATCGTCTTCGGCATCATCGGCCTTATGCAGGCCGAAGGCGTGTGGCCTGAGCGGTTGAAGGACTTTGCGCCGCCTGAGACCATGCCGCTCACCGTGGCGGTGTTTTCGATCATCGTTTACGCGATCTCCCATATTCCCGTCGTGCGGGAGATGACGCGCATCGCCGATTTCTATTTCGATACGCGCGAGCGTGGCGAAGGGCGCGTCTGGCCGTTCCAACCCTTTGCGGCGCGCGAGAGCGCCATCGCCATCGCCATGGTGGTCGTGCTGGTGCTTCTCAACCAAGGACAGGTCGGCATCACCGTGCGGTTGTCGTTTTTCAATCGCGACTGGTTCAACGCCATCCAAGAGAAGAACGCGGCTGAGTTCTGGCGGCAGCTTTTGTTCGTCTTCACGCCATGGGCGTTCGTTTACGTCGCCTCGGTGATCATCGAATTCGTTTTGCAGTCCATGCTCATCATCCGCTGGCGCCGGTGGCTAACCGAACATTACATTGAGCGCTGGCTCGGCGCGCATACGCATTACGGCATGGCGCTCGTCGGCGGCGGCGCCGACAATCCGGACCAGCGCATTGCCGAAGACGTCAATCGCTTCATCAGCGGCGGCGAGGAGGGCTACGGCGTCTACTCCTATTCGATCCTGCTGATCGCCACCTTAAGCTCGCTGGTGTCGTTCGCCTATGTGCTGTGGGAATTGTCGGGCAATTACCCGCTGCCCGGAACCGAGATCTACATTCCCGGCTTTTTGTTTTGGGTGGTGCTGCTCTATGCGGCGGTGGGAACGCTGGTGACGCATCTGATCGGCCGTTCGCTCACCAGGCTTTACTTCGATCGGCAGAGGCGCGAGGCCGATTTCCGGTTTTCGCTGGCGCGATTGCGCGAATATGCCGAGCAGATCGCGCTGCTCGGCGGCGAACCTGCCGAACGCGGATCGCTGCTTCGGCGCTTCGCCGGCATTATCGTCAACTATCTGGCGATCGTGCAAAAGCGTAAGCAGCTGATGGCGTTCACCTCCACCTATGGACAGTTGTCGCCGATCATCCCTTACGTGATCACGGCGCCCTTCTATTTCGCCGGTCGCATCCAGCTCGGCGTCATGACGCAGACGGCGAGCGCCTTCGGACGGGTTGAGAGCGCGCTCAACTTTTTCGTCAACTATTACACCTCTCTCGCCAACTTTAAATCGGTGCTGGATCGGTTGACGTCGTTCGACCATGCCATCGAGACGGCGCGCTCGCAGATGGCGGCGACGCGAGCCGTCTCGCCGACGGATGGCGCGGACGTCCGCCTGCGCGAGCTGACGCTCGCATTGCCCGACGGGCGTAAAATCGTGACGGTCGACGATCTGGCGCTCGCCGCCGGCCAGTCGGCGCTGCTCACCGGCCCGTCAGGTTCGGGCAAGTCGACGCTGTTTCGCGCCATCGCCGGCATATGGCCCTACGCCTCCGGCGACGTGCTGACGCCGCACGGCGCGAAGGTGATGCTCGCGCCGCAACATCCCTATATTCCGATGGGCTCGCTGGCCGAGGCGATCGTCTATCCCGGCCGCGTCCATGACCACTCGCGCGACGAAATGCGGGAGGCGTTGCGCGCCGCGCGGCTCGCGCCCTTCGTCGAACGTCTGGACGAGGAAAACAACTGGGGGCAACGTCTTTCTGGCGGCGAGCAGCAGCGCGTCGCGATCGCCCGCGCGCTTCTCGCCAAACCCGATTGGCTCTTCCTCGACGAAGCGACGTCGGCGCTCGACGAGCAACTCGAAGAAGATATCTACGCCACATTGCGCGAGCGGCTGCCGCGCACGACGATCGTCTCGATCGGCCACCGCGCGACTCTGCGCGCCTTCCACGACCGACACATCGTCATGGAGCCCGCCGCCGGGGGCGTCTTCAGTCCGCGCGACAAGGTGCATGCGTGACGAAAGATTCGGGGCGCGAAGGCGGACGGTCGCTCAAGACGCGCGTCAAGACCGCGCGCAAGCGCTCGCTCTCTTCGACGCTGTGGCTGGAGCGCCAGCTCAATGACCCCTATGTGGCGCGCGCCAAGCGCGAGGGCCATCGCTCGCGCGCGGCCTACAAGCTCATCGAGATGGACGATCGCTACCATCTCTTCAAGTCGGGCGGCCGCATCGTCGATCTTGGCGCCGCGCCCGGCGGCTGGTCGCAGGTCGCCGCCGCGCGGGTGAAGGCGAAGGAGGGGAAGGGCAAGGTCGTCGCGGTCGATCTTCTCGACATGGAGCCGATCGCCGGCGTCGCATTCGCGGTCAAGGACTTCAACGACGTTGACGCGCCGGAGTTCATCACCAGCATGATCGGGGGCGAGGCCGACGGCGTGATGTCGGACATGGCCGCGAACGCCACCGGCCACAAGGCGACCGACCATTTGCGCATCGTCGCGCTCGCCGAACTTGCCGCCGATTTCGCCTGCGACGTGCTTGCCGAAGGCGGCTTCTTCGTCGCCAAAGTGCTGCAAGGCGGCACGGAAGGCCAGCTGCTGGCGCGGCTCAAGCGCGATTTCGCCAGGCGGCGGCTGTTTCCTGACCCCGCCAGCACGCCACGACCGTTGACGCTTCCCGCGCGCGACATATCGTAACAGTTAAGGTTGTTCCTTTCATTTTGAAATGCCCTCAACGCCGACGGCGTGGCGAGGTGTCAAATGGCTGACAATTTTCGTCTCTGGCGCTCACTGTTCGTTCGAGCGTTTCGACTTATTCTGTTCCTTTCGCTCGTCGCGCCAGCTTCGGCCCTTGCCGCTCAAAATGGCTCCGAACCGTCCGGAGCCGAACGGGCCGAAGCGGAGGCCGCGCCTTCATCCGATCACGCGAAGGCGACGCGAGCAAAGTCCTGTTCCGACCGCGGCAAAGGTCTGCGGCAGATCGATGTCTCGAAGAGCTATGGCGAGATTTGCGATCCGCCTGGCCATACGCAGACGGCGCGCGTCTTGGCCTGTCTCACGCGAGGCCTCGAAGCCGTGCTGGTCGCCGACCATAATGGCGTCGTCTGCGCATCTGCGTCGCGCGGGCGCTTGTTTCTCGACTCGATGGAGACAGACGGGAAAACCCGTCGCTATCCCGAGTCGCGGCAGATCAGAACCGAGGACGTGTGCGCCAACGCGCCTGAGCGCGACAGACGCCTTGTCTCGCGGACATTTATCAAAGATCTGGCGCGCGATGCGAAGGACAAGATCGACCCGAAAGGCATACGCATCATCGGCGGCGTCTATTGCGATGGTCTTGATCTCTCTGGCCTCGATCTTCCCTATTCGATCGTCCTGGACAAATCGATCTTCACATGCACGCAATCGACCGAATGCAGACGCGTGCCGATCGAGATCAGAAATTTTCAAACGAAGGGCGATCTGTCTTTCGACTATGCCATTTCACCAGCCAGCGTTCGGATTACGCGATCGGAAATTGCCGGCTCCTTCTATAGTCAGGGCGCGTATCTTTCGAAATTGGCGATCATCGACACGCTCGTTCACGGCTCGGTGAACGCGCCCGATTCTCTCATGGACGACGAATTGACGATCGAGAATACGAAGGTCGACGGCGATGTCGATCTTGCGCACAGTTTCTTCTCGCATCTGGTCTTTCTCAAGAATCACGTTGGCGGCGCGCTCGATCTTGGACAATCGCAAGCGCGTTGCAGTTTCGATATACGCAAGAACGAAATCGATGACGTCGTCGCAGTGGAATTCGGGTTTGGCGACGTGCGGAAGTCCGATAAAGGCGAAGAGCTTTTCGGCTTTAAGCCGGCGAATGAAAAATCAAGCAGCGCATACCAACGCTTCACGGCGCCTGACTCGCAGATATTCAAGGGGGAAAATCCGTTTCCCAGGCCCTGCGACTACGTCCGGTCGATCGTTCCCGGCTCGTTTGTCTTCATCGAAAATCATATCAAATATTCGATTTGCCTTCGCGATTTTTCCTGGCTTGTGGACAATCAGAATCTTTCGGAAAAAAGCATCATCTATCTTAACGAAGATGTCGTCGACGGCGCGACCTGGCTCGACATAAAAAACCCGGTGCGGCCTGTCTCCGCAGGTCGTGAGCGCAAGCGACCGGAGTTGAGCATATTCAATTTGCAAACGGGCACATTCGTCTTGGATTTCGAGGTGGCGACGAAAGATGTCCTTGTAAAAGTCAACGGTCTGCATTTCGAGCGCGTATATTCCGCCAAGGACAAATGCGAAACCGCCTTGTCGCCACGGGCGACCAAAGAGAAGGCGAGACCGCGTGACGCCAACGACATCCCACAGTTTCCTCCGAGCCTTCGCTTGCCGAAGCCGGAACACGTTACCGCCTGGGTGAAGAAAAATACATTCAAAGGCACGCAGCCATTCGCTCAGTTCGTAAGCGTGTTCGAACGCGCGGGCGACTCCGACGCCGCGCGCGAACTCAAGATCCAGGGCGAAACGACAACCGTGATGAGAAGCTTCTGCAAGAGCTGGGGATTCTATTGCGAAAACGAGAATGACAATCCTGGTGAAATGTCCAACGAGGGAAAGCAGGCGGATGGTCTCGCAAGCGACATAGGCCGCGCGTTCCAACGCATGGAAGACCGTCTCGTCGCCCTCCTGCAATTCTCACTGTGGCATTTGGCGGCCCACGGCTTTCGCCCCGAACGCGTCGTCTGGTTCGCTCTCGGCATCCTTCTCGTTTATTGGCTTGCTATCCAGCTTGCGGGCGTTGTGGGTTTCAGCGTTGTGGACGAACGGGGTCCCGGCGAGCTGCCGCGTATTCAACCAATTGGCCTGATCTTTTTGTTCGACAAGCTCATCCCCGCGTACAAACTTAGGGAAGATCACTCCAAGCCGCTGCAATATTATGTATTGGCGGACCCGAAGCAGACGGCGTATCCGTTCAAGCGCTTTTTTACGGTATGGAATGTCACGGAGGCGAGCGAACGCCAGCAACGCACAATCATGTTTTGCTTCGACCTTCTCAGATGGTTCGGATTGATCATTGCGATATTCCTCTTCGCGGCGATCGGTCGGCTTGTACGATGAGGCTGTTCACCGACGCGCGGATGCAGGAACTCGGCCCACCAGCTCCGCGCCGGCGTTGGGCGCAAGCCGCAGGAACTGCGTCACGGCGATCACGGAAATCGCCGCGACGACGCAGAACGCCGGCGTGAAGTCCGCCGCCTGCAGCGCGCCGCCGCCGCGCAGCGCGCGCGCCGCCTCCAGCGCCGCGGCGCCGATGGCGACGCCCGACGACAGCGACAATTGCTGGGCGACGGAGGCGAAGCTCGTCGCGCGGCTCATCGCGTCCTGATCGACGTCGGCGTAGGCGAGGGCGTTGAGCGCGGTGAACTCCAGCGAACGAAAGAAGCCGCCGACGAGCAGCGCGCCCATGATGAGCGTGTGCGGCGTCGCCGCCGAAAAAGTGGCGTTGAAGGCGAGAAAGGTCGCGGAGATGAGCGCGTTGACGATCAACACCCGCCGGAAGCCGAACATGCGCAGGATCGGTTGCGCGGTGGTCTTCATCGCCATCGCGCCGGCCGCCGAGACGAAGGTCAGAAGACCCGCCTCATAGGCGGAGAGTCCGAATCCCGCCTGCAGCAGGAGCGGCAGCAGGAAAGGCGCCGCACCGAGTCCGACGCGAAAGAGAAAGCCGCCGAGGACCGCCGCGCGAAATGTCGGGATGCGCAGGAGATCGAGATCGACGATCGGAAAAGGCGCGCGTCTGGCGTGGCCGACATAGGCGAAGAGCGCCGCCGCGCCGAGCGCGACAATCATCGCCACGACCGGCGTCGGGGCGAAGCCACGTCCGGCGATGGTAAAGCCGAAGACGAGGCAGGAGAGCCCGACCCCCGAAAGGAACGCGCCGGCGACGTCGAGCGGCGGCGTCCAATTCTCGCGCAAATCGGGAATGAAGCGCGTGACGAGCGCGACGCCGAGCGCGCCGATCGGCACATTGATCCAGAAAATATAGCGCCAGTGAAAATAGGTCGCGATGAAGCCGCCGACGGGCGGGCCGATCATCGGCCCGATCAGCGCCGGGATCGTGAGATAGGCCATGGCCCGCACGAGCTGCTGACGGGGCGCGGTGCGCAGCAGCACGAGCCGTCCGACCGGCGTCATCATCGCGCCGCCAAGGCCTTGCACGATCCGAAAGACGACGATCGCGCCGAGCGAATTGGACAGGCCGCATAAAATCGAGCCGAAGGTGAAGACGACGATCGCGGCGCGAAAGACGCGCCGCGCGCCGAAGCGATCGGCCGCCCAGCCGGAAAGCGGGATGAAGACCGCGAGCGAGAGAAGATAAGAGGTCAGCGCGAGTTTCAGCGCCACCGGATCTTCGTGAAGATCGGCCGCCATCGCCGGCAGCGCCGTGGCGAGCACCGTGCCGTCGAGCTGCTCCATGAACAGGGCGGTGGCGATGATGAGCGGCGTGACGAAATAGGACAATGCGCTCAGCCCATTCTTGAGCGCGTTGCGTCACCCTCGATGACCGTGGCGGGGCTTCGCGTCAAATGAGCTTCAGCCCCCTGAAGCTGGAATGCCCGTGACGGCCGACGATGAGATGGTCGTGGACGGTAATGCCGAAAGGCTGCGCGATCGCGGCGATGTCCTTGGTCATGCGTATGTCCGCGGCTGACGGCGTCGGATCGCCGGAAGGGTGATTATGCGCCAAGATGAGCGCGCTCGAGCCGAGCTCCAGCGCGCGTCTGACGATTTCGCGCGGATAGACCGGCGTATGGTCGATCGTTCCGACGCCCTGGACCTCGTCGGAGATCAGCGCGTTGCGCTTGTCGAGGAACAGGATGCGGAACTCCTCCCGCTCGGCGAACGCCATCGCCGTTCGACAATAGTCGAGCACCTCCATGAAGGAAGACAGAACGGGACGCTTTTGCAAGGCGCCGCGCGCAAGGCGCTTCGCCGCGGCCTCGACAAACTTGATTTCGACGATCGCCGCTTCGCTGAGGCCGTCGACTTCGCGAAGCCTCTCCGGGCGCGCCGCCACGGTCTCGGCGTAGGAGCCGAAGCGGGCGATCAAGGCCTTGGCGAGCGGCTTCACGTCGCGTCGCGCGATCGCGCGGAACAACAGCAGCTCCAGCATTTCGTAATCGGCGAGCGCCGCCTCGCCCGCGTCCATGAAGCGATCGCGCAGACGCTGCCGATGACCGTGATAATGCGGCGCAGACTCGCGCAGGCCAGCGCCTTCGCGTGATGCGGCGTCAGCCGCCTTCTTCATGCGTCGGCGTGCGCGGCTGAGGGATTGTCGAGCCCTGCCGGCGACTTGGTGAAGACTTCGACGCCGGTTTCCGTGACGGCGACCGAATGTTCGAACTGCGCGGAAAGCGAGCGGTCGCGGGTGACGGCCGTCCAGCCGTCCGACAATATTTTTACTTGCGAACGGCCGAGATTGATCATCGGCTCAATGGTGAAGAACATGCCCGGGCGCAGCTCGACGCCCTCGCCCTTCACGCCATAGTGCAGAATATTCGGCTCGTCATGGAAAACGCGTCCAAGGCCATGGCCGCAGAAATCGCGCACGACCGAACAGCGCTCGCTTTCCGCATAATGCTGAATCGCGGCGCCGATGTCGCCGGTCGTCGCGCCAGGCTTTACCGCCGCGACGCCGCGCTGCAGCGACTCATATGTCACGTCGATCAGCCGCTGCGCCCGTCGCGGAATGTCGCCGACGGCGAACATGCGGCTGGCGTCGCCGTGCCAGCCGTCGACGATGAACGTCACGTCGATATTGACGATGTCGCCTTCGCGCAGCAGCTTGTTGTCGGGCACGCCGTGACAGACGACGTGGTTGATCGAGGTGCAGATCGATTTTCGGTAGCCGCGGTAGTCCAGCGGCGCCGGATAGGCCCCATGCGCCATGGCGAAGTCGAAGACGAGATCGTCGAGCGCCTGCGTCGTCACGCCCGGTTTGACATGTTCGATCAGCATGTCGAGCGCCTCAGCCGTCAGCCTGCCCGCGACGCGCATGCCCTCGAAATCTTTGGGACCGTGCAGCTTGATCTGCCCGCTCTTGCGTGAGGCGGGCGCGAGATGGGATTCGACGAAGGTCATGTCACGCTGCGGCTCGGGCTTCCCAGATCACGCCGCATTTGGGCAAAATCGCCCAAATGCAGATAACGCGATCGATTCCAAAAGTTTAGGGCGCGCTTTACGCGAAAAAAGCGGATGCCGCTTTTTCGCGAGCCGCGCTCTAGGCGAAGGATTTATTCGACAAGGTAATGGTTTGAGGCGGCAACGCAAGACTGGCGTGGGGTTTTGCCGCGAATCCTTCAAAGACCGAGAAGCGCGATCTTGGGGGGCGGGGCGCGATTGGGCGATCAGACAGATTCTGCAGGAGGCGAGTCTCGCTTCGCCCGCCTTGGACGTCATTTTCCTGGCGGCGCGCCTTGGCCTGCTGCATCGCATCGCCTCCGCCGTGGAGCAATATTCTTTTGTCGCTCCCGCCCCCGCGGAATGAGCGCAAGGGCTGGCGTTTGTGGCGGCCATGGTCATAATTGGCGACAGGGGAGTCCGACAATGGCGCAAGAAACGGCGGGAGACAGGCCGGCGAGCGCGGCGGTTCTGGTGATCGGCGACGAAATCCTGTCGGGCCGCACGCAGGACGTGAACACAAGCTATATCGCGAATTATCTCGCGCAGATCGGCGTTGATCTGTGCGAGGCGCGAATCGTGCCCGACGATATCGAGGCGATCGTCGAGGCTCTGAACGCGCTGCGCGCCCGCTACACTTATGTGTTCACGACCGGCGGCATCGGCCCGACCCATGACGACATCACCGCCGACGCTGTAGCCTGCGCCTTTGGCGTCGACATCGGCGAGGACCCTCGCGCCATCGCTCTGCTGCGGGAGCGCTTTTCCGAGGCGGAGCTCAATCGCGCGCGCCGGCGCATGGCGCGCATCCCGAACGGCGCGGAGCTGATTTTCAACGCCATCTCCAAGGCGCCGGGGTTCAGGATCGGCAATGTCATCGTCATGGCTGGCGTGCCCATGATCATGCAGAATATGATGGACGTTATCGGGCCGCAGCTCGCGGCCGGGCCGCCGGTGCTCGTCGAAACGGTCGAGGCTGACGGCGTTCCCGAAGGCGCCTATGCCGAAGGGTTGGAAGCGATTGCGCGCGATCATCAAGGGGTGAGCGTCGGCTCCTATCCCGCCTTCACCAGCGCCGGGATCAGAAATCAGATTGTGCTGCGCAGCCGCGACGCAGCGCTTTTATCCCGCGCGGCGGAGGCGGCGCGGGCGATGATCGGCTCGCTATATAAAGAACTCGCGCGCTGACCTCACGGAGGAGGCTCCAAGCAGATGTATGGGTCGGACAAGGTCTTTCCGGTCTCCTGGGACATATTTCATCGCGATTCGCGCGCGCTCGCCTGGCGGCTCGCCTCCATCGGCGGATTTTCGGCGATCGTGGCGGTGACGCGCGGCGGTCTCGTGCCGGCGGCGATCGTGGCGCGCGAACTCGGCATAACGGTCGTCGAAACGGTCTGCGTCGCGAGCTATCATGAGGAGACGGAGCGCGGCGAGGTGCAGGTGTTGAAGCCGCTGACCGAAACGATCCTTGCGCGGCCAAGCGCCGAAGTGCTCATCATCGACGATCTCGTCGACACGGGCGCGACGGCCAAGGCGGTGCGCGACATGCTGGCCGACGCGCATTTCGCCACCGTCTACGCCAAGCCGCAGGGCCTGCCGATGGTCGACACGTTCGTCACCGAAGTCTCGCAGGACACCTGGATCTTCTTTCCCTGGGACACGGGACTGTCGTTTCAGGCGCCGATCGGCAAGCCCGACGCCAAGCCGAGGCGCCGCAGATAAACCGCTTGGCGTTCGATCGCGGCGCCGCCTATATACGACCGGTTTGCGGGCGTGGCGAAACTGGTAGACGCAACGGACTTAAAATCCGTAGGGCCGCAAGGCCTGTGCCGGTTCGATTCCGGCCGCCCGCACCAGAATG
>JACOWC010000030.1 GCA_016177005.1 Methylocystis sp.
CGCCGCCGAACAGTTGCAGGCGGCCGCGGAGAAACTCGACGCCGGGCGGCGCAGCGTCCAGGAACGCACGCTGGAGCAGGCCGAGGCGGCGAAATTCCAAGCCGTCGCCGCGCATGAGCTGCCGCCGCTGCGCGACAGGGAGGCTGAGGCGGGCGCGGCGCTGCATCGCCTCGTCGTGGCGCGTCAGGCGTTAGAGGCCGACGAGCGGCGCGCCAAGGAGCGAATCGCCGAGCTCCAGCGCCATATCGAGCAGTTTGGCCGCGATCTGGAGCGCGAGCGCGCATTGATCCAGGACGCGGCCGAGGTGGCGGAGCGGCTCGATGAAGAGCGCGCCGAGCTTCACGGCGGCGACGCCCGCGACGCCGAGCGTGAGGCCGAGGCGCAGGCGCGGCTCACCGAGATCGAGTCGGCTCTCGCCGCGACCGAGGCCGAACTATCGAGCGCCCAGGAGCAGCTCGCCGGCGTCAACGCCAAACGGGCGGCGCTGGAGGCGGCGCTGCGCGACGAGAACCAGCGCGTCGCGCGCTTCGAGGCGGAGCTGACCCGAATCGAAACGGAATTCGCGCTGATCGCCGGGCAGGGCGGCGGCGCCGAGGAGGTCGAGCGCCTCGCGCAGGCCCTCGAACAGGCGGCTCAGGACGCGCGCGCGGCCGAGGAAACGGCCCATGAGGCCGAAGCCGCCTCTAGCGAAGCGCGGGACGTCGAGACCGCCGCCCGCGCGCCGCTGGAGCAGGCGGCGCTGCGCGCGCAGCGGCTCGAGACCGAGATCCGCACGCTCGAACATCTGCTGCAGGCCGGCTCCGGCGGCCTCTGGGCGCCGGTGGTCGAGAGCATGACGGTCGAGAAAGGCTATGAAACGGCGCTGGGCGCCGCGCTCGGCGACGATCTCGACGCCTCGGCCGATGATTCGGCGCCGGCGCATTGGTCGCTGACGCCGGGCGAGGGCGATCCGGCCCTGCCCAACGGCGTGCGCGCGCTCGGCGCGCTTGTCGAGGCGCCGCCGGCGCTGCGCCGCCGTCTGGCGCAGATCGGCGTCGTGCTGCGCGTCGAGGGCGAAAGCCTGCGCAAGCTGTTGAAACCCGGCCAGCGGCTCGTCTCCAAGGAGGGCGATCTGTGGCGCTGGGACGGATTCACCCAGGCCGCCGAGGCGCCGACCGCCGCCGCGCGCCGGCTCGCCGAGAAGAACCGGCTCGCTGATCTCAGCATCGAAGCCGCCGCGGCGCGCGAAACCGCCGATGCGCTCAGCGAAGAGCTGAACGCCGCGCGCGAGGCCGTGCGACAGGCCGCCCAGGCCGAAGCGGAAGGGCGCGACGCGCAACGCCGCGCCCGCGCGCGCCTGGAGGAAGCCCGCGAGCGCCATTCGACGGCGGAGCGCCGTCAGGCGCAGATCGCCCAGCGCCTCTCGGCGCTGCAGGAAGCGAAGGCGCAGACGCTCGCCAATCGCGACGAGGCGGCGCAGAAGCGCGCAAGCGTGACGCAGGCGCTCGATGAACTCGAAGAGCCGGCCTTCCTTGCCGGCGCTCTGGAGAATTTGCGCGGCCGCGCCATGGCCGAGCGGGCGCAAGCTGGCGAGGCGCGGGCCGGGCTCGCTGCGCTGCGCCACGAACGGGCGGCGCGCGCCGCGCGTCTGGCGGCGATCGCGCGCGAAACCGCGTCCTGGGCGCAGCGCGGCGACCGCGCCCAAGACCGCATCGGCGAGCTGGAAGAGCGTCTGGCGACGGCGGAGCAGGAGCATGGGCGCTTGAGCGAAGCGCCCGACGCCTTCATCGGCCAGCGCCGTGCGCTGATGAACGCGCTCGAAGAGGCGGAGGCCGCCCGCCGCGACGCCTCCGACGCGCGCGCTTCCGGCGAAACGCGTCTTGCCGAAGCCGATCGCGCCGCCCGCGCCGCGCTGGAGGCGATGAGCGCCGCGCGCGAAGAAATGGCGCGCAGCGAGGCGCAGCTGGAGGCCGCCCGCCAGCGCGTCGCCGACGTCGAGCGCGCCATCGCCCATGATCTCGAATCGACGCCGCAGGCGCTCGCGCAACTCGCCGAGGTGAAGGACGGCGACGATCTCCCTGAGATCGCCGACATCGAACGGCGGCTTGAGAATCTGCGCGCCGATCGCGAACGGCTCGGCGCGGTCAATCTGCGCGCCGAGGATGAACTCGCCGAGGTCGAGGCGCAGCGCGAAAGGATGATCGCCGAGCGCGACGACCTCTCTGAAGCGATCAAGAAATTGCGCGCCGCCATCGCCAGTCTCAACAAGGAAGGCCGCGAGCGCATGATCGCCGCCTTCGACAAGGTCAACGAACATTTCAAGGAGCTGTTCACGCTGCTCTTCGACGGCGGCGCGGCGGAACTGCAGCTTGTCGAAAGCGACGATCCGCTGGAGGCCGGTCTCGACATTCTCGCCCGCCCGCCCGGCAAGAAGCCGACGACGATGACGCTGCTTTCGGGCGGCGAGCAGGCGCTGACCGCGATGTCGCTCATTTTCGCGGTCTTCCTCACCAATCCGTCGCCGATCTGCGTGCTCGACGAGGTCGACGCGCCGCTCGACGACAGCAATGTCGAGCGCTTCTGCGACCTGCTCGACGAAATGCGCAACAAGACTGACACGCGCTTCGTCACCATCACCCATAATCCGATCACCATGGCGCGCATGGACCGGCTGTTTGGCGTGACGCAGGCCGAGCGCGGCATCTCGCAGCTCGTCTCGGTCGATCTGGAGCAGGCGGAGAAGTTCGCGCTGGCGAGTTGAGCGGACGCGTCGAAAGCGCCGGATTGCGACCGCCGACGCATGAATTCCCGCTCTTGCTGGCGCGTCGGCCCGCGCGTTCAATCGCAATATGTCGCGTTGCGCCAAGCGGTTAAATAGCTTCTGGCAGACTCCGTGCGGCGGCGCAGCGCCGAACGCTCATATGCTGCTGGGATTGGCGTATTCCTGGGATACGGGCTTGATCGGTTTTGCCGGCACGCCCGCATGGAACCATCCCGAACGAAGGTCTCCGATTACGACGCTGCCGACGCCGATGACGGCGTTCTCCCCAATTCGACAAGGGCCGATGATCGTTGCATTGCTCGCGATCCAAACGCCTTTTTCGATAATGACGTCGCGTCCCGACAGGGGGATCGTGAGCTGTCGCGCAAGATCGAATTGGTCGATCGCATGCGTGCCAGTCAGAACGCTGACATTGTGCCCAAAAAAAACGAAGTCTCCGATATGGACGTCTCCCGACGACAGATTAAACAAGGTGTTGATAAGAACGACGCCTTTCCCTAAGTGGAGCCTGGTCGGGGGTCCCCAAATGGTCGGAGTAAGCGTCAACTCCTGCGAGATCAATGGCGTTAGACGTTTAGCTAACGCCTTTGTTTCCTCTTCTGTCATTTTATCGATCAATTCCATTATGTCGCTGCTCAATTTATCCTCCAGGTTTGCGCCAAATCCGCTTCAATGCTTTATGTTTTAGAGCAAGTTCCGAAAAAGCCCGTCAACTTTTTGGCAATTTGCGCCAGCCCGCGCTGCATATGAAGGCGCGCATGGCGTGGCTCGACGATTTCCTGGCGCGCAACTCCGACCCGCTCCGCCGATCGCCTGTCGCTCACATCGCGCCCGACGGCTAAAATCCGCCGAAACTCTAGTCGCTTATGGATGAAAGTTCAGGCGCAGGTCAATATGAGATCGAAGTCTCTGAGGACTTTGTATTTTGACGGAAAAGCAGATTGATGTTGAGCGCGGTAACCTGGGGTAATGAGGAGATTGGCGAGCGGGACGAAGTCGGGGCGCTTGAATCTTTTTCGTCCCTGACCCGGGCGTCGCTTGTCTCGCCGGTGCGCCATGGCGTAAACATTGGCCATCGAAGACCCTTTTCCCTCCCTCCTAAACCTTAGTGTCCGATCGTTTGGCTAGTTAATGCCGATTTTCGCCGAGGTTTGGCTTCAATAAGGAGAAGCTGCGTGGGCACGGTTAGTCCAAACGTCGAGACGTTGGTGGTGCAAAGTCTTTTTTTGAAGGACTTTGACGTGAGAGCTCGAATGTACGAGGCGTTGAGGAACAATCCGGATAGCGAATTGTTTTGCGTGGAGACCGAAGAGGAAAAGTGGATCATAAATTTGAAGGATCCTGTAATTTGCAGGGGAATATTCATTTGGAGACAGGCGCCGGATTTTGGCAAATTGCTGGCGGCTCTCGCTTTGCTGAAACAGCACAATCAATTTCCCGATTCCATGCTCGATATCGGGGCTAATATTGGCACGATCTGTATCCCGGCCGTCGCTCGCGGCGTAATGAAACGAGCGGTGGCGATCGAGCCGCATCCGCTCAACTGCGCGCTGCTGAGAACAAACGCCGTGCTGAATAACGTGCACCAAAAGATAAGGATCATCGAGGCGGCGGCAGGCGCGGTCGACGGGGAGACCGTCGAACTCACTCATTGCACCGACAATTACGGCGACCATCGCGTGCTCTGTTCCGGAGTGGCGGACACAAGTCTCGCTTCTCGGGACAAAATACCGGTTCCCGTGGCTCAGCTCGACGCTCAAACCGACGTTGATGGCTCAATGATATGGATGGATATCCAGGGCTACGAGGGATACGCGTTGATGGGCGCGAAAAGGCTGCTTTCCGCCAAGCCGCCGCTTGTGCTCGAATTTTGGCCCCTTGGAATGCAGCTCGCGGAGAGCTTCGATATCCTTCAAGACGCGATTGCTCATTATCAGGGCTTTTACGATCTCGACAAGCCGACGGGACTGCGGCCCCTCAGCGAGCTTCCGGCGCTCTATGCCGAATTGGAGGCCACGCAAAAGGGTTCGTTCACGGATATTCTGGTCGTTTGATCGAGCGCTCATTGAGCGGCATATGATCGAAGCGGGGATCGCTGTGGCGTTTGACGCTCCCGAGCGACTTGAAGGAAGAGCGCCGTTTTCGTTCAATCGATAACGGCGAGGGCTGGAGAAAATTGCATGCCGGCGACCGTTACAACAGCAGATATCTTCGACGCGCTCGCTCTTCTCAGGCCTTACGATATCGATATCCCCAAGTTCAGGTGCGGGGCCTCGAACGATGGCGGCTATATTCTCGCGAATGCGACGCTGCCTTCTCAACCGGTGCTGAGCTTCGGCGTCGGGGCTAATTGCGACCTCGAATATGAGTTCGCCGAGCGCGGCCATAAGGTGGTCATGTTCGATCCCACCGTCGAGGGTCCGCCCAAGCAACATGAGAATTTCACCTTCCACAAAATTGGCCTGGGAAGAAAGGACGATCCGGAAGCGGGCTATGTTTCCCTGGCGACGGCCCTGGATATGGCGGGCTTACGGGGACGCGACGATATCATCCTGAAGATGGATATCGAAGGCGCGGAGTATGACGCGTTCGACGGCGCCGATCATGGAATTCTGGCCCATTTCCAGCAAATCGCGCTTGAAATGCATTGGCTGAACAAATTGGTTGATCCGGCGTTCCGGCGGCAATTCGTCGATGTCTTGAACAAGGTCAATGCGCTATTCGCGCTGTTTCACGTCCACGCCAATAATTGCGCGCCGCTTCTGGTCATAGGAGAAGCAGAGTTCCTCAATCAGCACCACATCGTCGGGGGCGCGATTGTCGCTGACGCGCTGGAGCTATCCTATATACGATCGAGCAAGGTCGCGGCGCGTTCCTCTCGCACTGTCTATCCGACAGTTCTTGACAGGCCGAATTATTGCCTCGCTCCTGATCATCTGTTGACTTTCTTTCCTTTCCTTCCCTGCGACGATGATACGTTTGAGAAAATAAAGCTCGTCGCGCGGCTCAACGATCTTCAATATGTGCGGACTTGATCAGGTCGCGCCGGCGCGCTGATCCTTCCCGAGTTTAAGGAGGCTTGCCTTAACAGGTCATTCAACGACAATTGGCGTGGGCGCCGCCGGCGCTCATGCCGATAGCGATTCGCGGCCGCGCGACGTTGACCTGTGACCTGAACCGTCGTCGCGCCGTCGCAATTGGACCGCAGAAACCCCTCATGGATTGGCGCGCGCCGGTTATCGATTATTGCGAGCGACAGAGTTCGGCCTTCTGGGCCGAGCCGGCGAACGCCTTGAGCAATTTCGCCTTCGTCATCGCCGCCGCGGTCGCCTACATCCTTTGGCGGCGGCGGGGCGGAGCGGATTATCCCGCGCTCGCGCTCATCATCATTACGGCGTCGGTCAGCGTCGGCAGCTTCATCTTCCATACGGTCGCGACGCGCGGCGCCATGCTGCTCGACGTGATCCCGATTGCGATTTTCATCTACGGCTATTTTCTGCTGGCGCTTCGCCGCTTCTTCGGCCTGCCGATAGCGCTGTCCACGGCGATCACGCTCGCCTTCGCCGCATTTTCATTTTCCGTAACGACGATCGAGGCGCTCAATGGTTCGGTCGGCTACCTGCCGGCTTTCGGCGCGCTATCGATCTTCACCGCGCTGCTTTGGCCGCGCAGCGGCGGGCGCGAGACCGCGCGCGCGCTCGCCGCCGCGGCGCTTCTCTTCGCAATTTCGCTGTTCTTTCGAACGATCGACCGCGCCATCTGCCCGGCCTTTCCGCTCGGCGCGCATTTTGTCTGGCATTTGCTCAACGCCTGCGTGCTTTGGATATTGCTGCGCGCGGCGATTGTCGTTGGACCGCGCCGCGAGGATCAGGCGAGACCGATCCAGAAGGCGAAGGAGCCGACGGCGGCGTGAGAAGCGGTCAGCGGCCAGACGTTGCGCGTGAAGAGATAGGCCGTGCTCCAGGCGACTCCGGCGAGAAAAGTGTTGGCGAGCAGGACGGGATCGCCATAGGCGGCGTGCATCAGCGAAAAAACCGCAGAGGAAAACAGCACGTAATGGCGTCCGCTCATCTGCAGCCGATCGGCGATCAGCTTGGGGATCGAGCGGCAGACGACCTCCTGGCAGGGGCTCGACACGAGCGCGTAGAAGGGCGCGAAGGCGATCCAGTTCGGCGGCGGATGCGGATGGCTGAGAAACTGCGCCTCGACAACGATCGCCGCCAGCAGAAGGCAGGTCAGCGCGCCGCAGATCAGCCAGGCGCGCGCGCCTCTCGGCGCCCCGAGGCCGAGTTCGGCGAAGGAATAGCCGCCGAGCACGCAGGCGGCGACGCACAGGAGCGAAACGACGAGCAGCGCTTCGAAGCGCAAATGAAACGACAGCGCGCCGCCGGCGATCGCCAGGCTTGGCGCGAGCAGCAACAGCAGGAAGGCGATCAGCGGCGCCAGAGATCGCGGAGCAAGCGTCATAAAAGCGTAACAAACTTGACGCCGTCACAGTTCCGCGCCGGCCAGATCACGCTGCATTTGGGCGGCGCCCAAATGCAGACGACGTGATCGATTCCAAAAGTTTAGAGCGCGCTTTGTGCAAAAAACCGGGTTCTGCTTTTTCGCGGCGCGCTTTAGCGCCGGCGATTTGACGCGGCGCGGCGCCTTATCGGGCGGCAGATGGGCGCAGGCTGAAAAACACATAATGAATCCAACATGTTATTCGAGCGAGCCTTGCCTTGACTAAATCGGGACCCGCAAATATGTTGCGCGCGGCTCGGAAGGATCGGCCCAAAGCCGAGAGTTTTGCGCCGTCTCCCGAACGGTTCGACTTTCCCGTCGCGCGGCGTCGCGCCATCGTCAAATTTTGCGCGTGGCGCAAACTGCGAGGCGGAGAACGCCGATGAGCGACGAGAACGAAGAGGACGTGGAGCGCGCGGCGCTCAACGCGCGGCTCGAAAAGCTCAACGCGGCCTTGCGCAAGGTCGACGAAGAGCAGGCCGCCGAAGCGGCGCCGCGGACGGAGGAACGCAAAGGCTTTACGCGCGCGATGCGCGTGGGCCTCAACGCTTTCTCCGAATTCGTCGGGGCGGTGTTGGTCAGCGCCGTGATCGGCTGGCAGGCGGATAAGTGGCTTGGCACGGCGCCATGGCTCTTGATCGTCATGCTGGGGCTGGGCGTCGCGGCGGGATTTTGGAACGTCTATCGCGTGGCGAAGCCGAAAGGCCTCGGCGAAGACTAGAACGAAAGGCGCATCGAAGCGCGCCAAGCAGGGTCGGGCGGCGACGCCCGGAAAGAACGATGAATCCGGAAGAAGCAGCCGCCAAGCCCAACCCCATCGAGCAGTTCGAGCTGCATCGGCTGTGGCCTTTCGAAATCAACGGCGTCGAGACGTCCTTCACCAACGCCTCGCTGTTCATGCTGCTCGCCGCGCTCGGCGTCGTCGCGCTGATGATCCTGGCGACCTCCAAGAAGGCGATCGTGCCGGGCCGCGTGCAGGCGATGGCCGAGATGCTTTATGAATTCGTCGCCGGCATGGTGCGCCAGACCGCGGGGACGGAAGGGATGAAATTCTTCCCCTTCGTCTTCACGCTGTTCTCCTTCATCCTCATCGCCAATCTGATCGGGCTCGTTCCCTACACCTATTCGGTGACCAGCCAGATCGTCGTCACCTTCGCTTTCGCGGTCGTGGTGATTTCGCTTGTGGTTCTTTACGGCCTCTATCGCCACGGCTTCGGCTTTCTCAACCTGTTCGTGCCGCATGGCGTGCCCTTGCCGGTGCTCGTCGTGCTGGTGCCGATCGAGATTATCTCCTTCCTGTCGCGGCCGGTGTCGCTCTCCGTCCGTCTCTTCGCCAATATTCTCGCCGGCCACATCACGCTGGCCGTATTCGGCGGCTTCGTGGTG
>JACOWC010000031.1 GCA_016177005.1 Methylocystis sp.
CCGGCGCCAGCGCTCGCGACGAGCAGCGCGACGCCGCTCATAAGATTGAAAACCCCAAAGGCCGAGGCGCGCAGCGCCGCCGGCGCAACGTCGGCGACGAGCGCGGCGAGGAGGCCTTGGGTCAGACCCATGTGCAGGCCCCAGAGCGCCACGCCCAGCCACACGAGCGGCATATGTTCGGCGCTGGCGAGCGCGGCGTCTGCGGCGACCAGCGCGACAAGGCCTACCATCAGCGGCGTCTTCCGGTCGCCACGGTCGGAAAAGGCGCCGACGGGATAAGAGGCCCCCGCGTAGACGACATTCATCGCCACGAGCACCAGCGGCGCAAGCGCCTCCTGCAGCCCGACGTCGCCCGCCTTCAAGATCAGGAAAGCCTCCGAGAAACGCGCCAGGCTGAAGACGACGCCGATCGCCACAACCATCCAGAATGGGCCGCCAAGCCGGCGAATTTCATCGATGTGCAGCGGAAAACGCGCCGGTCGCGGCGGCCGGGAGGATTGCGGCTCGCTCACGCCGAGCGCCAGGACCGCGACGGCGAGCGCCGCCGGGATTGTCGCGATCCAGAACACGAGCGGAATGCTGTTGGCGGAGAGCCACATGGCGGCGACCGCGACGGCCGGCCCGAGAAAGGCGCCGATCGTGTCGAGCGACTGGCGAAGGCCGAAGGCCGCGCCACGAACCGAGGCCGGCGCGATATCGGCGACGAGAGCGTCGCGCGGCGCGCCGCGGATGCCTTTGCCGACGCGATCAAGGAAGCGCGCCGCCATGACCCAGGCGATATTGGGCGCGAGCGGAAACATCGGCTTGGTCAGCGCCGCGAGCCCGTAGCCGATGATCGCCAACTGCTTGCGCCGGCCGAACCAGTCCGACAGCGCGCCGGAGAAAATCTTGACGATCGAGGCCGTCGCCTCGGCGACGCCCTCGATGACGCCGACCTCCGCCATCGACGCGCCCATCGCCCCGACGAGATAGATCGGCAGCAACGCATGGATCATCTCGGAAGAGAAATCCATGAGCAGCGAGACGATCCCGAGCGCCCAGACGCCGGACGGGATGGCGCGCAGGCGGAAACCTCCGCTGAAGTCGTCCAATTAATTCGGCTCGCGCGCGCTAACCCTCTCCCATAGGGAGAGGGTGGTCGCCGGAGGCGACCGGGTGAGGTGATGGCCTCATCATGAGGGCCCGAAGTGAGTCCTCATCGCCATACGCAATCTCTCGCGAAGCGGAAACCCCTGGTTGGCGCGCGACACCCTCTCCCATCGGGAGAGGGTCGGTCCGAAGGACCGGGGTGAGGGGTTACGATTTCGCAAATGCAGGCGCGACGAATCCGGCGCAGCGTCGCCAAAATTGGAGCGGGGGACCCCTCTCCCGGCTGCTTCGCAGCCACCCTCTCCCTAAGGGAGAGGGTTGGCGCGCGCCGCTATGCCTTCAGCGCCTGCGCCAGCCGTCCAATCCCATTCTCGATTTCTTTTTCGGTGACCGCGACGAAGCCCAGCATCAGCAGCCGGTCGCCGCCGTCAGTGTCGTCGAATCGCAGCGCCGAGCCGGTCGCCAGCGAACAGACGCCGACGCCGGCGGCGAGGCCGCGCCTCTCCACCTCGGCGGCGTCCGGAAATCCGTCCGGAAGCCTCCAGACGAGATGCATGTTCGAGCCAGCTCTGGCCGTTGTTCATCAGCATTTTCATCCGCCGGCCGGCTTCCGCAAGGCGGCGGGGCAGAACGACATAGCCGAGACGCAGCCCCGGCCCCATGCATTTCGAGAATGTGCCGAGATAGATGACGCGCTCGTTGCGATCGAGGCCCTTCAGCGCGGTCAGCGGCGAGCCGACGAAGCGGAAGTCGCTGTCGTAGTCGTCTTCCATAATGTAGGCGTCATATTCCGTCGCCCAGGCGAGCAGCTCGAGCCGGCGCTGCAGGCTCATGGTCACGCCGATCGGATATTGATGCGACGGCGTGACATAGGCGACGGCGCCCTTGGTTTTCGGCAGTCGCGCGACGTCGAGCCCGTCCTGGTCGACCGGCACCGGATGAAGCGTCGCCCCGAGGCTTTCGAGCACGAAAGCCGCGCCCTGATAACAGGGCGACTCGACGACGGCGGCGCAGCCCGGCCTGACGAGCAGACGCCCGACCAGATTGAAGCCGTCCTGGCACCCGCCGACGATGACGATCTGATCCGGATCGGCGACGACGCCGCGGGCCGGCGCGAGATGTTTGGCGATCGCGCGCCGCAGCTCCAGCAGCCCGGCAGGATCGCTGTAGCTTGTGAGATTGAAGCCGACCGCCTTCAGACGATTCTTGATGTGATGCGACCAGGCCTTGAGCGGAAAGGACCGCGCATCGGGCCGGCCGACCCAGAAATCCGCGGCGAGACGGCGGCGTCCCGGATCGGCGAGGCGATGGGTGCGCAAGGCGCCGCACGGCGTCGGAGGCTCGTCCGCGGCGCCAGCCTGTTCCGCGAGCGGCGCGCGGTGATCGGCCGAGAGAAACGCGGTATCCGGCAGGTCCGGCGAGACGAAGGTGCCGACATAGGGCTTGGTGCGGATATAGCCCTCGGCGATCAGCCGCTCATAGGCGAGAACCGCCGTGTTGCGCGACACGCCGAGCTGGCTGCTCAGCTCACGCGTGGTCGGCATCGGATCGTCGCCCTTGAGCTGCCCGTTGAGGATCATCGAGCGGATCTGATCGAATATCTGATTCTGCAGAGTGGTCTTTTCCGACTCGGCCAGAATGATCGACAGTTGCACATGCCCGCTTTTAACGACGGGCGCGGGGCGATCCGTGGTCATGAAGGTCATCGCTGCACTCTCCTGGGCGCAGGCTAATGCGCTTTTATTCCGCGCGCATAGGTCCACAGGGAACGTAAGCATTGGCGCCAACTTTGACAGGTTTGCGTGGCGACGACGCCAGCCAGAGAAGTGAAGGTTCTTGATCTGGCGCCATCAGGTTCTTCATTCTTGGCGCTTTTGCGCGAACGCGGATTGCGGAAAGTTGCGATGGCCTGTTCTAAAGGCGCCGAAATAAATCAGGGGGAGAGCAAAATGCCGTTTTCGAACTCGCGGTTCATGCCGTTGGCGTTTTGGGTCGGCTTTCTCGCCCTGGGCCTTGTCACCAATGTCAACCACGAACCAAAGGCCCATGGCCGCGCAAGCGACAAGCAGGAAATCAGCGTCGCCAGCGCGGCCGGCCGGCGCCTTCCCCTGCTGTTGTTCCAGGATCCAAATCAAATCGTGGTTCGCGACTGAGCCCGCGCCATGTATGACTCGACGCCGCGCAAGCGGCGTTTTTTTTGCGCCGAAGCTTTATGATTTGCGCATGGGCGCGAGGCGGTTCAGAACCGTGATCGACAGAACCACAGTCGGCAAAGATTGCGGTTAAAGGGCCGCATCGAGCCAATTGCGCGACAAACATGCCCGAAGCAAAGCACGCCGCGCATGACGGCGATCGAACCGCCATGTCGACGCGGCGCTCTCCCTTGAGCGAAAAAGAACGCCGCCGGCGGCGCGCTAATCCTCGTTTCGGCTGACAGGCCCTTGTCCTGCCGCCTGATCCTCCTCGGCGGCAAGTCCCAGCGACTCGGCCAAAGCCAGCCGCAACAGCAACAGGGCCATTCTCTCGGGCAGCGGCTCGCGGGTAACAGCCTCAAATGACAGCCGCAGCGCTATTCCCACCTCCCGCTGGACTGCCAACGAGGCCTGACTGTCGTCGTTTCGATTGGTCGGGAGCATGAGCGACCTCCCGACGCTTAAACCAACCGGCTTCAACATAGTTCCCACAACGCGTTGAACTTAAAGGCATAGCCTCGGCCATAGCCGGAATCGTTCATCGCCTGATACCGGGCGGCTTCAGATTTGCCGAACTTTTAAAACGGCGGTTCATCTCGCGCATCTGAAGGCAAAAGGCGCCGGACTGGTAATAGCCGCTCGGACACTGTCCAACCTTCGGGATCGCGTTGGGCGCGTCTCTCGACATGGGCGCGCAGTAGCCGCCGCTCTCAGCCTGAAGGACAGATGCCAGACTTGGGCCAGGGCTGGGCCGTGTGGGCCTGTGTGGCGACTTCCCGACGCCGTTTACCTTGGCGAGAAGCCAGATCGTCTGAATATGGCGCGCCTCACGCGCGTTCGAACTCAAAACATACCGTTCCTGGAAACCGTATGAAACGGTTATGGGAGCGGCTTGGTGACGATCGTCGTGCCGCCCGGCTTGAAATGGCACGTGATGCTCAAAGATTTTCCCTGGGGCGGCTGCGTCAGCGCCGCCGAGCTGAACATCTCGGCGCTCGCGCCGCGCCGCCTCTGTCCGGCATCGTCAAATTTGAAGTCCTTCTTCGTCACATACAGTTTGACCTTGTTGCCCCAGTGGTCATGCTTGGTCAGCCGGCCATCCTTGTAATTGTCGGAGTCGGCGGCGTAGTAGAGCGCTGCGCCCTGAAAGGCGAAATCCACGGGTTGGCAGGCATTCGGTTCGACGCTCCACCAGCCTGCGGCCGTATAGCGGCCCTCGTTTTCATAGGCGAAGGCGACGTGGATTGGCGTGTGGAAATCATTGCAGACGGTAATCTCCGCCCTCGCGGCCGAGCCCATAAACACAACCGTGGCGACGCTCGCCGCAATTCTGGCAAGGTGTTTCACGTCTCCCTCCTAGCGGCCCACGCCTCTTATCCGTGATTTCTCGGGCGGCTCTCTAGACTCCCGCACGCCGACCGTTCCAAGGCTGGACGCCCGATCATATGGCGCAGGGCGACGGTGGGCGCTACTGCTTCGGCGGATTGGCGCGCACGCGACGGACTCGCCTGGGATGCGGGCTGTCAGGCGGCGCTTGCTTTCGTGCGATGCGCCACTAAGTGGGCCTCGCGGGTGATTGGCGCCACCCCCTCCCAGGGAGTAAGCGCAACCTCTTGCTCGGCCCGTAATGGCCGAGCTTTTTGTTGTCACGCAGCCGGCTCGTCCCGAACCTCGCTCATCAATTTCCCAAGCTGATCCTTGATCAAGCAACCGCACGCCTTTTTGTCGCCGATGCTCACATTTTTGATCTCGGCGCGGGCGTGTTTTTCGGCCAACGCCAAGGTTTTGGCGCGGTGTTTTACCTTAAGCCGAGGACAGTTTTCGTTTTCAACGTCCTCCGCGAAATACTCCAGAACATAAATCAAAAGGCCGCTCCATACCGGCCGCAGCCATGAGGTTGCTCGCTTACGACGACGCTTCTGTGACGCCGCTTTAAGCCCCTGCTAACGCTTTGCTTTTTTTGGCGTTTTTAGGAACCAACTGACTGTGGCGGAGTTCCTTTCCCTTCAGGAGAGAACGCCATGCCAGACAAAGCGTCGGACAGCTGGCGAAGCGTGGTCGCCCGCGACTCCGAACGGCAGTTCGCCTTCGCGCTCGAAAGAATCGGTGAACGGTTGCGATGCAGGCACGACAACATCATTCATGAGCCGCTGCCGGAGCGGATGGCGGCGCTGTTGGATGAACTGCGACGAAGACGCGACCAGCGCCGCAATCGCAGCTAAGCCGCCGGCGCAGAGCGAAACGACCGTCGTCGGCGCCGGCGCCGGAAGTCATTTCGGCGCCGTGCCAAAGGCTTGCGGGAAGCGTCCGCACTGGACGAGAGCATACCGAAAGCCTGACCGCGGATGTAACGGCCGGGCGTTTTTGTCAGGCCGGCGCAGCTTGCCAACGCAAGCGTTCGTCCCAAGTAGGCTACTCCAATACGGGTAGAGAGAGAGGGGGCTCACACGCTACTCAGCGTTGCTTTAGGAGCTCATCATGGAAAAATGTCTCGCCATCATCGTAAGCCTCGCCATAGCCTCTTTGGCGCCGGTTGCATTTGCGCAGAATCAAGGAGAGACATCAGGGCCGACGACCGGCAAGAACGTCAAGCCTTCAGGAGCAGTGCAAAAGGAAAATCCCAGCATTCCGCATACCCAGAAAAAGAACGTCTCGACGCCGAGCGGAACGTCCGCCGGTGAGCCGGGCGTCGAGGGTAAAAAAGGCACACAGAGCGGCAAGGAAGCGACTCCGCCGCAGTGAAGTCAGCGCCGCTGTTGTCGGACCCTTTATGACGGAGTCGGAGCGAGAGCGTCGCAGATATTCATCCCCTAAGCTGTGCGAAAACCGCCTGCGATGCGCTCCATTCGAATGAGCGCAACGGCCTCGCTTGGCAATGAGAGGATCGACCCCACATCGGCGAGCGGGGCATATCGCTGGCACAGCAGACGCTATGGCGTCGCTGTTTGCGTGCAGCACGACAGGAGCACGCAGATATGCTGAATCAAGCTAATGTCAGACATTGGACCGATCCGCAGCGCGTAGCGTCGTGGCTGAAACGAGACGATGACGAAATAGACGCAGTCTTCGCCGAAATCCGGACGGTCGCGCTCGACTTCCCGTTTCGCGAGCAGTTAACGGCGGACGACAAGGCGCTTTCGCTAGAGCTTCTCGTTGAAATGAATCGGATCAAGCGGCTCGTGCGCGCGATTGAGCGGGAGCTTTCAGCATGAAGCCCCGCGCGGGCAGCCTTCGTTTTTCATAAGTTCTTGATTTTAATGGTGGGCGCGACAGGGATTGAACCTGTGACCCCTACGATGTCAACGTAGTGCTCTCCCGCTGAGCTACGCGCCCTCAGCCCAATGGGCTGGAGCGCCCGTCTATACTGGCGTACGCGGCGGCGCGCAAGCGCGCGCTCCCTGCGACGCTTTGGGTCACGCCTCAGCGCAAGTTATGGAAAAAATTGACGTTCGGTAAACACCGCACCTTTTCTGTGCAAAAGATTTGTGACGTTGCGCGATTTCAAGTCTTGCGACGAGCCCGCATTGTGGCAGACTTATTACTGCTCCCGCTTGTCGAGCGGAAAGAAGTTAAGGAGGTTTCGCATGTCCTTGCAGGGCCATATCGTCGAACTCCAGCGCCGCCATGAGGCGCTCAAGAAGGAGATCGAGGAGGAACAGCTGCACCCCCACGCGGACGAATTGAAGATCGCGGAACTCAAGCGCAAGAAATTGCTGATCAAGGACGAGCTGGCCAAATTGTCGATCAGCGAAACGCGCCATTAGATCACGCTGCCTATGGGCGGAGTCGCCCAAAGGACGGATAAGCGATCGATCTCAAAAACTTAGAGCGCGCTCTACGCGAAAAGGTCGGGTTCCGCTTTTTCGCGGCGCGCTCTAACGTTTTCCGCTCCCTCACTTTCGCTTCACGCCATGGGCGGAGAGAAATCTCCGCCTTATTTTTTGAAGCGTTCGCGCCACGGCGCGCGATTTGCGAGACCTCGTCCTCATGCCCGTCACCGAGCTTTACCGCGCCGAGAAGCTGCACGAGGCTCTCGGCGAGCCCTTCTTCGACCGTGTCGAAGCCGCGACCTTTCCTGAGCATCGGCTACGCTACCGCAACCAGCGCTGGGCGGCGCGGGTCGGATTGGATGGCCTGAGCGAAGCGGAGTGGATCGAGCATTTCGGGCGCTTTTCCCCGTTGCCGGGCGGGCTCGCCCATCCGTTGGCGCTACGCTATCACGGCCATCAATTCCGCGTTTACAACCCGGATCTCGGCGACGGGCGCGGCTTTCTTTTCGCGCAATTGCGCGACTCCAAAGACGGCAGACTGCTCGATCTCGGGACCAAGGGCAGCGGCCAGACTCCCTGGTCGAGGCGCGGCGACGGAAGGCTGACGCTCAAGGGCGGCGTTCGTGAGATTCTGGCGACGGAAATGCTGGAGGCGCTGGGGGTCGACACTTCGAAAACCTTCAGCCTGATCGAAACGGGCGAAGCGCTCATGCGCGGCGACGAACCGTCGCCGACGCGCTCGAGCGTGCTGGTGCGCCTGTCGCGTTCGCATATTCGCATCGGCACCTTTCAGCGCCTCGCCTTCCATGACGACGCCGCGGCGATCGACAGGCTCGTCGATCACGTCTGCCGCTATTACTTCCCCGCCATCGCCGACCTGCCGGCGCCCGAAAGGGCCCTCGCCTTTCTCGAAGGCGTTACGGCGCGCGTCGCCAGGCTCGGCGCAGGCTACATGGCGTCCGGATTCGTTCACGGCGTGTTGAATTCGGACAACATCAACGTGACGGGCGAGAGCTTCGACTACGGACCATGGCGCTTCGCGCCGGTCTACGACCCGACCTTCACCGCCGCCTATTTCGACGAAATCGGTCTTTACGCCTTCGGCCGGCAGCCGGGCGCGCTCGGCTGGAACCTGTCCCGCCTGGCCGAGTGCCTGATCCACCTCACCGGACTGAAGTCCGCCGAGAAGGTTCTCGCGACCTTTCCCGACCGTATCAAAGAGGAATTCAGGGCGGCGCTGCTCAATCGGCTCGGCCTCCTCTCGGCGGGAGAGGCGGCCGACGCCGCGCTGGCGAAGGCCTTCGTCGATTTTCTCACAGTGACGAAGGCCGCGTTCGAACAGACCTTTTTCGACTGGCGCGGCGGCTTGGCGTCCGTCGAGCGCGCGAAACGCAGTCCATCGGCGGACCATTACCAAGCGGAGGCCTTTGCGCCAGTCCGCGCCGCTTTGGCCCAACATCGGCCCGCGCCCAATGTGCGGCTGGATCACCCGTATTTCCAACGGCCGATGCCCTGCACCATGCTCATCGATGAGGTCGAGGCGCTCTGGGCGTCGATCGCCGAGCGCGACGACTGGGCGCCGCTCTACGCCAAGATTGCTGCTATCGAAGAGATGCGGAGCGCCTATGAATCCTGATCGACCAATTCGCTTGAACGCTTCTTGCCGGCGGCGCGATAATTGCGCTCCAAAGCAATCGATTCCCGAGCATTCACGAGCGCTCAAGGGCTGCTTTCGATGAGCGACGCGCCCAGCGAAATCGACAAGAACGCGATCCGCGCTGAAGTGGCGCGGCTGCGGCTGGAGCATCACGATCTGGAGGCCGCGATCGAGGCGCTGCTCGCCGTTGGCGTCGCCGACCAGCTTCAGATTCAGCGGCTGAAGAAGCGTAAGCTGCTACTGCGCGATCGCATCGCCTATCTAGAAGACCAGCTCACGCCCGACATTATCGCATAGATCACGCTGCGTTTGGACGGAATCGCCCAAATGCAGCAGGGCGAACGGGCGAAGGGCTTCCTCATCCTGAGCGTGCGCAGCACGCGTCTCGAAGGGCGAGGAAGCCCGTTTTCGCGTATTTTTTCCTCACCCTCGTCCTTCGAGACGCCGCCTTCGATCTCGGGCTTGCCCGAGATCGACGTTCATATTCGCAAGTCGGGTAAACCCGACTTGCGGGCGGCTCAGGATGAGGGCGAGGAAAACAACGCGATTATGTGCATAATCGCGAAAACAATCCTTCACACGATGCCCCTGCTTCCAGGCGTGACGACTGCGGATATTCGCATCAGCTCATGCTTTACGCATAGCGTACATAAAATAGACGATCACCGCCTCCGCGCTGGTCAGGGTCGTGCCGACCACTGATATGCAAAAGATTATTTTATGCGCAGCATGGCATGCCATTTGCTGAGTGAGCGCTCGCTTCGCCATACTTCAAGGCATGCCTGCACAAATGAGGATCATCACGGCCATCATCAAACCCTTCAAGCTCGACGAGGTGCGCGCAGCGCTGACGGAAATCGGCGTGCACGGAATGACCGCGACCGAAGTGAAGGGCTATGGCCGGCAGAAGGGGCACGCCGAAATCTACCGCAGCGCGGAATATGTCATCTCCTTCCTGCCTAAGATTAAGATCGAAGTCGCGCTTCCCGACGCCGGCGTCGGTCGCGCGATCGACGCGATCAGGCGCGCCGCCTACACCAGCCATATCGGCGACGGCAAAATCTTTGTCTCGCCGCTGGAGCGCGCGATGCGCATCCGTACCGGCGAAACCGGCTTAGGCGACGCGGCGAAATAACTGCTTCACTTTGAGACTGACGTCGAACGCGGGGCGATGGTGTAATTCCATTCTGGATGGAACGCGTCACCGGTGAT